>NZCH01000083.1 GCA_002688155.1 Phycisphaerae bacterium
AGCAGCAGTGCGTGCCGGTGTGTGTGCCGATATGGGACCGCGGCTGCGTGCCGAAACCGATCGAGCCGTTCATGGGCGTGATCGGCGCTGCCTGCGGCGGGCCGCAGCTGTTGCCGGACGCGGATGTGGTCATCGTCGCCGGCGCGGCGTTTGATTATCGCGTAGGTCAGATCGCGCCGTCGGTGCTGCGTGATGATGCGAAAGTGATACGCATTGATGCGGACAGCGCGCAACTGCGCGCTGGGCTCGAAGCAAATGTGTGCATTCAAGGTTCACCCGCGACCGTGCTTGATCAGCTCACGGGCGCGTGCGCCGCGGCAAACATACCGCCGGCCAGCGACTGGCTCAAAGAAGCGTGCAAACGTCGCGCTGTGCACAGGCAACTGTGCCATGACCGCGCCGCGGCGCTCAAACCCGGCGCGACCGGTGCCGACGTCGCGCTCGCCGTGCAACGAGCGCTCACCGACGACACTATCCTGCTCGTCGACGGAGGCAACATCGGACAGTGGATGCATCAGTTACTGACTGACCATTACCCCAGCCGGTGGGTCACGTGCGGCGCCAGCGGCGTCGTGGGCTGGGGGTTGCCCGGCGCGCTCGCAGCGCGTGCGGCGTATCCGGACGCGCCGGTCATTTTGCTGTCGGGCGACGGCGCGTTTACGTTCACCGTCGCCGAACTCGAATGCGCCGCGAGGCAAAAGCTGCCGTTTGTCGCCGTCGTGGCGGACGATCAGCAGTGGGGCATCTCCGTCACGGCGCACATGCGCGAGTATGACAACGACCTGTACAGCCTTCTGGGCCCCACGAGACTCGATACCGTCGCGCACGGGTTCGGCTGCCACGGGCTGTACTGTGACGATATCACGCAACTCGACGCCGCGCTGCACGCCGCGCTGACACGCACCGACGCGCCGACGGTCATTCAAGTACCGATCATGCCGAGTTGGCCGGGCGATTGAAGCCGGCGAATGTTCCTGGCCACGGACGTGCTGCGCGTTTGCTGCTGCGTCTGTTCTAGCTCTGAAGGCCAACGCTCCACCTTGCGAATCATGTCCATCGTGCGCTCGTCCGTCATGCTTTTCATGGTGAAATCTCGTCTGGCGACGGTCACGGGTCACCCGCTTGCACCATGCCCGGCGGGACGATGAAGATGCCGTTGATCGTGTCCTTTTGAAAACCGATCAGTGACGGAAACCGCATGCCCTGCAGGACGAGCACCTCAAACAACTCGGTGCATCCTTGCGTAAGTTCGACGAAGCCGACGCTTTCACCGGTTTCGATATTGACGGCGTAGACGCCGCATTTCAGTTCGTCGAGATTCTCTTCAATGGGCAGGCCGCCGAACTCACGTTTTTCGCGGATTTTGGACAGACAGACGAACGCATACTTGTCGACCATCGCCATCCCGCGCGTATAGCCGGGGAACCGCGCGACCGTATCACGTTTGCCGGTGCGCTCATCGACGGCCTGCAACTCGCCCATGCCCGAGTTGAGCACGAAAAGCCGGCCGGCATGCAGACGCGGCGAGTGTGGCATCGACAGGTCTTGCGTGACGAGTTCGCCCGACGCCACGTCGATGATCACGCCGCCGTGTGCTTTGCCCGCCCGCCAGCCCTGTTGTTCGTCGGTTTGCCCCAGTGCGGTGACATACTTTGGCTGCCCGTCGTCCATCGCCATGCCGTTGAGGTGACAGCGGTCTTCAGCCACCAGCGCGGTGACGAACGGCGGCCGCCACGTGGGCACAAAGCTGTAGTCCGGATCCAGCCGGCACAGACACGAAAACCGCGTGTTGACGATGATCAGTTCGTCACGCTTGGGCCCGGCCCAGCCCATCTCGTGCACACGCATGTCGCCGGTCACGTGACATGAGCGCGGCACGAAACACGCGTCGTGTGTGCCCGGCGGGTCAAGTTGCGGCGCGATGTCCGACGCATTACGCAACACCCACACCTGCCTCTGCGTGCCGATTGCGATCCGGTCACCGTCCATCGCCATGCCCATCGGCTGTTCGAAGCTGCGCAGTAACGTAGATATCCGTCCCGCCTGGGCGCGAATCACCATCAACTTGCCCGCCTGGTACGTCGACACGAGCATCGACGCACCCAGCGAGGCGAGAAACTGCGCGAAGTCCTCGGAGTACACGTACTCAAACGGCCTGTGCGGCTCGCCGGGCGGCCCTTCGGGTTGTGCGGCGTCGGTGGCCATCGATTCCACAGTGTAAGTTCGGCCGCAAAATCCGTTTCGTTGTCTGAAAATCGTCTCACGCATGTGACCGTGCATTTTTTTTCACGCCAGCTGCGAACATCGCCCACCTCAGTGCGTCGTACTTACAGCGGCGGGGGTGATATTACGTTTGGTTCTTCAAATTGGGAGGTGCGCGATGCGTACGCACGGGTTGGGTCTGGTTGCTCTGGCGGTTCTGGTTACCTCGGCGGGTGCGTTTGGGCACGGGATCATCATCGAATCGCACTGGCCCACGCCCGTGCCGACGCCCCGGCCGCCACTGGACTACCGTATCGAGTCGGTCGACGTCGACGCGACGGTGCGCGATCAGGTCGCCAGCGTGCAGGTCACCCAGACGCTGCGCAACCCGTCACGCGCGACGATGCAGGTCGAGTACTGGTTCCCGCTGCCCGACCAGGGCGCGATTCAGGACTTCGTGCTGCTCGTTGACGGTAAGGAGTTGCCCGGCAAGTTGCTGCGCCGCGAAGAAGCGAGACGCATTTACGAAAGTATCGTTCGCTCGCAGAAGGACCCCGCCCTGCTCGAGTACATGGGCATGGGGCTGTTTCGCACCAGCGTGTTTCCGATTCCCGCCGGCGCGAAGCGCACGATCACACTGCGGTACACACAGGTGTGCAAGCGCGATCACGACGTCGTGTCGCTGACGTACCCGATGTACAACCCGCAGAGTGCAGGCCGCCCGATCGAACGGCTGGCCGTCAACGTGAGCATCGAAAGCGGCGCGCCGATCAAGTCCGTGTACAGCCCGTCGCATGATGTAACCGTCACCCGCGCCGGTGACCACCGCGCGGCCGTGCATCTTGAACAGCACCACGTCGGCGCGCCGACGGACTTTCGCCTGCTTTACACCGTTGCCGACGGCGATCTTGGTGCTTCGGTACTCAGTTACCTGGAAGACGGCGAGCACGGGTACTTCATGCTGCTCGCCAGCCCGCGCGTCACGCCCGCCGGGGAGCCTTCGGCGGGCAAGAACAAGACGATCGTGTGCGTCCTGGACCGTTCGGGTTCGATGGCAGGCCAGAAGATCGAGCAAGCGCGCGGCGCCCTGCGGTTCGTGCTCAACAACCTCAACGAAGGCGACCTGTTTAACATTGTCGTGTACGACAGCCGAGTCGAAACGTTTCGGCCGGAACTGGAGCGGTTTGACGACACGTCACGCAAAGAGGCGCTCGCGTTTGTCGACAACATTCACTCGGGCGGCAGCACGAACATCGACGAAGCGCTGCGCACCGCCATGTCCATGCTGCACGTGGACGGCCCGCCGGCGTACGTGCTGTTCCTGACCGATGGCCTGCCCACCGCCGGTGAGAAGCGCGAAGTCGCCATCGCCGACAACTGCAAGGCCGCGAACAAAGTCCGTGCACGGGTGTTCCCCTTCGGCGTCGGGTACGACGTGAACGCGAGACTGCTAGACCGCCTGTCCGCCGGCAACGGCGGCACGAGCGTGTACGTGCAGCCTGATGAAGACATCGAAGAGGCTGTCGCGAACCTGTACCGCAAGTTCACCACGCCCGTACTGACTGACATTCAGATCACGCTCGACGGCACGACCGTCAACCGCGCGTACCCGACACCGATTCCTGACCTGTTCGCCGGAGGGCAGATCGTCTGGGTCGGCAGGTACAGCCAGTCCGGCAACGTCAAGGTGCGCATCACCGGCAACGCTGGCGACGCCAAGCAAACGTTCTTTTTCCCTGCGTCACTCGCCGACGTCAACAGCGGCGGCGCGTACGCCTTTGTCGCCAAACTCTGGGCCGTGCGGCGCATCGGGCAGATCATCGACGACATGGACCTGAACGGCCAGAACAAAGAACTGATCGACGAGCTGGTCGCCCTGAGTACCCGATACGGCATTATCACGCCGTACACGTCGTTCCTTGCTGACGAGACGGGTGAACTCGACGCAGTGGCCGGCGCGGACATGGCGTCCAGCCTCGTACGCAGTGAACTAAGTAAAACGCAAGGCGTGCCCGGCGTTGTTCAGCGACGCGCCAAGGCCCGGTACAAGACCGCCGATCGGGCGCAAAGTGCGGGCGAGTCCGTCATGTTATTCGGTGACGCCGATGACGGGGCACGTGCACAACATGCCATCCGCCAGATCGGAGACAAGACGTTCTACCGCCGCGACGGTCAGTGGATCGACTCAACCGTCATGCAGAAGGAGCAGGAGGCCGCCGTCAGGATAATCATGTTCAGCGACGCGTACTTCAAACTCGTTCGAAGCCAATCTGCGGCGCTGAACCGTTACCTCACGTTCCGGGAGCCGGTGACCGTGCGGATCAAGGGCAAGGTGTATCAGGTGGTAATCGAGTAGTTGCCAGGTCCGGGACGTAAGTCCACCGGCCCAAGCGCTCCGGGCCCAGAACCGCTGTGGTGGCAGCCGCAGCGGGTGCTGGATGTCATGGATTGTCAGAGCAGGCGCTCTTCTTTTGAGTGGTGGGACCTCTCGATGCGACAATGTCGCGGGCAGTGTGATTCCCTGAACCGTGAATGTGTGGCGGCGAGTTCTGTAACGCCACGCACGACGCCGTGAAAACGCTGACCAGGTCGATCAGCGACTCTCGATACTGGAGAGGGTCTTCTCACAGCGCTCCACGGCCAATCCACGGGCTCCGCGACAGGCACCGCCATCGCGACGACTCCCTGGGCTTGCGGACACGTAGATGAACTGTTCATACCCGTTAGCCTTCCAGTACAGGTTCACGCCACCGCCCGGATCGGGCAGGATTGACGGCATTGGAAAAACAAGCGTTTGATGATCCCGCACCGATTTACCGCCCGCTGTCGCGCACCAGCATGGCGATTCGAAATATAATGAGGAGTTGATCGCAAATGGCGACACTCCCCCGGGCCACCGGCCGCGGCTTGACAGCAATGACGTTTCTGCTCGAAACATTACGCCTTGGTCTGACGAATCTGCTTCTGCACAAGATGCGGTCGCTGCTGACGGCGATGGGAATCATCTTCGGCGTGGCGGCGGTGATCGCGATGGTGGCGATCGGGGAGGGCAACAAACTCCAGTCGCTCGAAGAGATCGGCCAGTTGGGGGCGCGCAATATCGTGATGCGGTCGATCAAGCCCACGCAGCCGCCACAGCAGCAGGACAGCAAGCGCGGGTTCATGCTCCAGTACGGGATCACGCGCGAAGACACAACGCGCATCGAACAGACGGTCAGCAACATCGAGCATCTGGTGCCGATGAAGCGTGTGGCCACACGTGTGTCACACGTGACACAGCGCGTGTCGGCACAGGTGTTCGGCACGACGCCGCAACTGATGGCCGTGACCAGGTTGCAGGTTGCCCGCGGCCGATACCTCAGCGATTCGGACATGCACAAGTCGGCGAATGTAGCGGTGCTGGGGGCATCCGTTGCGCGGCGGCTGTTCCCGCTGGAGGACCCGGTCGACAACTGGATTCGTTTCCACAGGCAGTCGTATCGCGTCATCGGCGTACTCAAGCAGGTGTCGGTGGTCGGCGGCGCCGGGGCACAACAACTGGCGCGTGACCTGGACTTTGACGTGCACATTCCCATGACGGCGGCGCGGTCGCGGTTCGGCGATCAGACGCGCATTGCCGAAGCCGGCTCGTTCCAGGCGGAGAAGGGGGAGGTTTCGCAACTGTTCGTCGCCATGGTCGACGAATCGCACGTGCTGGACGCGGCGGATCAGATTTCGCTGATCATCGGTCGCGAGCACGCCGACAAAGACGATGTCAAAACCATCGTGCCTCTCGCGCTGCTGCAGCAGCAGCAGCGCACGCTCCGCATGTTCAACGCGCTGATGACGGCGATCGCGGCGATCAGCCTGCTCGTGGGCGGGATCGGCATCATGAACATCATGCTCGCATCGGTGACCGAGCGCACGCGCGAGATCGGCATCCGTCGCGCGGTCGGCGCGACGCGCAGGCACATCATCGCGCAGTTTCTCACCGAGACAACCACGCTTTCATCCATCGGCGGCGCGCTGGGTGTGGGCGTCGGGCTCGGAGCCGTCTTCATGCTGGCGTGGTTCAAACGTGCCTGGCCTGCTGCGTTCACCCAAATGGGCGTGCCCATCCCCACCGACTGGTCGATCATTGCCGGCCTGACCGTCGCCGTGCTTGTCGGTACCGTGTTCGGCCTCTACCCGGCGATTAAGGCGGCGCATCAGGACCCGATCGAATCGCTGCGACATGAATAGCGAGTGCGAATGCCGAATGGCTTTACGTCCAGCGCGTTGAGGCGGCACCCCGGGGGCACCTTCGCGAATATCAGGTACGGCGTCCCGACCACTTCAAAAAGCACGTCAAAGAACGATCACTGCGTTTTTGCAACAAATATTTCCTGCAGCGATACGGAAGGGCCGGGCGTGCGGGTCATGCTGAGCCGGGCATCAGCGCCCGCGCCACGCGCCACACGTCGCCGGCGCCCATGGTGACGACCAGGTCGTCGGGCTGCAGCATCAGCTCGAGTTGTTCGACGATGGCGTCGAATGGGTAGAGGTGCATGGCCCGGCCGCCGCGGTGGCGGACTTTGTCGACCAGGTCGCCGGCGCGCACGGCGTGCCGCTCTTTCTCACTGTCGCGCACGAAATAAATGTGTGGAACGACGATGATGTCGGCCTCGACGAAACTGGCGGCGAACTGATCGAGCAGGAACCGCGTGCGACTGTGCTGGTGCGGCTGAAAGACGCAAATCAGGCGCCGCGGCTGGTAGTGGCGGCGCAGGGCGCGCAGCGTGGTGTCGATTTCGGTTGGGTGGTGACCGTAGTCGTCGACGATGGTGGCGGTGCCGCCGTTGACGGGGCGTTTGCCCAGCAGCTGCATGCGCCGATCGAGCCCGCGGAAGCCGGCGATCGCCTGCTCGATGTCGCGCCAATCGGCGCCCAGCCGATGTGCGGTGACAGCGGCGGCGGCGGCGTTGTACGCCATGTGCTCGCCTGGCAGGGGTGCGGACCATTGGGCGACGATGTTGCTGTCGCGGCGGAGGGTGACCGTTGACGCTAAGCCGCAAGCGGCTTCGACGCGCCAGTCGGCCTGCGGGGCGAAGCCGATCGTTTCGACCTGGCAGGTCAGGTCTGCCGTCACGGCAAGGCGGTGCGGCATTTCGTGGTTGATTAGCAGCGTGCCGTCACCTGGCGTCTTGCGCGCAAACACGGCAAACGCCTCGACGATGTCGTCGATGGAATCGTACATGTCCAGGTGATCTTCCTCGACGTTGAGTATCAGCGCGTGCGTGGGGTAAAAGTGATGAAACGAGCGGTCAAACTCACACGCTTCTGCCACGAGCAGGTCCGATGCACCGCACCGCGCACCGCCGCCGATCTGCGCACACGTGGCGCCGACGATGACCGACGGGTCCAACCCCGCCTGAATCAGCACGTGGCCCAGCAGCGAGGCGGCCGTGCTCTTGCCATGTGTCCCCGCAACGGCGACGCCGGTCTTACCGATCATCATTTGGCCCAGTAGCTGCGCGTACTTGACGACCTTGACGTCGCGCCGCCTGGCCTCAGCGACCTCCGGGTGATCGGGCTTGATCGCGGCGGAAATGACCAGCAGATCGCAATGTTCCGGCAAGGTGTCGGCCGACTGCTCGGTGGCGACGCCAAACCCGTCGCGCACCAGCGATTCTGTGACCTCGCTTGCCGCGTGGTCGGACCCGGTGCATTTTGCGCCGACGTTTCGCGCCAGGTGCGCCAGGCCGGACATCCCGCACCCGCCGATGCCGACAAAATGCAGACGCCTGCCACGCAGGTCCAGCGCGCTTGGCCCGCCGTTGTCGGCGATGTATTGTGGCGATGTGAGGGTTGTTGCTGTCTCGGGCATGTTTGTTCAGGACAATTCGTAGAGGTCAGATTTATTCGCCCCCCCCGGATACCTCTCCGGCCCCCGGCCCCCCCCGGCCCACGGATACCCCGCGGCAGTTTCGCGGCTGCGGGCTTGGTTCGTTTATCTGCATCGACAATAACGTGCTGACGACAACACTACCACGCATCGCCGCGGCGCGCTTCGGGCCTGTTACGATGCGATCGTATGAAGATTGTGATCGCCAGTTCAAATCCGCACAAGCTCGCGGAGATTCGCGCCGTGTTCGATGAGGCGAGTGATCCGGCGCCCGCGGTGCAGCTGACCGGTCTTCTGGACATCGGTTGCGAAGCCGAGGAGCCGGTTGAGGACCAGCCCACGTTCGAAGGCAACGCGGCGCTAAAAGCGCGTTACTACGCAAGCGCGACGGGTTGTCTGGTCCTGGCGGATGACAGTGGGTTGGTTGTCGATGCGCTGGGCGGCGCGCCTGGCGTGCACAGCGCGCGGTACGCGGGCGTCACCGGCCCACGCGACGTGGTTGACACTGCGAACAACCAACTGCTGTTGCAGAAGCTCGCCGACACGCCACCCCGGCAGCGCACGGCACGCTTCGTGTGCGTGATGGCGTTGTGCGACCCGCCGGTCTCGGGCGCTGCGCACGATGCCAATGGCCCGGCGCCCGTCATCACGCAAGGCCAATTCGAAGGCCGAATCATCGGCCCAAACGAGTCACCACGCGGCAATCACGGTTTCGGCTACGACCCGCTGTTTTATCTGCCCGACCTGGGAAAAACATCCGCCGAACTGTCGCCCGACCACAAGAACCGCATCAGCCACCGTGGCCAGGCGGCGCGGTGCATGCGCGATGTGATCGCAAAGCAACTGCATGGAATCGACACTGATGAATGATGCAATACACGCGGGGATCGACGTGCCGCCCCCCGGGGTCGCCTACTCCGTCGCCTCACGTGAGAACGTCACGCCGTTGCGCTCAAGCCCGGTGCCGATGTTCTGATACAGCCTCGCGATCGCGGTGTTGTAGTCAGCCAGCGTTTGCGCCTCGTTGATTTCGGTGTTTGCCAGCACTTCCTGGCTGCGCAGCTTTCGGTCGACGAAGTCGGGCGTGAGTGCGGCGGTTTTGCCCAGTTCCTGCAACACACGCAGGTTTTCCGCTGCCGCGAGCCGCGCGTCGCGCGTCGCGCCGATCAAACGGTACGCAGTCGCCACATTGCGCATCGCGTCTTTGACCTGCTGCACGACCTGCTGCGCGGTGTTCTGATACTGCACGACGGAGGTTTGCCGTTCGATTTGCCGCTGACGCAGCAGCGCTTCGGGTCCGCGATTACCGATGGGGACCTCGAACTGCAGGCTCAGCAGGTAGTCAACGAATTTGGAATCCGTGATCAGTTTCTGTGCATCGCCGACGTTGTTGATGCCCACGCCGTTGTGGCGAATGGTGAAGTTCAGGTCCAGTTGCGGTAGTCGCAGGTTGTCAGCGACGCGCTGGCGGATACCCGCGTCCTTGATGCCAAGCAGCGCCTGCCGCATCTCCGGGCGGTGCGTCAGCGCCGTGCGCACCATGTCGGTGAGACTGAAATTAATCGGCAGGTCCATCGGCTGATCGACCGGTACGAGCAGCGTCTCGCCTGCGAGCGGCAGGTTGTTTTCATTCAACAAACGTTTGAGCGTATCCGAGCGTGATTGCACCAGGTTCTGCAACCGCAGCACCTCGGCCTTGCGCTGTTCGACGTTGCTGTTGGCCTGCGTATACTCGTCGAACGTTGCGTCATGGTCCAGCCGGTCCTTGATCGTGTCGCGGTCGACTTTCGTTCGCTCAAGCAGTCGCAACTGAATCAGCAGCGTCTGCCGCGCCAGCACCAGGTCCCAGTACGTCTGCTCGACGTTGAACAGCGTGATGAGCAGTGCGGATCGCAGGCTTTCCAGGGCCGCCTCTTTGGCGCTGGCGCTCAGGTGAATTTGCGATCGGTTCACATCAGTGCCGAACCCGCGCATGAGCGGCTGCGTCAAGGTAAAGGCCAGGTCCGCCTCATAAAACCGGTCGACGTCGCCGAAGAACGTCGGGTTGCGAAACTCCCGGGTCATGCGCGTTTGCGCGGTGATCTGTCCGCCGGACGTCAGCGGCTTGCGAATGCCCACGGTCACCGTTCGTTCGTCCGACTGGACCGACCCGAACACGTCCAGCCCCGCGGCGGCCGGAGGCTGCGGCGTGTCGAGTTTGTTGAAATCAAAGTTCCAGAAGAAGATGGCATCAAACGCCGCCTGGGCCTGCGTCAGTTCCGTGTCACGCACGGCCGGAAAAAGTCGTGCTTCCTGAATATCCAGGTTGTTACGAATCGCCAGTTCAAACGCCGCCTTGAGTGAAATGTGAACGGTATCGATCTCGTCCGTGCCTAACAGAGTTTCACCGATCTCCAGTTTGGCGGTTTTGTACGAATCGCCACCGGACATCGCGTCGAGTTCCTCCTGGCGTTCTTTCGACAGTTCCGACGCGACTTCACTTGGCGGGCGCGAGACCTCGATCACCGCACCGGCCGAGACTGCCTCGCCGTGCAACTGATACGTGCTCAGCAGGCGATGACGCAGCGCTTCGGTGTCCGATGTCTGTAACGGGTGCGTGCAGCCAGCCAATACCGTGACGGCCAACAGCAACATCCCCGATGAAACCGTGTTGAAGTTCGTCATCTTCTGTTTCTGCGCGGACAGGTTGGTCAAAGGCGGGTGGGCACGGCGGTGGGTGAGACGCGTACGACGCATTCTGTTTGACGGGGCATATCATACCCGTATGAAACGCCAGACGTCAAAACATGACTCGAACGCATCATCGCAGGCGAAGACCACGTGGCCAGCGGGCGCCCAACCGACTAAAGTAACTGGTCTGTCCGCATGTTCACAACGATGTGAAGGATACCTTCATGCCACACAAAATGACGATGACGGAAAAGATTCTCGCCGCGCACGCGGGCAAGGATGCGGTCGAGCCCGGCGAGAACGTGTGGGTGAACGTTGATGTACTGATGACACACGACGTCTGTGGCCCCGGCACAATCGGCATCTTCAAAGAACAGTTCGGCGATAAGGCGCGCGTCTTCGACTCCGAACGGATCGCAGTGATCCCGGATCATTACATATTTACCGCCGACGAAAAATGCCATCGCAACGTTCAGATCCTGCGCGACTTCGTGAAAGAACAGGGCCTCAAGTATTACTACGATCCGGATTTTCTGAACACCGAGGAAGGATCGGGTTTTCCCAACCCGTATCGCGATCCGACGAAGACGAACTACAAGGGCGTGTGTCACAAGGCGCTGCCCGAGGAAGGCCACTGCCGACCCGGTGAAATCCTTCTGGGCACCGACAGCCACACCTGCACTGCAGGCGCCTTCGGCGAGTTCGCCACCGGCGTGGGCAATACCGACGCTGCGTTCACCATGGGCACGGGCAAGACATGGCTCAAGGTTCCGCCCACCATGCGGTTTACCTTCCACGGCCAGATCCCCCCGTACCTCACCGCCAAGGACCTGATCCTCGCCGTCATTGGCGACATTTCCGTTTCCGGCGGAACGTACAAAACCATGTACTTCGCCGGCGAAGGCATCGCCAGCCTCACGCTCGAAGACCGCATGACGCTAACCAACATGGTCATCGAAGCCGGCGGCAAGAACGGCGTGTGCGACGTCGACGAAAAAACACTCGCTTACGTCAACGCGCGATCCAACCGCTCCGACTGGACCGTCCACCAAGACGACCCCGGCTGCGAATACGACTACGAAGCCCAGTGGGACCTTGGCACACTCGAACCACTCGTTGCCAAACCGCACAGCCCCGACAACACCGACACCGCGCGCAACTGTGAAGACGTCAAACTCGACCGCGCGTACATCGGTTCGTGCACCGGCGGAAAAATCACCGACATGATCTTCGCCGCCGCCATCCTCGACGGCGGGCAGGTCAAAATCCCAACCTTCGTCGTCCCAGGCTCAACCGAAGTCCACGCCGACATGCTCAAACTGAACATCAACGGCGGACCCAGGCAACCCGGCGAAAAGAGCATCTACGAAACACTGGAAGACGCCGGCTGCGAACTCGCCCCCTCCAGTTGCGCCGCCTGCCTGGGCGGCCCGCGCGATACCTTTGGCCGGCTCAATGAGCCGATCAACTGTATCAGCACCACCAACCGCAACTTCCCCGGCCGAATGGGCCACAAAGAGGCAGGTGTCTACCTGGCCTCCCCCCTGACCGTCGCCGCCAGCGCCCTGACCGGCCACGTCACCGACCCACGCGAATACGTAAGCGAGCCCATCGCGACGGGCGCCGCCGGGACAATGTGAGCTATCGACATCGAAACGCTGCATGAGTTCGAAGCGGTCGTGCCGGGCGCCGCAGGGCGCGAGCGTCCAGGACCGGTGTCTTTGCGCCCCCTGGCCTCTGTCACCTGCAGGCGGCGAAGGTCCACCGTGCCGGGATCGATTCCAGGCGCTTACGCGATCAGGCGTGCCCGGACCCGGCAGCATGATTGCAAGTGTCCCCCTGTCCGTTACACTGCCGCCGCCGAATCGCTTCAACCCTCTTTCATCTATGCCACAGTTTCATACGGTCACGCCGCATCTTCATCTGTTTGAGGACACGTGCAACGTTTACGTGCTCAGACACGAGGATCGCGCACTGCTGATCGACTGCGGCAGCGGCGAGGTTGGTAAGCGGATAAATGAAATCGGGGTCAGCCACATCGATTGGGTGCTGTTTACACATCATCACCGTGACCAGTGTTTCGGTGCGGGCCACCTGGTGTCGGGCGGCGCACGGTTGGCGGCTCCGCGGTTCGAGCTGGCGCATTTCGAAAACGCCGAGCAGTACTGGCAGCAGAAACGGATCTACGACAACTACAACGACCGAAACACATTCTTCACCATCGGTCGGGATCTGCCCGTCGATACCGTGCTCGATGACTACGAAACGTTCGCCTGGGGGCCTTATACGTTGACAATTCTGCCGGCGCCGGGGCACACGTCGGGCAGTATTGCGCTCGTCGCCACAATTGATGGGCAGCACGTGGCCTTCACCGGCGACCTGATGCACGACGGCGGGAAACTCTATCAACTGCATGCAATGGAATACGAATATGGCGATCTCGTCGGTGTCAACTTCACCGCCCAGTCGCTGTGTTCTCTGGGTCGACAGAATCTCGACATGGCGTTGCCGTCACATGGCCCGGTGATCGCGGACCCGGCGACCTGCATGAGCGACCTGGACCGCCGCCTCCACGAAGTGGCGGAGGTTCAGTTCCACCACGCCGGCCTTA
>NZCH01000084.1 GCA_002688155.1 Phycisphaerae bacterium
CATTCCATGTGGTTCGTGACCGGCGTCTATTTATCCAGCCGGACGGGGATGCCCTCTTTTTCCAGCCGCTCGATCAGCAGTTTCATGTCTTCAATCATCTGACCGGCGCGGATAATCGCGTCGTTGAGGTTGTCGTACAGCGATGGATCATTGAGCATTCGACTCACGGTGCCTTCGCCGGTGCGCGCCGTATCAAGCACTTGGCGCAGTGAAGCCATCGCACCGGAAATCTCGTCACTCGCCACGGTGAAACGCTCAGTGATTTGGTCGAATCCGGCAGAGGCCTTGTCGAGCAAGTCGCCGGCTTTAACCGCGTCGTCTCTGAGTGTCACCGTCAAAGTTTTGGCATTGGCGATCGCTTCACCGGCGTCCTTGCGCATCTGCTCGTCGTTGACCCACTGATTGACGCCATCGACGACCGTGCGAAGTTGGATCAGATTCTGATCAACGCGCGCAAGGACCGACGACAGGTTCGCCGCCTGCCCTTCCCCGTCGACGCTGTCCACGGAGCGTTTGACGATCAACTCGTTGAGATTCTTGCCGACCTCTGCCCACTCGGCACTAAGGTGATCGAAGGCAGTGACGAGGCGATCGAGTTTGTTCATCGGCCCCTGCAGCACGGAACCGAACGCTTTCTTAAGTTCCTGGGCGATTTCACCACCCGGCGACACCGACATCCCCTCGATGCGCGCCGTACCGTCGGTTGGCAGGTATGGCTCAAGCGACTCGGCAACGCTGATGTGATCCAGGTCAACCACGAGCATGGTGGTGCCGCCAATGAACGATGATGTTTCGACCAAAGCCCGGGCTTTGGATGAAATACGAATGTCGGGACTGATCAGCAGTTTAACCGTGACGCCGCGTGTATCGGGTGGCTTGAGGCTAACGGCACGGACGTGTCCAACGTCGATGCCGGCGAGCTTGACGCGGCTCTCACGCGTCAAGCCACCTGCATCGGGCAGGTCCACGTGCACGACATAGCCCGGTTCGAGATGCGACGGTATATAACCAAACAGCGCCAGCATCGCGAACAGGCCGATCAGTGCCGCAATCGCTGTCAAGCCCACCGCGAAATTGCTTGTACCCTGGTTCATGTCGGCGATGGTCCACTGTTCGCGGGCGAACGCGACCCGGCCCATATGTGGTCCAGGTCGGATTGCTCCGCTTGGCCTTTGATGAAACGCTGAACCCGATCGTCGTCGGTTCGCGCGAATTGTGCAGGGGCGCCGTCGGCGATGATTTGACCATCATAAAGTAACAGCATTCTGTCGGCAATCTTATTCGCGCTGATCATGTCGTGCGTGACGACAATGCTGGTGATACCCAATCGCTGGGCCAGCGAGTTGATCAGTTCGTTAATGAGGTCCGCGCGGATCGGGTCCAGGCCGGTCGTGGGCTCGTCATAGAGGACGACGTTGGGCTCGAGCACAATCGCGCGCGCCAGTGCGACGCGTTTTTTCTGTCCGCCGGACAGATCGGACGGCATCTTTCCATCGATCTGTGGCAGGCCGACCATGCCCAGCACGCAATCACAGCGGTCCAGTCGCTCGCGCTTGGACAGCTTTGTGTGCTCGACCAGTGGAAAACTCACGTTGTCACGAACGTTCATCGAGTCGAACAATGCGCCCATCTGAAACAGATACCCGATTCGCGTGCGCAACTCGACGAGTTGTTGCGATGACATTTTGTCGACGCGCTGATCATCGAACCACACCTCACCCGAATCCGGCTTGAGCAAGCCCACCATGAGCTTGAGCAATACCGTTTTGCCGGTGCCGCTGGGCCCGAGCATGACCGTGGTATGGCCGCGATACAATTCGAGGCAAACGCCGTCGAGGACCGTCAGGCCGTCAAACGATTTGTGCACATCGACCAGGCGGATGATTACTTCGTCCGACTGGACGAGGGTCTTTTTGCGTTCGACGACCGGCAGTGGCGCAGGCTCACCCGTGTCGGCGGCCTGTGTCGCTGGCAAGGGTGACAACGTGATGGTTCGCGACTGTTCGTCCGGCGGATCACCGGCGTCATCTGTAACCGATTGGACGGGCGTGGGCTGGGGCACCGGTGCGGGCTTTTTCCCGGATTCAGCGTGCGGTTTCTTCGCCGGCGAGAGCTTGGGCTTGCCTGCATCCGTTGCTTTGAGGCCTGCATGAAATGAGTCCAGGGCCTCTTCGTCGTGTGTTTCGTGTGCGCGCTTGGCAAACTCCTCGTACACTCCCGACGCGCCCTCGACGTCCTGGTCGGCGTCCTTACCTTTGCCGGTGCGCGCACTGTCCTTGGGCTTGCCCTTAAACAGAAAGCCTTCTTCGCGACCAGACGGGTTGTCCTTATCTTGATCTGTCAACGAAAAAACTCGCACATCACTTCGATGACTTGATTTTGCTCTTGCGGCGTCAGCTCGGGAAAGATCGGCAGGCTCACAACCTCGCGCGCCGCTCGCTCCGATTCCGGGAACGAACCATCCTCGCAACCCAGGCCCGCAAAACAAGTTTGCAGATGCAGCGGCGCCGGATAGTAGACGCGATGGCCGATCTTTCGGTCCGTCAGATGGTTGAGCAGCGCATCGCGCCGATCGTCCAGCACACGGATCGTGTACTGATTGTACACATGCCGCACACCGTCGGTCTTATGCGGGCAGACGACCGGCAGATTGGCGAACGCCTCGCTGTACCGTCTCGCAATGGTTTGCCGCGCTTGCGTCCACTGGTCCAGAAACAAAAGCTTCACCGATAACATGGCGGCCTGCAGCGCGTCGATACGGAAATTGCCCCCGATATGCGGAAAGTCACGCGCTCCAACCTGTCCGTGAACACGAAGGGAGCGCAGTTTGTCGGCCAGCGCCGCGTCGTTGGTCACGCACGCGCCGGCGTCACCCATCGCGGCCAGGTTTTTCGTCGGGTAGAAACTCAGGCACCCGACGTTGCCGATCGAGCCGACGACGCGCTCGCCGACGCATGCATCGATCGATTGGGCCGCATCCTCGATGATCGGGATGTCGCCGTGTTCACCGGCGATGCGCATGATCGCATCCATGTCCGCGGGCAGGCCAAACAGATGAACGGGAATGATCGCGCGTGTGCGTGGCGTGATTGCCGCAGCAATCCTCGCGGGATCAATGTTGTAAGTGTCGGCGTCAATATCAACGAACACAGGCGTGGCGCCGACACGCGAAATGACGTTGGCGGTGGAAATCCACGTGAACGGCGTCGTGACCACTTCATCACCTGGCCTGACATTCAACGCCATCAGCGCCGTCAGCAGTGCGTCCGTCCCGCTGGAAAGGCCCACCGCGTGTGCCGCGCCTGCGCGCTGCGCAAGCGCCTGTTCAAGCGCCTCGACCGCCGGCCCGAGCACGAACTGTGCCGTATCGAGCAATTGATCGAACTGCGCGCGAAACGCGTCCGCGAGTTCTGCGTTCTGTCGACGAAGATCAAACAGTGGCACCGTCATTGGAGCCGTGATCGTACATCCGTCACGCCGGTATATCGAATCGCCATGTCAGCCGGACGTGCCAACGCGGCGCATCGGCGCGTTCGGCACCCCCCCCGGGGTTCGGGGTTCGAGGTCGGCGCACGAAACCGGACTGGTTATGATGACGCGCATTGGGGCCATGGACAGTTCCGATCACATCATCTGTTCGCAGTGTGACCGGCAGTTCCGGTTTAAACCGGAACTCGCGGGCAAGCATGTCAAGTGCAAATGCGGAAACATGATTGCGATTGAAGCCCCCCGGACGCCCGCGACCGATCCGCACGATACCGAATATGACCTGGCCGAGGCGCCCGCGACACCTGACGCCATTGCGCACGAGCAGTTCAAGCCAGCGTGCCCATCCTGCGGCAGCGCCGTCAAGGCCCAGGCCGTCATCTGCCTGAACTGCGGGTACAATTTCAAGGAAGGCAAGGCCGTCACCACTGAAGTGTCCGCGGTTGAGGTCGACGACGAGTCGACGCCGGAGGCCGCGTCCGCGTCGCCACCACCGGCTGATACGCAAGCGGCGATGTTGCCCCCGACAGGGACGGGTGCATCGATCAGCACTTCGGCGAAACTGGATCTGACCGCTGCGATTGACGGGCAGGTGCAAAGCGCTCATCGGTTCAAGGACATCACGCTGCCGCTCATTTACGCGGGCACAGGTGTTCTGCTGATCATCGTCAAGTGTTTTGTTCTGGCAATATTAGGCGATAACGTGCGTTTGGCCGTGGGATTTCTTGGCCGGGACGTGGTCACTTTTGTGATCGACCTTCCGTTTCTGTTCCTGGGCCTGTTCCTCACGGCACGGATGTTCGGCACCGAATACGGGTCAATCCTGTGGGGCATACTCAAGATCGCGGCGATCGTGATTCTGGCGACGGGCGCTGAGTCGATCTACGTCACGATCACCGGCGGCAACGCTGTCCCGTTCGGGTGGGTGCTCCAGTGGTCCATATACCTGCTCGCGTTCTACATCGGGTGCGTTTCACTGTTCGATATGGAGCCGCTTGAGGTGACCGTGCTCTGGCTCGTATCGTATTTTGCGCCCAAGATCGTCATCTTCCTGCTTTTAATGCTCGGCATCGGGTATTTCATGTCGTAGGTCGAATCACGTCACCCTGGGGGTTTGGGCGACTGTCGGGATTTGTGCGGCTCATCACGCCGTCGACCCGGTCCGCGACCACCGGTCGCGCTTATTTACCCTCTGCTTCTTTCTGCTGCTTTTCTTTTTCCCGCTGCTCACGCCGGCGCTCTTTGCGTTCGCGCTTCTTTCGTTTCTTCTCTTGCCGCTCTTTCTGCAATCGCTCGAGCAGGTCCACCAGCGGGTCTTTCTGTTCCGGCTCGTCTTGTTCCTTTGCCTCTGCAGAATCCTTTGACTCGGACCCCGCTGGCGGAGCGTCCCCCTGTTCCTTGTCCTGCTCCTGCGCCTTCTCTTGTGGCGCATCCTGCGGCGGCGCGGGCATACCCTGCGTGCCACCACCAAGAACGCGATCGAGCAGTTGCTCGGCGAGGTCGCCCTCTTTGCCACCCAGGTTCCTGCGAATCGCAGCCTTTGCGCTCAGTCGCGCGATTTCGCCGCCGAGCATGTCCAGTGCCAACGTCGGATTCTGGATCGTCCCGCGCATCGGGATCGTGAACTGGTAGTCGTGGCCAATGATCTTTGCGAAATCCCTGCTCACCGTGGCGAACGTTTTGCCGGGGATGACCACGTCGAGGTAGACCCTGTCGTTCGCCAAATCGACGCGGCCGCGAAAACCCAGCGTGAGTTGCTCGATCGTCATCCACATCTTGTCATAGGACACGACGCCGTTGCTGACGGCGATCTCCAGCGGCGTGAACGACGCCTTGGACCGCGCATACTGTGGTCTGCGCAGTGCTCGCAGCAATACAGTCAGCGGCCCGCCGGCGTTTAATTCCAGTGTGTTGAATTCGACGCGCGCCCGTGCCTTGA
This sequence comes from Phycisphaerae bacterium, assembly GCA_002688155.1. Lineage (GTDB taxonomy): Bacteria > Planctomycetota > Phycisphaerae > Phycisphaerales > Phycisphaeraceae > ARS1224. The sequence continues at coordinate 5,426 of NZCH01000084.1, forward strand.
CCTTGTTGAACTCAAATCTCTCGGCGAGCAGAGGCGCCTCGGTGTCCTTCGCATACACCGTCACACGAATCGGATCTTCGCCGCCAACCGCATTGATGATTGGATTGATCTTCCGCACCAGCACATCGGACAATTCGGGCGTCACTCCGAGCGTCGCGACTGCGTCTTGGCGCAGAGTCAGCGTTTCGCCAAGTTGTGCGGGCACGCGCACCTCGCTAATCGGGCTGGTCACGACGATGTTCACCGGCCCGGACTCGGCCGGCGAAAACGTGCCGCTCACGTTCACGTCGGCATACCGCCCCATCAGGGCGACCATCTCAAGACGATCGCCCGTGAGCGCCTTGGCGAGCGCCATCGGGAACCGGTCACCACGAGTCACCGTCTCGAACCGAGCCGTCTTGATCGACAACCGGTGTTCATCGTCGAACAATCCCGTTGCCGTCGTCCGCGAGTCAATGGACTTAACTGCGTGCTCGTCCGAGCATTTCACATTGGCGGCAATCCGGGCCTCGACGCGGTTTCCTGATTTCTCGGATTCCACCGATGCGCGCAGATCCGTGATGGTGGTTTCCGAATCCTTTACGGCAGCGCCAGGTTGGGCTGTATTTTGGGGCGTGACGATGTCGATCCTGGCGCACGTCACATCGGCATTCACGGCGACCTCGTCGAACCGCCCTTCGCGCAGCGCCGCAATGGGCACTGTCATGCTCGTGACGTTCATGTCGACCGCCGCCGTCTCACGGATCTGAACCGCCTGCCCGTCAGCAGGATCGTCCGTACGCAACAGTTCAAAGAACCGGTCCAATCCACGCCAGTTCGCTGACGTATCCTTGATGATCAGGACGCCGTTGTTGGTCACTACCGCCTGAAAATCCCCATCGAGTCGGTCGGCCTCAACGGTTGCGCGTATCGAGCCGGTGATCCGGTCGATCAGTGATTCCGCTTGACGCTGATCGGTACGAACATCACCCTGCAAGTTGATCGACGCCGTCTCGCCGACGAGCGGCACCAGATGCCACTGTGATGACGACAACTCATCAACGACCACCAGCGGCAGGTCGCTGATCGCTGCAGTGAACGCAGACGCCACGCGGCTGATATCGACTCCACCATCGTCGCCGAGCAGGTTCGTCACGTTCGCCGTCAATGCGATTTTACTCTCGCGCG
>NZCH01000085.1 GCA_002688155.1 Phycisphaerae bacterium
CAGGCGACTGCCTCGCCACGGGCATGGGCCATCACCATGACGTGAGATACGTGCACGAGCCGCTCAACAGTGTTTATTTCGAGACGACCATGATGGGACAGAAGCGCCGAGGGCACCTTTGGAACCACACGCACGGTCCGGCGCAGCCGCGGATGGACCGGGTGTGAAGACGAAATCCCCCATTGCCCGGGTGCCCAACGAATTTGAAATGTCGAATTCCGTGTTCGTGAAACACGAAGGATTGAAATCCCGATGCCACGCAAATTCATCCAAGTCGGTACCGGCGGCATGGGCCGCACCTGGTGCACCACCGCGTTGCCGCCGAACATCACGGACGGGCTGATCGAGCCCGTTGCGGCCGTCGACATCGTACCCGAACAACTTGCGAACGCACGTAAGGGACTGGGTCTGCCCGAGAGCAAGTGTTACACCGATATCCACCGCGCGTTTGACGAGAATGAGGCCGACTTTGCGATTGTCGTCGTACAGCCGGCGGCGCACGAGACGGTCGTTGACATCGCGCTGGCGCATGACTGCCACATTCTTTCGGAGAAACCGATCGCCGATACGATGGAAGCGTCCGTACGCATCGCAAAGAAGGTTGCCCTGGCCGGCAAGAAGATGGGCGTGACGATGAGCCATCGCTTTCGTCGCGACATCACGACGTTGCGTGACATCGTGTGGAGCAGGACTTATGGTGAACTGGACTACCTGGTCTGCCGGTTCACCTGTGCTGCGCGCAATCGCGGCCAGTGGGGTCAGTTCCGCTACGACATTCCCGATTCGTTGATGGTCGAAGGGTCGATCCACCACCTGGACCTGCTGTGCGACCTGGCGACGCAAGGTGACGGCACGCTTTGTGACACGATCTATGCCCACACATGGAAGCCTGCCTGGGGCGACTTTGCCGGCGACTGCCAGAGCCTGGCCATGATGCAGATGCAAAATGGCAAACGCTGCAGCTACGAAGGAGCCAAGGCCAATGCCGTCGGCCTCAACGGCTGGGGCCAGGAATACCTCCGTGCGGAGTGCGATCAGGCGACGCTTATCATGAATCACGCCGGCCTGGAAGTGTTTCCGTACGGAACCGGCCACACCCAGCGCGGCGAAGGCCAGCCCGTTGACCTCATCGACCAACCCAAATGGTCGAACACGTGGCTCATCGAAAAATTCGCCCGCTGGCTCAACGGTGGCCCGGCGATGGAAACCAACGTCGACGACAACCTTCAATCCGTCGCGCTGATTTTCGGCGCAATTGAGAGTGGCCGGGTGGGCGCGCCAGTGGACGTGCAGGCGTTCCTCGCCGGACACGTCGCGCGGATTGCAGTGTGATCGCTTTTAGCCCCGTCACTTGCGACCGGCCCCGGTTGGAAACGATCAGGCGGAAAAACCGTTCAATACAAACTCTTCAAATCAAACTGCTTCTGCAGTTCACGTAACTGTCGGGTGATGGACCGGCTGTCGTCGCCCTGGATCTTCTGGCTGTAAAGGTCGTGCATTTTCCAGAATGCCCATCCTCGTGCGACGGACTCGTCGCCGGATTCACCATTGCGCAGGTCGCGTTTGACGGTCAGGTCGACGGGCAGGGCGCCGTTTTGGCCGAAGATGCGGACGGTGAATTCCGCCGGCCGGCCAAACGTGCCGAAAAGGGTCAGCGACTGGCCCTGGTGCAGGTCGGGCAGGTTGCGTGGGAAGATCTGATCGTCGTCTTCGAGGCCGGCAACACGCATGCTCACGTTCTTGAGGATGGGGTAGCGCAGTCGGCTCATCACGTCGCGGATCGTTTGGGCGCACTGCGTCAGTTCGTCGACGAAGACGCAAAATCCCTTGTTTCGGTAGGCCATGTATTCGAGCAGTTTGCGGTTTTGTTTTTTGCCGATGCCGACGCAGTAGATGCCGGCCGTGAGGTTGTTGTCGCGGGTGATGAGGTTGATCAGTTCGGCAGTGTCCTTGACGCCGCGCGTGGGCCGACCGTCGCTGATGAGGACAAGATCGTACACGCGATCAACGCCGATGTCGCGCACGATCAGTTGCGACAGCACACGGTTCACGTCGGTGTATCCGAATGACTCGGCGCCGCGCAGGAACCGCATGGCGTTGTGCGTCGACGCATCGCTGACCGGCGCCATCGTGTCGCTGAAAATGCGAACCGAGTCCTTGAACAAGACGATGTTGAACCGGTCACCCGATCCGTTGAGCGAGCCCAGCGCGTCGGCGACGCCGCGGGAGACCTGGTTGACCCACGCCTGATCGACACTTTCAGATGTGTCGATCAGAAATACGACATCTTTGGACATTGTTCGGAGTTTGCTGATCGATCGCTGCGGCGTGATGTGAAGCCGGAAGAAGCGCTTGCCAGACCGTGCCCGATGGACGGTCAGGTCGTACGTGAAGTCCTCGTCGAGATGCTCGAGCATGAGCATCTCGGTCGGCTCGGCAAGTGCCTGATCGAGCAGGTCAATTGTGGGCATGGGCAATGCGACGTTGACGTCAATTACGTCGCGCTCGTTGGCGCGGGCGTCGCGGTCGGAGGCGATCTCGCCGAAGGCGAACGTGTCCGCGATGTCCGAGCGCGCGCCGCCGTCATTTGGCGCGCCGGCATTCGTGTCAGCAAGCAGTTGTTGTGCCAGTTCGGCAGCGCCGGGCAGGAATTCACTGGTTGCGGCGGAGGCTGCGGCGCCCGGTTCACCGCCTGTAGCGCCGCGGCCATTTGTGATTCGCCCGCCCACGCCGCCCCGCGTGCCAAGCAGCGGCATTTCGGGCACATAACCAACCTCCAGATTGAGCGACGCGACCAAATGCCCGGATTCAACGTCGGGCAGGTCGACGTCCGGCAGCACGGAGGCGAGCGTGTCCGGGCGCAACTCGTCGCCAATGGGCACGGTGGAGGCGATCATCGTGGGCACCGCGTCCGGCGCGGGGTCACCGCTTTGAAGGAGCTTGTCACTGAGCGCCCCTGCGTCCACGGCCGATGCCGCGTCGCGCCCCTCGGCAGCAGCGGTCTCAGCCGCTTCGTACTGTTGCAGCACCGGGTCGTCCATGACGCGCGTGACGACAAACGGACGGCGCTGCGACGCGAGCATGCTCTGATCGATCACCGCCAGCGGCCGATTGCGAACCGCAGCCACAACCGCTACATGCAACACGAGCGTGACAACCACCGCCGGAATGAGAGCCGTGTTAGATTTGGTCATGGATTCTTCTCTATGAATTCGATCCACCGGATCACCAGTTGTTCGAGGCTATGGCCCATGTCGTCGCGTGCGCGAATCTTCTTGAGTAGAGCCTGCGATTCCGAACGTTTACCGTGCCGATACGCGAGCATCGCTTTCCCGTACTGCGCCCAGGCGCTGTCTGGGAATTTGTCGATCAGTTCCTGATAGTACCCGTCGACCTTTTCGCCCTCGCCCGCCTCGTGCGCCAGTTCCGCCATCTCGACGAGCGCCCGCTCAGGGAGCGGCGACAAATCGGGGAACGCGTGCACGACGACGAGCCGCTTTAAATTCTTGTGCGCTCGCGTGCTCGCTTCCACCGCTGCCTTCTGATCACCCGCGCGACGAAACTGCGCGGCGAGCAGGCGGTAAATGCCGGCACTGTCGTACAGTGACTCGGCTGCGATCCGGCTTTGCGGCGCGCTGATCAGCCCTTCGTACTCGCCCAGAGCTTCCTCATATTGTTTGACGCTTTTGTACGTTTGCGCCAGTTCGAGCCGTGCACGGGTCGCCAGCGCAGTGGGCAGGGCGATGACATGCCGGTACGCGTCGATTGCATCATTGGGCCGGCCAACGTCTCGCATCGCGCGTCCGGAAAGGATCAGCGCACGTACGTGCTGCGCGATGGGCACCTCCGCGTCCCCGGCGGTCAGTGGCTGCGTGTAGTGCAATGTCCGCGCCGGATCGCCGCGCTCCAAGACATCATTCGCCAGCCACAGCAGATCGTCGCCTGCAAGTTCCGTCAGACCACCGAGCGATTCAATTTCCGTAAGAGCCCTGGCCGTCTGGTCGTTCTCTTCGCGGGCAACATGATGTTTGGCCAGAACTTTGAGCGCCCGAATTCGGCGGGCATCGTCCAGCACGGTCGTGCCCGCGGCAAACCACAGGTCCGCGACCGCCTGCTCCACGTGCGCGTCGCCTGACATACCCAACATGCCACGGAAATAGCGCGCCTCGGCGATAAACTCATTGGCGGGATGTTTGGCCAGCAGTGCACTAAGTGTGGACAGTGCTTCATCCGTGCGGTCAAGCGCGATCAGCGCCGCGGCGCGGCGGTACATCGCCTCCTGTTCAACCAGCGGCGGCAGCGCGCTGCCTCCTCCCCCGGTAGCGCCGCCGGGCGCCGATGCCAGCAGACTGTCGGCCGACACCACAGCGATCTCGTGATCTCCGACGCGACTTTGCAAATCGATCAGACGCAGACGCGACTGTTGCGTTGACGCCGCATCACGTCCCGGCGTGTCGATGTACCGCCCAAAGTCGGCGATCGCATCGTCGAATTCGCCGATCGACTCGTAGAGTTGTGCACGGCGCAGCAGGGCGTCGGCAAAGAACGGATGGTCCGGTCCGCCATCGATCATCGCCGTCAACCGCGCCGCGGCGCTGGTCTTGTTTCCCCGGCGAATGTCCGCGTTTGTCAGCAGCAGTTGAATGTCCGGCTGAAGGTTCGTGCGCGGGTGGTGCAGCGCGAGCAGGCGCACCGTTTCGTCCATTTGCTGAAGCTGACCCAACTCGAACTGGCTCATGGCGATTTTGTAAAGCAGGGCGTCCGCCAGGTTCGTCGTTTCGGTGTCTTTGCGAATGCCACTGAAGAATTGCAGCGCCTTGTCGTGGTTGCCCAATCCCTGCTGTGCCGAGCCCGCCAGATAAATCGCCGCGGCGCGGTCGGCCGTCGGCAGTGTCGCGCCGTATTGGACGAAGGTCGCCAGCAGCGCGTTGTAATGTCTGCTGGTGAGTTGTGTCCACAAGAGTCCGACGACGGCATCGGGGAAGTGCGTCGAACTTTGATGGCGCGTAAGCACACGCCGGTAATGCATGGACGCGTCCTCGAGCCGGTCGGTGTTGTACGCCACGTCGCCCGCGAGGCGCGACGCCTCGGCGCCGACACGTTTGTCATCGACACATGTATTCAGCGCGGCCAGTGCTTTGTCTGGCTGGTTCATCAGCACATGTGCCTTTGCCTTATTGAGTAAGGCGCTGGCTTTGACGGGCGAATCGATGCTTGCCGCGTCATCAAACCGTGCCGCCGCCGCGGGCAGATTGCCCGCGCCACGATACGCCGCGCCGAACAGCATCAGCGTCGATGCCCGTACCGAAGGATCCAATTGGTCGATTTGAATCGCCTCGAGCGCCGTGACCGCCTCACCGTAGCGCTTCAGATCCGTCAGCGACTGGCCCATCAACAGGTGCACGTAGTGGTCGGCGACCACCGTCGTCTTGGGCGCATCAGTCAGAAGCTGGACGGCGAACTGGTGATTGCCCGCGCGGCGCGCCAGGTGTGCGCGGTAGTACAACGCGTCGCCGCGACGCGCTTCGTCAGGGAACTTGCCCAGGAAGTCATCAAACGCCTCGGTGGCGAGTTTGATCTCACCCCTCTGAAGCAGGCGGTAGGCGAAGACGAAATCCTGATAGGCCGCGGATTGAGCGATCGCGTGCGGCGTGATGAAGAACGTGACGCACGCAAACAGACACGCGAAGTACCCGGACAAAGTGCGCGGGAAATCCGCCGCGTTGCGGCAGGGCCTGGGAGTTTCGACAACGGACATCGCCATGTCTGCCACACTTATTCGCCCGGCAACGGCTTGCTGGTGTCCAGCGCCGCGTCCTGAAGCCCGGCCGAGTACGCCGCGTCCAAAACCTGCACCGTCACGCCGACCTGGCTTCGCTCGTCACTGCGGATCAGCACCCTTTCCTCCGGGTAGTCCTCACCAAGCCGTTTGAGCACGGTGCGCAGGTCATTTAATTCATACGGCCGGTCACCCATAAAGATCGTGCCATCATGCTGGATGGTGACGACCACCGGCGCGCGGGTCATCACGCCGGTCTGCTCGCTTTCGCTGGCGGGCAGCCGGACGGGGATCTGCCGGTCGGTCTCGCGGAATGCCGACGCCGTCATAAAGAACACCAGAAGCAGGAACATGATGTCGACCAGTGCTGCCAGCGGAACGGACGGACCCGTACGCTCGCGCGTTTGTGCGGCGAAGCTCATCCGGAGCCTCCTCCACGCGTGTGCGTGATGTGGTCGGCCACGGCGTGTGACACTTGCTCCGCCTCAGCGAGCGCCTTGGTCGCGCGCGTCTTGATGATCGAATAAAACGCCAGCGCCAGTATTGCCACGATCAGCCCAAACAGCGTCGTGGTCATCGCCCCTCCGATTCCGCTGGTCAGCACGGACGATTCGGCGGACAGCGATGAAAACTTCATACCAAAAAAAGCTTTGATCATTCCCCACACGGTGCCCAGCAGCCCCAGCATGGGCGCCACGTTCGAAATGTCCGCCAGGTAGCTGATCCGGTTCCACAGCAGATCCGCCCGGCGACGTCCCTCGGAATCGATCATGTTCATCAACACGGAAGACTCTTTGTCAGCGTTCTCAACGCAGCGTTGCAGAACCGTCGCGACGAATACCTGCTGGTGACGCCGGCAAAGCTGTGCCGCCTCGTCATGCTTGCTGTCGGACACAAGTTTTCGCACCTCATTGACCAACTGATTTGGTGCCATTGACGCGATATTGATCGTCAGAATGAAAAACACGAACAACCCGCACGACACGACGCTGAGCACCAGAATGATCGAGTTGATCACTGCGCTGGTCGCGAACAGCACGCCGATGCGAGGGATCTGCCCGGTTTCTTCATCCATCGCCGGCACATCACCGCCCTGTGCGGTCGCTTCCGGTGCGATGGTCAGCAGCCAGGCCGTAACACCGATCAGCGCGAGCAAAAGAATTACCCAACGGATACCGGTTCGAGGTTGTGTCGTCATTGCGTCTCCTTGAGGAGCAGATCGCACGCTGTCATGACCCTATTGTACCGTATTGGCACGTTAACCATGGTTTGGGTGGGAAATAGGGAGAAATACCCAATGGGAGCGGAATGTCGAAACCCGAAGCTCGCGGCTTCACGAATACTCCCCGGACAGCCCCAGGCGGACAGCAGCGGGCTTAGCGCTGCCGACTTTTGGCTTTCGACCTTCTGACTGACTGCCCAACGCCATCATCTCACTCCTACGACACCACCGGCAGCGTCATCAACGCCCCGTCGCGCGCCGGGCCCGGTGTGGTGTGCACGGGCGCTTCGTGCTCGACCTCGTCGTACGTCACATACGACACGCCCAGGTCACGGAGCATCTGATGGTCCTGTTCAGGCGACCGGCCGAAGGTGGTCAGGTAATTGCCGATCAAGAAACTGCTCGCGCCGGCAAAAAAGATCCAGCTCTGCAGGTCACGCAGGATTTTCTCGCGCCCGCCAGCAACCTTGATCTCCCTGTCCGGAAGAATGAACCGGTAAACGGCGATAATTTGCAGAGCGACCATCGGCGGCAGGTCTTCACCTCCCTCGCTCATCGGCGTGCCTTCAATGCGATTGAGAAAATTGATCGGCACGACGTCCGCGCCCAGGTCACGCAGCTCGAACGCAACATCCAGCCGGTCCTCCCAGTCCTCACCCAGACCGAAGATGCCGCCGGAACAGATCGACAGGCCCGACGCCTTGGCGATCTGCAGTGTACGCACACGATCTTCATACGTGTGCGTCGACACGACGTTAGGGAAATTCCGCCTGCTGGTTTCCAGATTGTGGTTGATTCGTTTGACGCCCATGTCGCGCAGCCGCCTCGCTTGCGGCAGCGTCAGTTCGCCCAGTGTCGCGCACGGGCGAATTCGGCCTTGCTCGGCCGCCTGCTTAAAGAACGGCTCGAGCCAGTCGAGTTCACGGTCGGTCGGTCCGCGACCGGAATTGACTATCCCGAAACTGCTGGCGCCGTTGGCGGTCGCCTGCTCAGCGGCCAACCGCATTTCGTCAACCGTCATCTTCGTTGGTTGTACACCGGTGTCGAAGTGACCCGACTGCGAGCAGAACCCGCAATCCTCACTGCATGCACCCACCTTCGCCGCGACGATTGAGCAGTACTTGACGTTCGAACCCACGTGCTTGAGGCGCAGCTTGTTTGCCCAGTAGAACAGGTCATACAGCTCATCGCCGCTCGCCTTGGTGAGAACGCGCGCGTCATCACGCGAGATAGCCCCGCCCTCCCAGACGTGCTGGGCGATGCGTGCAATCCTTTGCGTGATACGTTGGTAGCGATCCATCGCGTGATTTGATTTATGTCGAAACGAGGGACGTAACGGCGCCGTTCAACGTCGCCGCTGACGCGCGCGTGTTGAGCCACCTTCGCCGAACAGCTTGCGCATCTCAATACCTTCGACGGCCTCAAGCTTTTTGCGGTCGACGCGCGGACGGTAAATAACCATCTTCCCGCTGATGTTATCAATAATGAACAGCGACTCGTCGTTGGCTGAGGTCTGCGCGGTCAGCACGGTCAACTGGTCCCGGGTGAGCACCTGGTCGGCAGCCGCGGGCGGCGCCAGCTTTGATACCACCGCGATCGTCAGAACGAACGCACAGGCAATCAAGGCGAACTGGATGTACTGGCTATTTGTCATGGCTTGGTTCCTTATTGGTTCCGTGAACAGCTCGCATCGGGCAAAGCGGCACGGATTGCTAAGCCGCAAGCGGCTGCGTGTCACCGTCGGCCGCCGAGCCCCATGTCCGCGGCCAAATCCTGCACGGCGAACTTGTCAATACGCTTATTGGTGGAGTTGAACAGAAACGCGACGACCTTTGCGGATGTCAGGTCGCAGACATAAATGATGTCCTCGGGTCTGTCGTTCGTTTGGCCGGCAATCATGATGTAGTTGCCCCGCCCGCCCAGTTGCGCCTGCACAGGTTCGGGCGTGACCCACAAAAACGCCAGCGTTGCGAGCAACATGACGTTCGCCGCGATCAATACACCAATGGATCTGTTTTTCATCGTTGGTTCTCCAGTCGCCCGTCGTTGGGTGAAACATGCGGGCATAAGTACCGGCACGGGCGGGCCACGCGGCCGTCAATCGTGGTGTGTGCGCTTCGACGGCATGATGCTCGCGCCAGCGATACACAAGAGCAGAATGCCCCCCGTCACCACAGTAATCCACAGCTTGGCGTCAGGTGCCGGGCTGACTTTGTCCGACTGGGCCAATACCATCAACACGTTGGCGAGGCTGGTCATCCACATAGCAGGGTCACGCACCGCACGAGCCGTCAAAAGCACACGTCAAATCACAAAGCGCATCATAATCCGGCGCGTGCGTCGTGTAAATGGTAGGACGCATGTGCGGCCCGTCGGTTCACGCCCCCATCTTGTGACTCTTGACTTTCCAAACTTTCTGACTTTCTGACTTTCTGGCTACCCGAAACCCGATAAAATCCTCACATGTGGCAGCAGTGGTGGTTCTGGGCGATTGTGGGATACGTGGCCGGGTCAGTGCCATTTGGGTGGCTGATCGGTCGGGCGCGTGGCGTTGATCTTCGTAAGTTCGGCAGCGGCAACATCGGCGCGACCAACGCCGGACGGGTGCTGGGACGAAAATGGGGGCTGATCAGCTTCGCGCTGGACCTTTTGAAGGGCGCGGTGCCGGTCGTCAGCGCCGGGTGTGTCCTGGGCTTCATCAACCAGTGGAGCCTCCCAGCCGCGCAGGCGTGGGCGTGGCTCGCCATCGCCACGTGCCCGGTCGTCGGGCACGTGTTTCCCGTGTGGCTTGGTTTTCGGGGCGGCAAGGGCGTGGCGACGACG
>NZCH01000086.1 GCA_002688155.1 Phycisphaerae bacterium
AAGGCGGCCGCGATATCGACCACGTGACGCGCCGTATGATGTAGCCATGGGTGGCGAATCGCGGCAACCGATCGTTGAAGTGCGCGGTGTGACGAAGCGTTACCAGGCGCAGAGTCTGGACACACCCGATGTGCTGCGCGACCTGTCGCTCACGGTGCATGCTGGCGATGCGCTGGCGATCGTCGGACCATCCGGTTCGGGCAAGAGCACGCTGCTGAATCTGATCGGCACACTCGATCACCCCACCCGCGGACAGGTAATCATCGATGGTGACGACGTGTCACAAATGGACGAACGCAGGCTTGCGGTGTACCGCGGCCATCACGTCGGGTTCATTTTTCAAGACCACCACCTGCTGCCGCAGTGCTCGGCGATCGAGAACGTCCTCGTGCCGACGCTGGCGCATCGGAGTTTGCGCAAGGAAGGCGACCCCGCGCTGCGCGCCCAGGCGCTTCTTGAGCGTGCCGGCCTGAGTGATCATTTGCATCAGCGACCGGGCCAGCTTTCGGGTGGTCAGTGCCAGCGTGTCGCGGTGGTACGCGCGCTGATCAACAAACCCAAGCTGCTGCTTGCCGACGAGCCGACGGGTGCGCTCGATCGTAAGTCGGCGGTCGCTCTGGGCGACCTGCTGATCGAGTTGAATCAGTCTGAAGGCGTCACGCTCATCGTCGTCACGCATTCGGATGCGCTCGCTGAGCGGCTTGGCTGTGTTCGGCACATGCGTGATGGGTTACTGGAGCCGGTGCGATGACACGCTGGCAACTGGCGATCCGCAGCCTCTGGTTCTACTGGCGTACGAACGTCGGTGCCCTGCTTGGTGCGACCACCGCGTGCATGGTGCTCGTGGGCGCGCTGGTCGTGGGTGACTGCGTTAAGGCGACATTGCGCAGTGCGGCCCTGTCACGCGTCGGGCGGGCCGAGTTTGCGATGTCTTCCGGTGATCGGTTGTTTTCCGCCGATCTTGCCGGACGTGTCGCGAAGCGGGCACGCGCGAAGGTCGCCGCGATGCTGGTGTTGCCGGGGGTCGCGGTATCGGCATCGGGCGACACGCGTGTCAATGATGTCCAGGTGCTCGGCGTTGACGGCGGGTTTGTGTCTTTCGCGCCGTGTGCCGGGCGGCGCGTCGCGCTGGCGCCGGAGCAGGTTGCGCTGAATCACGCGCTGGCGATGCGGCTTGACGCGGCCGTCGGCGATCTTGTGCTGCTTGTTGTCGACCAGCCAACGGCCCTGTCGCGGGATATGCCGCTGTCGTCGGACGAACGGGCGAGCACAGCGCTGCGCGTGGAGGTGGCGGCGATCGTCGACAACGACACATTCGGGAGTTTCAGCCTGCGGTCGGGCCAGGCCGCACCGTACAACGTATTTGCGCCGCGCGAGTGGTTCGCGCAGCAACTCAACCATCCCGGCCGGGCGAACCTGTTGATTGCCCGACCATCGCGCAACGATCAGCCGCTTGCGGCTTCGCAATATGATCAGGCGCTGCGCGCCGTGCTTAATCCCGACGACTTGCAATGGAAAATCGCGAGCGTCGGAGATCACGAGCATGTGCAGTCGGCACGCGTTTTCTTTCAAACCAACGCCGGCGCCGCGCTACGCGCCACGTCGGACCGGTCGATCGGCATCCTCACCTACTTCGTCAACGCACTGACACACGGTGAGCGCAGCACGCCCTATTCGATGGTCAGCGCGATCGAAGCGGGCAAAACGCCGCTCATTCCCGCGGACATGCGCGACGATGAAGTCGTCATCAACCAGTGGCTGGCGGACGATCTGCAAGCAGGCGTCGGCAATGAAATTGAACTTTCTTATTACGTGGTCGGCCCGGGGCGGCAACTGATCGAAAGGTCGCGCTCGTTTCGCGTGCACGACGTCGTGCCGTTGCAGGGTCTCGCCGGCGACCGAACGTTGATGCCCGGGTTCCCCGGGCTCAAGGACAGCGAAAACTGCCGCGAGTGGGACCCGGGCTTTGCGATCGACCTGTCGCGGATCCGCGACAGGGACGAAGCGTATTGGGACGACCATCGCGGTACTCCCAAGGCGTTCGTGACGCTTGCGTCGGGTCGTGACATGTGGCGCAGCCGTTGGGGTGACTTGACGGCAGTGCGGTTTCCTCCCGAAACAGTGACTGAGCATGATGTTCTGCAACTCGTGCAGGAACATTCCGACCCCGCATCGCTGGGTTTTCAATGGTCGAACGTACGCGTCCAGGCGCTTCGCGCCGGGGCACAGTCGCTGGACTTTGGTGGATTGTTCGTTGCGTTGAGTTTATTCATCGTCGTGTCGGCGCTCCTGCTTACGGCGCTGCTGTACCTGTTTGGCGTCGAACAGCGGCGCAGTGAGACCGGTGCGCTTCTGGCGGTGGGTTGGACACCGGCAATCGTACGGACGCAGTTGCTGCGCGAAGCGCTGGTCCTCGCGGCGATCGCGAGCGTGATCGGCACGGCCGCGGGGCTGGGGTACACGATGCTGGTGTTGTGGGCGCTCAACTCGATTTGGTCAGGCGCGGTGGCGTCCACGGTGATTGCGTTTCACGTCGATGCGCGGACGCTCGTCGGGGGGCTGTTCGCGTCGGTGCTGGTCGCGGTCTGGGTGATTTACATTGCTGTTCGCCGCCAGGGAAGGCAACCGGTACGGGCGCTGTTATTGAACGAGCCGGACCGCCGCGCACCTGGAATGGGCCGGTTGTTGTGGGTGGCCGAGACGGTGCTCGTGTTCGCTCTTGTGGTCGTTGCGGGCGTGGTTGGGTTCAGCGGTGACGGTGGAGTCGGCAGTGGGGCGGCCGCGCAGTCCAGCCAGTTCTTCGGCGTCGGTATGTTGCTGCTGGTCGCGGGCGTTGTCGCGTGTCATGCCGTGCTCGTGTTGGCGGCGCGTCGTTCAGTGGGTCGCATGGTGAGTCTTCCGGGCCTGGCGTTGCGTAACGCGGCGCGGCGGCATTGGCGCAGCGTCGCGACGATTGCGCTGCTCGCATGCGGGACGTTTTTGATCGCATCGATAGGCGTCTTTCGGCTGGGTGCGGTGCGAGATCCGTACGATCGCACCTCCGGAACAGGCGGGTTTGCGCTCTACGGCACGACGACGCTGCCGGTCCTGCACGCCCTGAACACGAAGAAGGGTCGTGAACATTTCGCCCTTGCGGACGACGCCTTGCGCGACGTGCGCATCGTTCCGATGCGCGTGCACGACGGTGACGATGCGAGTTGCCTGAACCTGAACCGAGCACAGCAACCGCGGCTGCTCGGCGTCGACCCGGCGCTACTTGGCGAACGCGGCGCACTGACGTTTTCCGGTCATTCGCGCGACGTGAGCAAACACGCGCTGCAGCGCTGGGACACGCTCGACGCGCCGTGGGATTCTGTCGTGCCCGCCGTCGGTGATGAGGCGACGGTCAGGTGGGCGCTGATGAAGAAACTGGGCGACGTCGTGCCGTACACGACTGAGTCGGGCGAGCACATGAAAGCAGTGATTGTCGGCACGCTTGCGAATTCAATACTTCAAGGTTCGCTCGTTGTATCGGAAACGCGATTCGAGATGATGTTCCCGTCCGAACCCGGCTACCGCGCGTTTCTCATCGATTGTCCGACTGACCGCGTTGACGAGGTGTCGGCGACGCTGACGCGCGCGCTCGAGGATGTGGGCCTGTCGCTCGAGCGCACCGGCGATCGGCTGGCGCGGTTCAACACGGTGCAGAACACTTACTTGACCATCTTCCAGGCGCTGGGTGGATTGGGCGTGGTGCTTGGCAGCTTTGGCCTCGGGGCGGTTGTGCTACGCAACGTGCTGGAGCGCCGACGTGAGCTGGCGACGCTGGTCGCCGTAGGGTTCACGCGGGGCAAAGTCCGTGGGCTGGTCATTGCAGAGCACGCGGGCTTGCTCGCCGGTGGGCTGCTGGTGGGGGCTCTGTCGGCCGCGGCGGCAGTGTTGCCCGTAGCGCCGCAAGACGCCGGGGCGTCAATGTGGCTGGCAACCGGGCTGACACTTGGCGGTGTCGCGCTGGCGGGGGGGTTGTGGGTTGTCGGCGCATCGCTGGCCGCCACGGGAGGCAACATTACTCAAATGCTTAGAAGAAAATGAATTGCATTTCCCATTGACGCGGCCGTGGATGCCGGGATACACTACCGGATCAATATCGGTCGGTGACCACACGTACCCGCCCATGGACGGGCAACCCGGCAAACTCCGGTGAGGCAGACCGCGGGGCCGGCAGGCAAACGGATGGCTCACGGCGCGTGGTACGCCCGATGAATGGAGGTTAACCGATTTCCGGAAACTCCCCGGAGACACTCGGAATTCAGAGATTCCCCGATACCCGCGACCCCGTCACTACGACAGAATCAGACCGGTTTGAACTTGTGCGGCCGCGACGCGTGAACAAAGTGCGTTGGGCTTGATTTTCGTCATGGTTGACCTTGGAGCCCGGGCGATCCGACACCCCGTAGGGTGGCGCTGGCATTGAGCAAGGCACACTCGTCATGGAGCATCAAACATGGCATGCGAACACGAGCAACCGATTCACGGCACGTGGCGCGATGACCCGGCCCACTTTCAAAGGCCCACGCGGCGCGGGTTCTTGCAGATAGGCATGATCGGCGGGCTCGGGCTGACCCTGGGCGACTTTTTCCGCATGCAGGCCGCCAGCGGGGCGCAGAAGTTTTACGCCACCCGCGAGGGCGCCGCCAAGTCGATCATCCACATCTTTCTGCCCGGTGGCATGTCGGCGCAGGAGACGTTTGACCCCAAGCCATACGCGCCCGTTGAGTATCGCGGTCCGGTCGGGTCGATCGACACCGTGATCCCGGGCGTCAAGTTCGGCGACCCGCTGCCCGACACCGCGAAGATCGCCGACAAGATCACCGTCATTCGTTCGATGGCGCACGGCGAGGCGGCGCACGAGCGCGGGACGCACAACATGTTCACGGGCTACCGGCCCAGCCCGGCGGTTTCGTATCCCAGCTTCGGCAGTGTGGTGTCGCACGAGTTTGGGCCGCGCAAGAACCTGCCGCCTTATGTGTGTATTCCCGGCCAGCCCAACGAGTTCGCGGGTAGCGGGTATTTGAGCAGTGCGTACGGGCCGTTCAGTTTGGGTAGCGTGCCCGAATCCGGCGACTTTAAAGTGCGCGACCTGGCGCTGCCTGAAGGTGTGACGGACGAACATTTCAAAAATCGCCGGACGATGCTCGAGGCCGTCGACGGCCACTTCCGTTTGCTCGAAAACTCCGACAAGCTCGACGCGATGGATACATTTTACAACCGTGCATACGCGCTGATTTCATCGAAGCAAGCCCGCGAGGCGTTTAATATTGATGCCGAGCCCGGTGGGTTGCGGGACCGTTACGGTCGTAACGCGGCGGGGCAGCGCATGCTGCTGGCGCGGAGGCTGGCGGAGGCGGGTGTGCGGTTCATCTCGCTCACCTACGGCAGTTGGGACCACCACGGGGGCATCGCCGGCATTCGAGGCCCGGCACGCGAGTTTGACAAGGCGTTTGCCGCACTGGTCAGTGACCTGGACGAACGCGGCTTGCTCGATTCGACGCTGGTGATGGTCACGACCGAGTTCGGCCGATCACCTCGCATCAACAAGGACGGCGGTCGCGACCACTGGCCACGCGTGTTTTCGATCGCGCTCGCAGGCGGGGGCGTGAAGCGAGGTCTGATTTACGGCCGATCCGACGCTACCAGCTCCGGTGTCGCCGACGCACCCATGACCGTCGAAAACCTCGCAACCACCGTGTACAACCAGCTTGGCATCAACGCCGACAAGGAGCTGATGGCGCCGGGTGATCGTCCGATCGAAATCGTCAAGGGGGGGCGCGTCATTCGTGAGTTGCTGGCATAAATGTACCCTCGCCATGAGCGCAACCCCAGTCAACACGACCCCAGCCGCTCGCGGCTTCGCAACGAACGCGATCCTGATCGCCACGCTCATGGGTTCAATATTGGGTGTCGCTGCCCATCCTGCGCTCGCTGCGCAGCCGAGTTTGGGTTCCATCGAACCCCAGGGCATCCAGCGCGGCAGGGAAACGGTCGTTACCTATCACGGTGACCGCCTGCGTGACGCGCAGGAAATCCTGTTCCATTCACCTGGATTTACAGTCACGAACCTCGAAGCTGGCCACGACGGGCACGTCAAGGCGACGATTAAGGTCGCGGACGACGCGAGCCTCGGTGAGCACATCATGCGTGTGCGTACGGCGTCGGGCATCACACCGCTGCGCACGTTGTTCGTCGAGCCATACCCTGCCGTCGCCGAGACCGAACCCAACAGTGACTTCGACAAACCGCAGAAGGTGCTGCTGAACACCGTCGTCACTGGTGTGGTTCAGAACGAGGACGTCGACTATTACATGGTCGAAAACGTCAAGAAAGGGCAGCGCATCAGTGCCGAACTGGTCGGCATTCGGCTTGGGCGCGTCTTGTTCGACGCGTACCTGGCGATCATGAACGCCAGGCGGTTCGAACTGGCGGCCAGCGATGATTCGGCGCTGTTCGTGCAGGACCCGGTCACGTCGATCGTCGCACCTGAGGATGGCAACTACGTCGTGCAGGTGCGCGAAGCAGCGTACGGCGGTGACGACAACTCGCGCTACCGGTTGCTCATCGGTACATTCCCGCGGCCGCTGGCGGTGTACCCGCCCGGCGGCAAAGCAGGCACCGACGTCCAGGTTACGTTCATCGGCGACCAGGCTGGCCAGTGGCAGCAAACGTTCAAGCTGCCCGACCAGCGCCGTGACAAGTATGGCCTGATCGCCACGCACAACGGTGATGACGCGCCGTCGGCCAATCCGTTTCGTGTCAGCACGTTCGACAACGTCCTCGAGGCCGAGCCGAACAACCAACTCGTGCAGGCGACCGCGACCGACCTGCCGTTGCCAGTCGCGTTCAACGGCATCATCGGGAACAACGGCGACGTCGACTACTTCACGTTTGATGCGAAGAAGGGCCAGTCGTACGACGTGCATGTGTTCGCTCGCCGGCTGCGCTCACCGCTGGACTCGGTGCTGCACATCCTGGACGCCGGCGCCAAGGTGATCGCCGGTGACGATGACAGCGCGCGCCCGGACAGTTATGTCCGTTTCAACGTACCGGCTGACGGCGCGTACTCGGTCCGCGTACGAGACCATCTTGACAAAGGTGGGCCGGACTACACCTATCGCGTTGAGATGTTACCGATCGCGCCGGAGCTGTCGACGGCCGTGCCGTCGCTGGAACAGAATGCGCCGCAGCATCGCATTACGGTCCCGGTACCGCGAGGCAATCGTTACCAGACGCTGGTCGACGTTGGCCGGGAAAATTTCAGCGGACCCGTACGGCTGCTGGCGCCCGATCTGCCTGAGGGTATCACGATGCACGCGCCGGTCGTGCCCAACGGTGTCGGCCGCGTCGCGGTGATGTTCGAGGCCGCACCCGACGCGCCGATCGCCGGCAAGCTGATCGACCTGATCGCCGCGCCCGTCGATGAAAAAAACGATCTGCGCGGCTACTACAGCCACACGATTCCGCTGATTTATGAGAACAATACCGGTTCGTTCTATTCAACGCACATTCGTAAACTCGCCGTCGCCGTCGGTGAAGAAGCGCCGTTTACCATTCGCATCATTGAACCCAGGGCTCCGGTCGTGCGCCGCGGTTCGATGAACCTGCGTGTCGTCGTCGAACGCAAGGAGGGCTTTACCAAGCCGATCCACCTGAAGATGATGCAGGTGCCCGGCGGCATCGGCGCGGCGAACGACGCGACGATTGCGCAGAACAGCAATGAAACGGTGTACCCGATCAACGCCTCAGGCGACGCGGGTGTTGGTTCGCGGCAGGTTTCCTTGTTGGGCTGGGCGGACGTCGGGTACGGGTCCGTGTATGTTTCGACGCCGATGGCCAGGTTCCGTGTCGCCGAGCCGTATGTGGACATGAAGATTGACATGGCCGCCGCTGAACTGGGCAAGCCCGTCGAGGTCGTGTGCAACCTGACGCAGCGCACACCGTTTGAAGGTGAAGGCAGGCTGCAGTTGCTCAATTTGCCGGGTCTGACGTCGACCACTGAAAAGGTCATCACCAAAGACGACAGGGAAGTCGTGTTTGAAGTTCAGGTCGAACCCAAGGCACCGACCGGGCAGCACAAGAGCCTGTTCTGCTCGCTGGTCCTGATGGACCAGGGCGAGCCGGTGTACCACAACATCGGCCATGGCGGCGTGCTGCGCATCGACCCACCACCACCGCCGCCAAAGAAAAAGCCCAAGCCCAGGCCGGTCGCGAAGGCCACACCCAAAGAAAAACCCAAACCCGAGCCGAAGAAGCAGGACAAACCAAAGAAGAAGCGCCTGACGCGACTGGAGAAGCTGCGCCTTGAGGCGAAGAAGCGCCGCGAGGATTCAACGGAAGGGTGATCGTATGAAGAGGACCGCCGCCATCGCGCTGATCACCCTTGCCGCGCTGCTGCTGCTGGTGCTGTCCGTGCAGCCGCGGTTGAATTCGCGCGAGGCTTCGCGGCCGGGTGGCGGTGTGGGCACAAGCGGCGATGCCGATCAGCGTTCAGCGGCTAGCGCGAAGTCGGCGGTTGAGCAAGCGCCCGAGGTCGCTGCACCCGTGCACCCGCCACAGCAACTGGTTGAACTGAATGTGTACCCGCGCGAAATCAACCTCACCACGCGGCGCGACTTTCAGTCGCTTGTCGTTCAGGCGCGGTTCGACGACGGCGTCACACGCGACGTTACACATGACTCGACATTTGTTTTTGCCGAGCCCACACTGGTCGACTTTGACGAGCAGGTTGTGCATCCGTTGCTTGACGGCGAAACGACGCTGACTGTGACCTATGGTGATCAAACCGTCGAATCATCCGTCACGGTCAAGAACGCGCAGGTCGACCGGCCGATCAGCTTCAAGCTCGACGTCATGCCCGTGTTCGCCCGAGCCGGGTGCAACACGGGCAGCTGTCACGGTTCAGCGCGCGGGCAGGATGGGTTCCATCTGTCGCTGTTCGGTTACGACCCCAACGGCGATTACCAGCGCTTGACGCGTCAACTGGCGGACCGGCGCATCAACCTGGCGATGCCGCAGGAGAGCCTGGTGATCGAAAAGGCGCTTGGCCGTGTGCCTCACACGGGCGGGACGCGTTTCACCCAGGACACACCCTATTACGAAACGCTGATCCGCTGGCTCGATGCGGGTGTACCGCGCGACAGCGACGACGTCGCGAAGGTCGTCGCCGTGGATGTCATGCCGCCGTTCGTCGTCCTGCAGGGTAAAGGCGCACGCCAGCGCATGACGGTACGGGCGAAGTATTCCGACGGCACGGACCGTGACGTCACGGCGCTGGCTGTATTTTTGACGAACAACGACATGTCGGCGAAGGTCGACAATGTGGGCGTCATTACCGCGGGCCAGCGCGGTGAGGCGTTCGTCATGGCGCGGTTCGATACCCACGCCGTCGGGTCGCACATCATTGTCATCCCTGCAGACGCCGACACGACGCCCGCCGACATGCCCAATCGCAACTACATCGATGATCTGGTCAACAACAAGCTGCGCAAGCTGCGCATCACACCGTCGCCACGCTGCAGTGACGAAGTGTTCGTGCGCCGCGCATACCTGGATATCTGCGGCGTGCTGCCGACGGGCGAGGAATATGAGCAGTACATGGCCGACGAGTCACCGGACCGGCGCGACAAGCTCATCGACGAACTGCTTGACCGGAAGGAATTCGTCGAATTATGGGTGATGAAGTGGGCCGAGTTGCTCCAGGTCCGCTCGGGTGAAATCAGCTATAAGGCGATGCTGCTTTACTACAACTGGCTGCAGGACCGCATCGCGAACAACGTGCCGATGAACGAGATCGTCAACGAACTGTTGTCGTCGGCCGGCGGCACGTTCAAGACGCCGGCGACGAACTATTACCAGCTTCAGCGCGAGACACTGAAGGTCTCGGAGAATGTGGCGCAGGTTTTTGTCGGTGCGCGCATTCAGTGTGCGCAGTGCCACAACCATCCGTTCGACCGCTGGACGATGGACGATTACTACAGCTTCGCCGCATTCTTCTCACAGATTGGTCGCAAGCAGGCCGAGGACATTCGTGAAACGATCGTGTTTGACTCGGGCAGCGGGGAGGTGGAGCACCCGGTTGGCGGGCGCGTGATGCCACCCAAATTTCTCGGCGCCGACACACCGGCGGATTTGCAGGGCAGGGGACGGCGCAAAGCGGTCGCCGACTGGCTTACCGCGTCGGACAACCCATATTTCTCACGCAACCTGGTCAACATTATGTGGGCGCACTTTTTCGGGCGCGGCATCATTGAGCCGGTCGACGATGTGCGCGTGAGCAACCCGGCGTCGAACCCGCAACTGCTCGACGCGCTCGCGACTCGCTTCGTCGAGTACGACTACGACCTGCGCACGCTCGTGCGAGATCTGTGCACGTCGGAAGCGTACCAGCGCTCGACGCAGACGACCCAGTCCAATGCCGGCGACGTCCGCAATTTCTCGCACGGTTCGATCCGCCGGCTGCGCGCCGAAATCGTGCTCGACGCGATCAGCCAGGTCTCACACACAAAGAACAAGTTCAAAGGATTGCCGCTGGGCGCCCGTGCCGTGCAGATTTCCGACGGCGCGGTGAGCGACTATTTCCTCACCACCTTCGGCCGGGCGACGCGTCAGACCGTGTGCTCGTGCGAGGTCAAGATGGAGCCGAACCTGTCGCAGGCACTGCACCTGCTTAACGGGCCGACAGTGCACCAGAAGATTCAGGAGGGCGGCCTTGTCAAGCGGCTGCTTAACGAAGGGGAAACGCCACAGCAGATCATCGACCGACTTTACGTCACATGCCTGACGCGTCACCCGACATCCGCCGAGAATGCGCGCGTGCTCGAATTGGTCAGCGCCCAGGAAGACAAGCACAAAGCGCTCAACGACGTGTTCTGGGCGGTACTTAACTCGAAGGAGTTCATATTCAATCACTGACTGGTGTGTGCTGTTTGTTCGCCCGCAGGACTGACGGTGTGTCGCCCGCCGGGCCCGGGATCGCGATCGTGCTGATCGCGTTGCTGTCGCTACGCGCGCACGCGGCCGAGAAGATCACCTTCGGCGACCACATGGTCCCGCTGTTTGCGAAGCACTGCCTGAACTGCCACAACCAGGACAAGGTGGCGGGGAGTTTTGATCTTTCGTCATACAACGCGCTGATGGACGGGGTCAGCGGCAACGCGGTGGTTGTGCCGGGCGACCCGGACGCTAGCACGCTCTACAAGGTCGTCGCGCACACGGCCGAGCCGAAGATGCCCAAGGACCAGGCCAGGTTGGCCGACAAGGAAATCGAGCTGCTGCGCGCGTGGATCGCCGGCGGCCTGCTGGAGACGGACCAGTCCAAGGCGAAGATCGCCAATCGGCCGAAGGTTGATTTGGCACTGGGCGAAGTCGCATTCGGCAGGCCCGATGTCCCGCCGATGCCAGGAAGTGATCAACTGATCGAGCCAGTCGTGCACACGAAGCGCACCGGCGCGATCTTTGCCATGGCCGCGAATCCGTGGGCGCCACTCGTCGCGATCGGTGCGCAGAAGCAGATCCTGCTTTACAACACGGACACGTACGAACTTGCGGGCATTCTGCCGTTTCGTACGGGGTTCGCGTACGACCTGAAGTTCAGTGGCAACGGAAAACTTCTGATTGCCGGTGGCGGCAGGCCGGGGGCGCACGGTCACGCTGTCGTGTATGACATCACGACGGGGCGAAAGGTGTTCGACGTTGGTAACGAGCCGCGCGCCGTGCTGGGCGCGGACATCAGTTCCGATCAATCGCAGATCGCCATCGGCTCGCCGACCAAACTCGTCAAGGTGTACTCCACCATCGACGGCGAGTTGCTGTATGCACTGAAAAAGCACACGGACTGGGTGACGACCGTAGCGTACAGCCCGGACGCCGTGTTGCTTGCGACGGGCGATCGCGCAGGCGGGCTCGTCGTGTGGGAGACGTTCACCGGCCGCATCTTTTATACGCTCGGCGGACATGATGGCGCGGTGACGTCGCTGACGTGGCGCGATGACTCGAACATCCTCGCCTCCGCGGGCAACGACGGGCAGGTTCGAATGTGGCGCATGGCTGATGGCAACCAGGTGCGCAACTGGCAGGCGCACGACGGGGGAGTTACATCGATTGATTTCGATCACCAGGGTCGAATCGTTTCCGCCGGGCGCGATCGGACCGCCAAACTGTGGAAGCCCGATGGCGGCGGCATTCACACGTTTGAGGCATTCGATGAGCTGGCGCTGCAGGTAGCGATCACGCACAAAGATGGCAAGGTCATCGCCGGCGACTGGACGGGCGCGGTGCGGATTTGGAATGCCGGCGACGCCAAACGGCTTGCCGAATTGTCGTCCAACCCCCCCACGATCGCGATGCGGGTCGAAGAAGCGCAAGCACAGGTCGACGCCATCGAGCCCACGTACAACCAGCGCGTTGCGGAGTACGAAGCCGTCAAGGTTGACGCGCGCCGTTTCAACAGGCAACTCGTATCGCTGGACGCGATCTTTGCCGACGCGTCATCGACGCTTACGAACACGTCCGCCCAGTTCACCGCCGCCCGGGAGGCCAAAGCCGACGCCGATGCGAAGATGAAGGTACATCGCGATGCGATTGCCGAGTTGATCCGCGTCGCGGCGGAGGCGAGGAAGACGGTTGACGACCTGAACGCTGCGATCGACAAGTCGCGCGACGATCGAGCGGCCCTGATCAAGGCATTGCCCGCGCGTCATGCGCTGGCGAAGCAGCTTCGAGAAAGCGCTGCCGCCGCCCAGGCTGTCGCGCAAATGCCGCCCGAAGATGAGTCGCTCGATGAAGCGGCGAAACATGCCGCAGCTGCCGCCGACAATGCCGAGGCGTCGGTTACGCACATGACCCGGACGATTGAATCTCTCGCTGCCCGGACCGTCGAACTGACCGAGCAGCACGGCTCCGCGCTTGTCGTGATGAAACAGGCGGACGCTGACGCAGTCGCGAAGCAGAAGCAGGTTGATCAGCACATGGCCGTCGTCTCCGAAGTGAGCCGGCATTTGGATGTGGTCATGGTGGACCGAACCAAGGCCAGGGCCAAAGCCGAAGCGGCGGGGGAAATCCTCAAAGCCAAGCAGGTCGAGGCAGAGCCTGCTTTGATCAAAGCCGCGAAAGCGAAGAAGGCGCTCGATGAAGCCGCCTCGCAGTTCGATGCCGCGACCAGCCGTGTGAACCAGCTCAATGCCGGGTTGGTTTATGCACGGCTGTATGAATCGCGCGATGCACTCGACGTGACACAGCGCGAGGTCGATGAGGCGCAGTTGGCGCAATTGCAGACCGAGCAGATGAAGGCGCAGGTCGACGATCAACTCATGACAGCGCGCGAGGAATACAGGCAGTCGAAACAGGCGGCCAAGACCACGGGCGAGGCGCTCGCGAAGGCGCATGAGGTCTGCAATGTGGCCGCCTCAGCTCGCGACGCCGCGAAGACGACGGTCGCGTCCATGCAAGAGGCGGTGGGTCAAGCGAACACCGCCGTAGAGCAGGCGCAGAACACCGCGAACGGCATGTCCGATGACGAGGCGGCTGCCCAGACGCTGGCGGTCGCGCAGCAGGCACTCGAATCGCACAACAAGTCATTGTCCGACGCGCAGGCAGTGGTGTCGGAACAGCAAGAGCTCGTCAAGACAGCTGAGGCTGCGCGCGACGAAGCGATCAAATCCCGCGACACCGCGAAGGTCGCTGTCGATGCCCTTGCCTCGAAGGTCAAAAAGTTGCGCGCCAAGTCGCGCAAGGCGCAGACGAACGTCAAATCACTGCGCAACGCCCGGACTGTCGCGGCCAACACGCTGGCGAAGCAGCAGGCAATCGTCGAGGCGCTGACGGCCGAGTATGAAAAGGCCAAACGTGGTGGTGCGGAAAGTGATGATTCGTCCGGGCCAATCGATCACCAATCGGCGGATTCTATTTAACAATCACTTGCATCTGTCTCTTTGCGACACTGACTCTGATGAACGCGTGGCGTTGATGTCGATGACCGTGTGTTCGATCGGATCGAACACCGGTGCGACGCCTGCGGTATCCGCGCCGCCCATTTCCCCTCATGCCCGGGCCGAATCACCGGGTTGTGCAGGTGAAACGTCAGCGGATGTACGGTGCGCTTCAGGTTCGCCGCCGATTCGATGTCAATTCCGCCGGGAAAAATATTTCGGGGCATCCGGCTACCTTTGAATGGCGCCTTGTGGTTCGATGAGGCCGCACGCTCGCGTTGCAATGCGATTAACCACGAATGACGAAGCGCCCAATGATAAAAGAATGTCCGAATCCGACTGATTCTTCCCGGGTAACATATCTCGCTGACTGCGTGATTCATCATTCACGGTAACGCGCTGTACCATATTGCCCGGCCATTAGTTCATTGATATTGTCCAAAGGGAACGCAGACTCATGTCAACAAAGAAGATCGGCATCGGCATCGTGGGCCTCGGCCGCGCGGGTTGGGGCATTCACGTTCAGGACACGCGCCGCCGGCGGGATTACCGCATTGTCGCTGTCGCGGACCCGTTGCCCGAGCGCCGTGCCCAGGCAGAGCGTGAACTACGCTGCCGGTCATATGAGTCTCTGTCGCAATTGCTCAAAGACACCGAAATCGAACTGGTCACGATCGCCACGCCTTCCGCTGCGCACGGTCCGGACGCAAAGAAAGCACTGCGCGCCGGCAGGCACGTGGTCGTCGAGAAACCCATGGCGGTGACCGTTCGTGAGGCGGACAGCATGATCGCCGCTGCGAAAAAGGCACGGCGGAAGCTGTTCGTGCACCAGAACTATCGATTCGATCGCAACTACACCTACCTGAAAGGTGTCGTCGATTCAGGCATCATCGGCAAGTTGTTTGCCATCCAACTGCACATGCCCGCATTCACGCGGCGATATGACTGGCAGACGCTTGCCAAAAACGGCGGTGGCGTGCTGAACAACACCGGGCCGCACTATGTTGATCAGATCATCAACCTGCTCGGATCGCCTGTGGTCGAAGTGATGGGCGACCTGCAGCGGATCGCCTCGGCGGGCGACGTCGAGGATCACGTCGCCGCGTTCCTTCGCGCCAGGAATGGTTGCACCGCGCAAATGACCATATCCAGCGCGCAGAACATCACGCCAATGCCACCGTATCGCTGGGTGCTGTGTGGATCGCATGGTACGTGCATGGCCAATCATGAGAGTTCGACGATCAATTACTTTCACCCGAACAAAGTCAAGCCGCTCAAGGCGATCGATGGCCCGGTCATGTCGCGAGCATACGAGCACAACGATCTACCCTGGCGAACCAAGACGGTCAAAGCGGTGGGCCCGAACGTCGGAAACTTCTATGACAATGTGCACGCCGTACTGCGCAATCGTGCGAAGTTGCACGTTACGCCCGAGTCGGCTCGCGAAATCATTCGCGTGATCGCAATGATCCGCAAAGGCACGGATTTCCCGGGCAGAGCGATTGCGAAGCGGTAATTCCCCGCGGAACGCGCGTCTCGCCAACACGCGGTCAATACCCCTGCACCGCGGCATCAGTGGCCGGTGTGTGACCGGCAGTATGTGCGCGCAACCGTTTCGGACCGCCGCGTCGTCGATTGCCAGCCAGGTGGTCATAAATGAGTGAGGCGGGGTCGCATCGAATCAGCCGAAAACGCAGGCTGCGTCGAGGTCGAACATCTGAAGCGTTTGAATTGCGCCACGTACGGCCAGCGTCGTCACGTAATCATCGTCACTGGACAATTCCCGAATAGTCCACCGGTTGACGGCATCGTTGTCCAGTTGCACGAGCCGGGTTGGCGCATTGACAGGGCAACTGACTTGCGCTGACGCCAGTCCGCCGGCCACTCCCAGGCCGCGTGCTTTGAGCACGGCTTCTTTGGCCGTCCAGCCACGCAGGAACTGCCGCGCCCGGACGGCGGACGCATCGCCGGGAGCGCCCGTGAACATTGATTGATATTCGGACGTGCTGAAATATCGACGCGCCAGCCGGTCGAACGGCCGCTCCTGGTGCAGGTGCTCGACGTCGATCCCGATCAGTCGGCCGGCGGTGCACGCGATCAGTGCCAGTTCATGGCTGTGGCTGATGTTGAAACGCACCTGGCACGTCGACTCACCTGGTTCGGTTGCGTCAAGCAGTGGCTGGCCCAGTGGTCCATAGGTGATCGGCACGTCATTGGGCGCCATCGCAAGGTAACCGGCCAGCACACGTCGCAGGCAGACGCGCGTCTGAATGAATTGTCGCCGGCGCTCATCGCGGCGAAGCCGCTGCGCGGACCGGCGCTCCTGATCGGACAGCGTTTCATACAGGTACTGCGCGGGCTCACAGCCTGTCGCGCGGATGCGCCACACATGCACCATATCGGCGCCTGCGACGAGAGCGCCTGCGATGTTTGCCTCGGTATGTCGCACTGTTCAGTTCAGCATGTTGGTGGTCAAACAGGTTTGGCACTTCCTGGCAATCGCCGGACTTGGTCAGACGCCGACATTGCAGACATTATCAGACGGGCGGCTGCCGCTGCCGATTGTGCGATCTGATCGTGCGGTGTCCCGCGTGCACGGTGCGTGCGGGCACCGGTTCGGCGGGCATATGCATTGTAACAACTTGTTAAAACTGGTTTTATGCTGACACTGGGGGACGTCGTTGATCGGTGCCCAACGCGATCACGCAGATCAACGGGTCAAAATCCGTGACCGGTGTTTTCCAGGGTGATCCCGGGTACGGACGGCATGTACGGCCGTCACAGCCGGTTACAAAGATGGTGCACAGTGAATGGCTAAGGCGGCGTAGCTTGTCAAAGCGATCACCAGAGGCCGTTGTCCGATAAAGGACATTTCGAATTTACGCTGGCCGGCGGGAACCTGAGCCGTCGAACAAAGAAGCGGTTCAACATGGGAAACCAGGGCTTCGCCGAGCCAGTACAGGGTAAGACACAGTGATTGGAGGCATCAAGTCAACCCGTCATCGTCGGCGCGCCCGGTCGTGATAAATGCGGTTTCGGAATCGAAATTTGACCCGGTAACTCGTGGCATGGGGCCAATCATAATGTGCGGCACCCAGCCGCAAAGTGTGTTCGCCCTGCCCGGGTAAGTGGCGCATCACCGCTTCAAGCAGGTTAACGAATTCTAAGGATTGTCTCTAACGAGGCATCCGATCGCTGATGCGAAGCGGCGGCCGACAGGTCGCCGCTTTTTTTGCGCGCCGTAAAAAGCCGCTCGCGGCTTTGCACTGCGGCCCTGCCCCGATATTGCGGTCCCCCCCCCTCCGATAACACCACAACACCCCCCCTAACTCACAAACGCCCATAATCGTAGCCGCCGCATCACACGTCGTCCTTCTCTTCGACCACGTCCTGGCACGCCTTGTCATACACGTAGAGTTTGCCTTCCTGTTCGTTCTTGCGCGCTTTTGAGTGCGAACCGTCGCACATCGGCATGTCCTGGCTCAGGCCGCACTGGCACACCCAGACGCTCTTGTCCGAAGGTTTGATCTCCACGGGCTGCGTTGCTTCGTGAGTAAGTGTTCACGCCCTCACGCATCGATGAG
>NZCH01000087.1 GCA_002688155.1 Phycisphaerae bacterium
CAGCGCTGCTTGTGCGAGCAGGTCGATTGCGCCGTGGGTGTCGAACGCCGCTACCTTGACGACGATTGCGATTCGCAGGTTCGTGTCGTCGAATTCGCCTTTGGGCAGCTCACCATAGAGTTTGCTGAGTTCTTCGAATTCATCAGGCAATTCAACGGTCGGCGGGGGTGCGATTCTGGCGTCACCGCCCACGATGCAGTACAGGTGTTTGGCTGTGCGCATGTACAGCCGGCCGGCGGCGAGCGCGGGTGATGCGACGCAATTTTCATCCAGCGGGTTTGACACGACTTGTTCGATTCGCGGCTCGCCCAGGTCAAATGCAACCGGGCGCAGCACGTGTGTGCGGCCAGACTCGTCGGGCCAGTAGATGTGCCCACCCGCCAGAATCGGCGAGGCGGTGAACTTTCGCACGGTGGTGCGGACGCGATAGCGCAGCACGACGCGCCCCTGATCATCGACGACCAGCATGCGGCCGTTATCGCCGGGCAATACCAATTGGCCCGCAACGATGAGCGGCGACACCACATACGGCCCGCCGGAACTCACGTGCATGCGCACATGCGTCGCGGACACGTCACCACTTCCTCCGGGATCGATGGCCACGGACGGCCCGTTGCGCCCGCTCGTCGCGTACACCAGACCGTTGTGAAACAGTGCCGTCGGCGTCGTCGCGTGCTTCATGCCCTCGAACCACCAGATCGGCTCGCCGGTTGCCGCGGCGTACGCGACGATGGTGTGCGCGTTGACGACAACTTGATTGACGCCGTCGCGAGGCACAACGATCGGCGTTGAATAGTGCAGACCACCCTTGCGCGGTGTTCGCCAGCGTTCGTCGCCGGTCACCTTGTCAAACGCGACGATGAAACTTGGCCCGCTGTGGTCGCAGTTGACGATGACCAGGTCGCCGACAACGATCGGCGAACTCGCCATGTTGTAAACATTTTCAAACGGCCCGAGTGTTTTCGTCCAAAGCACCTGCCCGTCCATGTCCAAGGCAACCAGTCCCGGTGCGTCGAACAGTGCGTACACACGCCGGCCGTCCGTGACGGGCGTGGGCGATGCTCTGCCCGATTTCGGGTACGTGCGCGTCTGCTCACCGACAACCGGCGTTTGCCAGAGGATGTTGCCCGTTTCAGCGCTGACGCAGATGATCAGACGAGTCTGCCCGTTCTGCGTCGACGCGGTCAGAAACACCTTGTCATGCCAAACAATCGGCGAAGAGTTGCCCTCGCCGGCGATGCGCGTCTTCCATGTGATCCCGTGCTCCTGGTCCCATTGCATTGGCGCCTGGATTTCATCACTCACGCCCGACCCGTCACCACGCCAGCCAGGCCAGGCGGGTCCTGCCATCGCGCCAGGGATCGGCAGGGTCAAAGTCGCAACTGCGATGGCGCACACGCCGGTCAAAACGACCGAGTGTGAACGCACATGGGCTGACGAAACACGGTGCTGCCAGCGTTGGTCCGTCACACATTCGTGGTCATTCGTGGTCATTCGTGGTGGTGTTTGAATCACCGTCGCGCTCCCGCCGAGTCAGCCACGGCATCAGGCCGTGGTGCACCAGTTGATAGACGCTCCACACGACCATCACGATCAGAATCGCCATGAAGGCGACGAGAATGACGTGGCGCATAATGTCGTAGGAGAACTCAAACATTGGGGAGGCGTTTGGACGGAATGTTTCACCGCAGAAGATGCGCCGTGCGCCGCCTGGTGGGGCCACCGAACAATCTATTGTCGTTCACCTGCCCATCCGAATCCTGGTCTACGGCTCTTCGTCTCGTGTATGACCTCTACGTCCTCTGCGCTCTGTGCGGTAAATACTGCGGATCACACGTCAAACCCGTACTTGCGCAGATATTCGGTCTGGACCGTGCTCTTTCTCGATTGGCTGATATCGTCGCGGCCCAACTCGACGTGGAATTCGTTCTCGACCCCGCGCATGGCGATAGCGCGCTCGGGCAGTGCTTCGGCACACGTGGCCGGGATTTTAATGACGCCTTCACCGTCGCCGTGCAGTATGTCGCCCGGATTGATGGTGATGCCCCCGACCTGGACGGGTTGGTCGGTGCTTTCGACATAAAAGGGGGTGTGATGGGGTACGGGGCCTTTGCAAAAGACGCTAAAACCCGTGGCCATGCACCCGGCGAAGTCGCGGGCGCCGCCTTCACACACGGCGCCAATGCAGCCAGCCGAGCGCAGGTTCTTCGCCATCCCGTCGCCGACCAGGCACTCGTGGTCAGGCCTCGAACCCACGCCACGCACCACCCACACGACCGGCAACTGTGAATCATACATCCGCGCGACCTGTTCGAAGAACGGCGATACGTTCTTCTCGCGGGCGGGTGAACTCGAATCGATCTCACACGTGAACGCCACGCCCACCATCGGCGTTAACGTGGGCGTCATGCAGCGGATCGAGCCGCCCATGTAATACTCGTCGTCGGGCATATCGTCGATGTAGCCGATCGTATTCGCCAGCAGTGGCGTGTCGAACTCTCGCAATTGGTTAATGAGTGTTTTGGTGATCATTAAGGCATCATACCTTTTAACCCGGCCGCCTGTGACCGGTTCGAAACGCGCTCGCTTCCTGTGGATACTGGCCATGCATATACCGGTCGTAAGCGCCCGGGCGAACGACTGTATTCCCACCATGACCACCGCGCCAGATCACGTACCCGTCACCGGGTCGGCGTGCGATCACCTGCAACAGCACGACCACGTCGTGCGCGGATTGGACATCAAGCCGTCGCCTGCGAGGTGATCGGTTCAATCATCGACTGCGACGTGGTCCACGAGTCACCACAACGGTGCGCATGACGGTATTTGCCACCTCAGCACCGCCTTTCTACGATCGGTCGCATGTCGGTCCTTAGCGCACATGATGTGGTGATCATCGGCGGCGGCGCGTGTGGGTGCACGATCGCGTATTTGCTTGCGAAACAGGGCGTTTCCGTCGCACTGGTGGACAAGGGCGAGATCGGCCGCGAGGCGTCATGGGCGTCCGCGGGCATGGTCGGTCCTTGCGCATGCCAAGACCGCGACCCGTGGTTTCTCGCCGCGACGCGGCTTTCGTGGCGCATGTATCACGAACTGAACGACGAGTTGTTCGACGTGACGCAGCGCCGCATCGGCCTGGGTGGTGAAGGCGAACTGGTTTACGTCGACGGCGAAGACGACCTGGCGGACCTGGACAAAAAGGTCCGCGTGCAGCGCGACGCCGGGCTCGAGGTCATCGTGATGGACGGTGACGAAGCTCGTGAGCGTGAGCCGGCGCTGCCGGACAGGGCCATCAAGGCCGCGTGCAACCCCGCCGGGCGGTTTCTCGATGCACGCGCGTACACCGCGATCATCGGCGCGGCCGCGAACCAACTGGGCGCCGTCGTGTACGAAGGCAAACCGGTCACCGGGCTCGTGCGCGGGCGCGATCGTGTGATGGGCGTGCGCATCGGGACGGACGAGTTGCACGCACAGACGGTGATCAACTCATCCGGCGCCTGGGCTGGCGGCATCGACCCGGCGCTGACGCACCCCGTCGAGCCGATGCACGGGCAAATCATGTCCGTGCAAGGCCCGCCGTGCGGCCTGCGCCACAACGTCTCGCAGGCAACACGGTGGGGCTACTGCACGCCGCGCGCCGACGGGCGCGTCGTCGTCGGCGCAACGCACGAACTGTGGGGCTTCGTCAAACGCATCACCCCTGCGGGTGTCGAGTACATCGGCGAAGTCGCGCGTCGCGTGCTGCCGTGCCTTGCCAACCAGACCATCATCGATATTTGGAGCGGCCTGCGCCCGCAAACCCCAGATGCCCTGCCAACGGTAGGCCCCGATCCGCGCGCCGGTGACGGCTATCTCTGGGCCGCAGGCCACGCATCCTCCGGCATGACCCAAATGCCCGCCACCGCCGCCGTCCTGTGCGACCTGGTCACCCACCAAACCCCACGCATTGACATCAGCCAACTCGCCATCGAACGTTACCTGAACAACGAACCCGTGCATGAGCATCAGGTGTTTCACAGGTTTGTGCAGATTTAGGTTTACTGGTTCCTGGTTACAACTCGATGCCTCCCCGTTGAGATTGTGGTTGCCTTGCCTGTTAACCATGAAGCATTAACCCAACAACGACGCCAGCAACGGGACCGCATTGAACGGCGGGTCGCGTTAGGGGGGCAAGGCCGGGGGCGGGGCCGGCAAAATGCGATCAGGGTTCTCACGGCAGCGCCCACATTCGAGGCATACACGATGCATACGAAATGTGCGGGCGCGGTCACTACAGCGCAAGCAACCCTAAACACCTGAAAGCCGATCAATCAGCAATGATAAAAAAGATCGCGCCGGCGAATGCTGCAAACGGGTCTTTCATGACACTTAAGTGGTGAATTTCGATCGTGATACCGGCGCCAGTTGCGATGAGAATATGTCGCAGGCACCGAACCGGAACCCGGAGGATCCAGTTTCACGCATTTCGCAGAAGCATGCACGTGATTTTCAGAAGCATTTGGAACTGAAGATAACGTCCGGACAAAGTTGCGGACGTGAACGTAGCGCCGTGTTCTTTGAGGTGGTGTTGTTCGGACGGGTCGCCAGGGACAACGATGCGATCATCGATGGGTCATCGCCGATGATCGCTGCGTAGCCTTTGGATGCTGTCGGTGATTCGCATCCACACGACGCGTATTGTCCTTGAATGATGGGCATGTACTGCGGCGTCCATCAGCGACATAACGGCGTATCAACCAATAACTATTAACTATCAATCCTTCCCTTCTTCTTCCCCGCTTACTCGACCGGCGCTTGCTTCTGCAGCGCGTTCCAGAATGACTGCTCGGTCTCTTTGAATTTGCCGAACAGTTTTTCGAAGTAGTCGAGTTTCTGCTGAAGTTGGTCCTTTTCGACGGCATCGTATTCGAGGACGGACTGGAGGCTGGCGGCGCTGGCTTCGAGGGCGCCGGCGGCAAGTGCGAATGATCTGGCGGCATCGTAGAGGTTATCCGTTTCGTATTCCTGGTCGTCGGGCCGGTGCAGCAGACGCCAAGGGGATCGGCGAATCTCCACGGCGGCGAGTTTGAGTTGGCCGGCAGTGATTTGCAGGTTCGCGACCATGCGTTCGATGACCGGCCGCTGGCCAACCATAACAGCACGCGCTTCACGCGCAACCACCTTCGCGTGATCGAGCGTCGCGTCCAGCTTGGTCATTGCCTGGGACAATTGCTCCAGGGTCTCGTCGCGGGCGCGCTGGGTGATCGCTTCGACGTTGTCGAGCGAACGTTCGACGGTCGGACGCTTGTCGTGCACCATGTCGCGCACGTCCGCCATCGCGGTGTCGGCGGACTCGCTGATACTGTCGATGCGGCCAAACCAACCGCCGCTTCGGGCCTTCACATCCGCGACAACCTGCTTCACGTTCGCCACCGCTTCCTTGACGTCGCCGGCCACCTGGTCCATGTTGGTGATGATCGGCGCAGCATCGTCAAGCAAGGCCCGCACCTTTGCGGTGATGGCGGGCAGGTCCGCACGGAGCTTCGTGGCGATCGCTTCGAGATGTTCGATCGTATTTTGGATTTCAGCGCGCTGTTTTTCTTCAATACCCATCTCGCGAATCGCCTGCGAGACCTGCGGGGTCCCCGCCAGTATGCCGTCAATGGCCTGGGACGGTTTATACGGTTCCCCCTGGCCGACGTTGACGATGTTCAGCTTCGTGTTCGAGCCTAACAGCGGCGGCTTGAGCATGATGACCGGATTCTGGAAGAGCTTGTGCTCGGCGGACATTTCAAAGATGACGCGCAGGCCGATGACGCGCGGCTCGCCGTGGTCCGCTGCGTCGACGACGTTTTCGATCTCGACGACCTCGCCGACGGGGAAATCTCCCAACGTGACCGGCGCGCCGACCTTCAGTTCCTGCAGGCCGTCACTGAGGTTGTAAAAGACCTGGACCCGCTGGGTCTTCTCGAACATGCGGTCAAAGTCCGTGACGATCAGCACGGCGACGATGGTCAGCACGATGCCAAAGATCACGAACAGGCCGGCCTTGAAGTTGTCACGTGTTTGAGGCATGGGTGATTTTCGATTGCCGATTCGGGATTTGGGATCTGGGTAAGCGGTGACGCTTTGGCAAATCGGAGATTGAAAATTGCAAATCGGGAATCATCATACCTGCGTCCGTGAACATTACACGACCGGTCAGGGTACGGGTGCGATGCCGAGAAGGTCTTCCTCATAGCCGGTGGTTTGTTTACGGCTGGTGATCGGGCCCTCCGCATCGCCGCGCAGAAACTGACGAACCACCGCCTCATCCTGCGTCAGGTCGCGGTCCGTGTCGCGTATCGCTTCGAATGCCTGTCGCGTGTCGGTCATGAGAATCTTGCCCTTGTCGAGCATGGTCATGCGGTCGGCGATGGTGAAGGCCGAGCCCATTTCGTGCGTGACGACCACGCTCGTGACTCCCAGTTCCCTGGACAACTTGATGATGAGCTGATCGATCTCCGCGCTGGTGACGGGATCGAGCCCGGCGGAGGGCTCGTCGTAAAACAGCATTTGGGGGTCAAGCGAGAGGGCCCGCGCCAGGCCCGCACGTTTTTTCATGCCCCCTGAAATCTGGGCCGGGAACTTGTCGCCGTGCTCGCGCAGGCCGACGAGTTCAAGTTTGATCGTCACGACGATGTCGATCGTCTCCCGCGGCAGTTTGGTGTGCTCTTCCAGAGGCAGCGCTACGTTCTCGCGCAGTGTCATCGAGTTGAACAGGGCACCGGACTGGAACAGGATGCCGATCTTTTTGCGCACCTCGTCGAGTTGCGCTTCGTTCATGTGGCTGATGTCCTGGCCGAACAGTTCCACGCTGCCCGCGTCGGGCTCAATCGAGCCGATCATCGTGCGCAGCAGCGTGCTCTTGCCGCTGCCTGACCCGCCCATGACGACCATCGTCTCGCCTTCATGGACATCCAGGTCGATGCCGCCAAGGACGGTCTGATCGCCGAAGCGTTTGACGAGTTCACGGATGCGTATGGGGGGCATGATTTCGGGTTTCGGGCAAGGCGGGGGTTAGACCGCTGCAGTGAGCGCTTCGACGTTTGCGGTGCGGGTGGCCTCGACGTCAAAGCATTGCATCTGGTTTTCGTACATGATCCGCTGCGCGAAGGCGATCGCCTGGGCTTCGGTCAATTCACCTTCTTCGACTTCGGTCTCGAGTGCTTTGGTCAGGTAGCGGCGCATCTGGACTGAGAAGGCATACGCATCGGTGGGTGACTTAGTATCGCCTCCGAACGCGAAGAGTTTGCTGGCGGGCGCCGCGTGAATGAAACGGCGGACGAAATCCGCCGACGCGACCGGGTTGAGCGACCACGCCCAGCACAGGTCCGCCCACACGTTGCGGAAGTGCTTCGCCATCGCGATCAATTCGTCGCTGTACGGGTACGCGATGTGCATGAGCACGAAGCGCGTGTCGGGGTACTCGATCAGCAGTGGGCACAGGTTTCCGGCGCGGATGCGATCGGTGACCATTGACCCGTTGCCGGCGTAGTACCCACAGTGGATTTTGACGGGCAGGTGGAACTCACCAGCCAGTTCGCACCCGCGTGCCAGCGCCCAATCACCAAAACACAGTCGCGCTTCTTCGTCGGTGTGGTCCAGGTCCCTGCGATAGCGTGCGAACGCGCGCTCGGCGTCCGCGCGATCACGTTTTTGCCAGCACAGCGTACGGTTGTACGCGTGCTGCGTCTTGACGGCGACAGCGTATTTGCCGTGCAGTTCGAAGATGCGCCGCATCGCCTGCTCGAGCGAGTCCAGATCACTGATCGCCACGTTGGTTTCACGTTCGAGAAGGTCCCAGTCCACCCCGCGATAAACGAAGCCGACCCACGAAATGTCATAAAAGAAAAAGCCAGGCCCAGACGCATCGGGCAATTGCGTGCGGATGCCGTTGTCCGTCTGAATGTGATCAAGCTTTGCCAGATCGCGCAGGATGCGTAAGCGCTCGCCGGGTTGGCGAAGTTCGTCGAGTTTCGGCTGCGCGGCGCGCACAGTGTCGGGCGTGATTTCGTCGATGCCGAACACGTCTTTCGCCGCGATGCGCACGGCCTGGCCGTAGCCGGTGTGCTCGATCGCCCGCCATGCGTCTTCAACCCCGGACCAGCGACCCTCGATATCACCGTCCGCCGCCTCCAGCAGGCGGTCGACCGCGCGCGGCTCGGCGCCGGCGCTCACCAGGTCACCGCAGACGTACGATTCAAACAGACTGCGCAACACGTCGTCGGGCCCGTCCTCGACCCACACCTGCTCCGTGCGCATGTGCTCGTGCGTGTCGATCATTTGCGCGTTCGTGATGAAGTCGGCCAGGTCTGTGGTCATTGTTCAATCCCTCGTGCCGTAACACCCGCGAGGGCTCGGGTTCCGGGTGTCGGGGCGGACGCGCATCCGGGTGTGCCTGCGTTGCGACCGCTACGCGCGTGTGATTCGTCATTCTTGATTCGTCATTGCTTCGTCATTGGGTACTTGCGTGTTTGGGTATTTTGCTTGCTCGTCCCGCACCGGGATCAAACGAATCGTCACCTTTGTACCAACCGGCGGGATGCGGTCGGTGACGGCGGACCACATGCCGTCGTCATTGTTGTGGGTGACGTCGGTTGCCCGGGCGAGCACGTCATCTCCAAAGTTGACCAGCGACACAACGGTGCCATTGAGGTCGGCCATATATATGGTCTGGTCTTCATGCGTGTGCAGTGTCGAGCCTGCGAACAGCCAGTGGTTGTCGGGCAGCAGCTCATTCGTGTGCTGGTTCACGACCCACTGGTGAGCGGGCACTTCAACCCGTTTGTCGTCGTGCTCATAAATCAAAGTCACAGCGACGCGCTGACCGCGCGGCGGCTGGCTCTCGTAGCCGTCGTCAGCCTTTTTCCAGGTCAGCGGCGTGCCGGGCGCCGCGCCGACGAATATCAGCGCCAGGTGAATGTGACTTGGCCGGGCGTCGATGACGAGCACGGATTCGTGCTCGCGCGTACCACGCGATGAGGCGAGCAGTTCGATCCAGTCGGCCTCGCGCAATATCACCTCGGCGTCGATGTCGATCCACCGGTGCTGCGGATCGATGGTGATGTGTTCGAGCGCAGGCCGTGACGTGGCACGAGGTGAACCGGCGGGTTGCACGGCACCGGGCGGCGAAGGTGCCGCGTGGTCACCGTCCGGCCGGGCCGCACAGGCCGCAGGTCCGATTGCCAGGACGCTCGCCAGCGTCGCACACCGTGCGAGCCGCTCAAGCGCCGCATATCGGGATGCCCGCCTGCGGATCATGACAACAGCGTATGTGAGGTTACCCCTAAAAGTAAAAAGGCCCGGCACAACCTAAGCCGTGCCGAGCCCTTCCGGGGGCAAAATTGAATACCTGTACTCAATCTCAGTGGCAGGTGATTATACTGACCGTGAAACACGTTTCAAGGGGGGGGTGATGAAATTCGATTTTTTTTAGTGTGTGTGTTTCGGGGTTCACAGTGCCGGTTTTCGGGCAATTTCTCTACAACTATGGGTGACGCAACCACGACCGTTCGCGAACGCGTGCTGTGAGCCCCGGTTCGTGGGCGTTACTCACAGCCCGCCGTTGATATGCGTTAATCTAGTAAATGGGTGTTTGGGCCCCGTCTGATACCGCGCGTAATGTCCGCAGACGACGGCCCGGAGGCTCTGGATTCATCAAACGAATCTGCGAATGCGGTAAAGTGAAGCGACCCCACCCAGAGGAGTCTTATGACCAGTCAAACCACTGTTCGTGTCGGCATCGTCGGGGCCGGCGACATTTGCCGCGACCGCCACTTCCCGGGCCTTGCCAGCATCGACGGCGTCAACGTCGTCGCGGTGTGCAATCGCTCGAAAGCGTCCGGGCAGGCGGTAGCCGACAAGTGGAACATTCCCGACGTCATGGATGACTGGCAGGCGCTGGTCGGCCGCGACGATCTGGATGCCATCTTCATCGGCACCTGGCCTTACATGCACGAAACAATGTCCGTCGCGACCCTCGAGGCGGGCAAGCACGTGTTCTGTCAGGCGCGCATGGCGATGAACCTGGCCCAGGCGAAGAATATGGTCGCCACCGCGCACGCGCACCCGAAGCAGGTCAACATGATCTGCCCGCCACCAACGCGAATGCCGTACGAAGCGTTTATTCACGAAGTCATTCGCGACGGCGGCCTGGGTGAACTCACCTGCCTGCGCCTGACCAGCGTCAACGGCGGAAACCTCAACACGAACGCAGTGCACTGGCGCGAACAGCGCGAGTTTTCCGGTAACCAGGTTATGGGCATGGGCATCTACGCCGAGACGCTCAACGCGTGGGTCGGCCCGTATGAAACCCTTTCCGCCAGCACCAGCACGCCCATCGCGACCAAGACCGACCAGGAAGGCAACACCGTCGATATACAGGTCCCGCAATGCGTGTCGATCACCGGCCAACTGCAAAACGGCGCAATGGCGCTCGAACAGCACTTCGGCCTGTGCACGGACAAGACGACTGCTGGCGACGAGTTAATCATATGGGGCACGCAAGGTACGCTGCGGTACGACTTTTATGCGCCCTCGATCGAAATGGCGAAGCCGGGCGAACCGCTTAAGAAGGTTGATGTGCCGGCCAGGTACCACCGTGACTGGCTGGTCGAACAGGACTTCATCGACGCGGTGCGGGCAGCGAAGACGGACCGGTCGTGGTCGGTCAGCCCGGACTTCGACGAGGGCCTGCTGTACATGCAGAAGGTCGAGGCGGTGCACGCGTCGGCAGCGTCCGGCAGCGTCGTGAACCTGGCGCAGCAGTGATCGCAGACAACAACAGTTCCGACCGGCTGGACACGGGCAAGCTGACTTGGGCGGCGCTGCTTGGCCGGTGGATGGCGTTCGCGAAAAACGCCGCGGCGCTGCCCGATGACGACGCGGGCCGGCGGCTGCGCAACTCGGTCGTCGATTTGATCACACTGCAGGCCGTGTGGTTTGCGCTGCAAAACCTCGACGACCTTGACCCCGACGAACGCGCGCTGGGCATCGACCGGGCGGACCTTCTGATTCAGCAGCACGCCAAAGTGCTTCGTCGCTGCTGGGGCGACGCTGACCTGCCGCCGCAGGTCAGCGAACTGATCGAACAGGCAACGCGGCAACTCACGAAGGCCCGGTGTTCGCAGTCACCGGATTCATCCGGTTCCCAATGAAATGTTTCGATGACCACCTTGTAGCCCGGTTGCTTACGGCCGGTTCCCACACGGCAAGCGATGCCGCAACGCGGGACAGTGTTGTATCGCCTCGTTTGCGCCGAGACCGCGACGCCCGGTGGCCTGATCCTTATATACGTTCATGGCGTTGTGTAGGGAATGGTCGATGGTGTTTGTTGTGGGCTGCGCGTGGTCCGGTCAACATGTCTTTTGAACAGCGATGGTGACACGGGGGTCTGCCATGGCAGGCGATCCACGCGCGTGGGCATGGGCCCGGGAACACCCGGGTGCGGTGAATCCGGCGGACAGGTCGGCGTACAGGTTCGGATATTCATCCAATAGCCGATACAACCGCCCGAATTCGATTTGTGGCATGCCGGTGACATGCGAACTGCGTGTGGATCCGGCCATGTGGCCGTCACTCACCCGGAATGTAACTGATCACCCCCGTCCACGGGCTGGACGCGGTGGCGTAGCGTTTTTTGTCGATACGGCCGGCGAGATAGGCGAGCCGGCCGGCGTTGATGGCGTGGTGCATCGCGTGCGCCATGTGGACCGGTTCGCGCGCGTGCGCGATGCCGGTGTTCAGCAGCACGCCGTCGGCGCCAAGTTCCATGGCGATGACCACGTCCGACGCGGTGCCCACACCCGCATCAACGATGACGGGATAATTCGCATCGTTGTCCTTTAACATTTCCAGGATGATGGCGATGCTGTTGGGGTTGAGCACCCCCTGACCGGACCCGATCGGCGAACCGGCGGGCATGACCGCCGCGGCGCCAGCTTCCTTGATCTTCACCGCCATGATCGGATCGTCACTTGTATAACACAGCACCTTGAACCCGTCTGCCACCAGCTCGCGTGTCGCTTCGAGCGTGCCCTGCGGGTCGGGCAGCAGCGTTTTCTTGTCGGCGAGCACTTCGAGTTTGACCCAGTCTTTGCCGGGGTTGTCCAGTTGATCGAGCAATTCCCTGCCCAGCCGTGCGACGCGCACCGCGTCGTCCGCGTTAAAGCAGCCGGCTGTGTTCGGCAGAATCGTGTAACGGTCCATATCAATGAAATCGAGCAGGCTGCGCCCCTCTTCGTCAACAAGCCGTTCACGCCGCACGGCGACGGTGATCACCTCGGCGCCACAGGCATCAAGCGCGCGCCGCATTGTTTCGTAGTCAGCGTACTTGCCGGTGCCAACGATCAAACGCGACTGAAGCGTTCGGCCGCCGACATGCAACGGGGTGTCGAGTTGTTCAGGCGGCCGGGTCACTGTCGTCATGGCACACTCATTATTGTTGGATTCAGTTCAGCCCCCACCCACCAGCGTGACCAATTCGATGACGTCGCCGTCGCGCAATGTCACGTTTTCGTGCTGACGTTTGGGCACGAGTTGCGCGTTGACCTCGACCGCGACAGGCCGGCCGTCCATGCCCATTTCACCAAGCAGGCTCGCGACGGTCTGGTCGGCAGGTGATTCTCGATGATTGCCGTTGACGGTGAGTTTCATGGCTTGTTCTTGGCGCGATTCTAGCGGCGTTGATCGTTGACGTCGATACCATGCGCGTCCGCACTGCGTTAGCATTGCCTGCGCAATGGCACTATGCTGTCGCGGCAATGCCCAGGAAGCGAAGGGGCCCTTTCCCGGCGACGCGGAGGATCTTCTACGTGACAACGATATCGCATGATCAGGGGCGGGTCGGTGGGTTTGCGCCCCGGCTGGACAAGCGCTTTGCCCCTGCCGCGCCTGATAACGATGCACGCGAGGGCCGGATGACCGAATCCGCCACACGGCGGATCTACGACCTGTGGTCGAAAGTGTATGACGCGTCGTTTGGCGTGATGGTTCAACGTCGTCAGGCGCTGGCGGTGCGACAGTTTGATTTTCGGCCCGGTCAGCGCGTGCTCGACATTGGCGTGGGTACGGGCCTGACACTTCCCTGCTATCCGCGCGAGGTGCGTGTGGTCGGTCTGGACCTGAGCGCCGGCATGCTCGCGCGTGCCAATCAGAAGTGCCGCGACATGAAACTCGACCACTGCCACCTGCTGCGCACCGATGCGATGCTGCCGCCGTTTAAGCCTCGCAGCTTCGATCACGTGATGATCAGCCACACGATCAGCGTGGTCAGCGAACCGGTGCGGCTGCTGCAATGGGCGAGGACGCTCATCCGGCCCGGCGGTCGCATCATCCTGCTCAACCACTTCCTGTCAACCAACCCATTGATCGCGCGCATCGAACGCCTGTTGAACCCGCTGTGCACCAAACTGGGATGGCGAAGCGACCTGTCGCTCGAGGCGTTGCTGGGTGAT
Organism: Phycisphaerae bacterium; assembly: GCA_002688155.1. Classification (GTDB taxonomy): domain Bacteria; phylum Planctomycetota; class Phycisphaerae; order Phycisphaerales; family Phycisphaeraceae; genus ARS1224. The sequence continues at coordinate 13,476 of NZCH01000087.1, forward strand.
GTTGATCTGGAAGTGCAGTATTGCGTGAAACGGACCGTGATGGACGTTTGGCGGATCGTGGTTCTCCAGCATCGCGCCGAATCGCCGGCACCAATGAACAATCGCGTCAGCGTGAAACCGGTGTCGGCGGCGATTGCCCTGCCCGCGCCTATGGCGCTGGCCGCGGCGCCGTGATCCGTCATCATTCAGCCGCGGTGCTTGCGCCGCGGTCGGAGTAATCCGCCGAACTCGTACCGCGAGCCGTTCGCAAGCGACCGGGCCAAAAGGACCGGGCCAAAAGGACCGGGCCCCGCGAAGGTCGCGTTGTTTTCTTATAATCCACGGCCCGCCGGGGGTATTCGATTTCGCTGCCTCATGACTGCGCACGGTGTGCATGTAGAGGATGCCGGCGCAGACCTCACGGGAACGACCCGCCGACGTGATGCACCATTTCGTCCAAACGACATCGAGCCGGGGGTTGGCGCCAAGCCACGCGAGACCGGTCCCAGCCGGCGCAAGACGGCGACACGTCGTGCTCACGGTGCTGTGCACGTTGCTTGTTCTCTGGCCCGGGTACAGCGAGTTTGAGCCCGCGGCGCGGGCGCAAGAGGCGGCGTCGCGCGACCCGGCCCAGGCCGCCGTTGCGCCGCCGCGGGGTATGCCGCTGGCTGACCCCGTGCTCCACAAGGACGCTGTGCTCGAAGCCGGGCGAACCACCGTCTGGCAGGAGCAGGGTATGCAGTGGCTGCTTCTCGAAGGCAATGTCCAAATACAAATGGGCGCGTACGGCTTTCGTGCGCAGCGCGCGGTGGCGCGCATTCACGAACAAATCGATCGGAACACGATCGTCCGTCATCTGTGGGTGTACCTGGACCAGGTCAAGCGAACGCAGCGCGCCGGCCCTGTCTGGGCCGAGGCGCCGCGACTGCTCGTCACCATCAGCACGCGCGGAAAAATCGACCTGCATACGGACCTGATGATTTCCGGCACGAAGGCGGACGCGATTTTTGTTGGCGAAGCACGCGGGCGGTTCGACCGATACTGGGCGTCGATCAACCTCGCGACGCTGCCCGTGCCTGCGGGACCACCGCTCATTGATCCGCGGTTCGAACAGCAGCGCATCACCCGCCGCGCGCAGGTTCGCCAGGACACGATGGCGCGCAGCGGTGTGCAACAAATGGTCGAGGCGCTGCCCGATCATTGGGAGCGCCCCAGCGCGACCCGCGCCCCGGGCCAGGAACACCCCGGCGGGCCCGTATTCCTCGAGCCCGTCCCGCCGCGCGCCGACCTCGTACCCGCCGCGAGTGTCATTGCGCTGAATTGGGACCACGCCGTCGTACGCGATATCAGCGACAACCGGTCCGTGGTCGTGCTGATCGGCAACGTCAACGTCGTGCGCTACACGCCCGGCGCATCGGGTGAAGGTGTCTCGCTCACAGCCGACAAGGTCGTGCTGTTTCTGTCAAAAAAGATCGAGTCGGTCGCACAAAATTTCGAGGCCGGCGACATTGAAGGCGCGTACCTGGAAGACAACGTGGTGGCGACCAATGGCACAGTCACCATCCGCGCGCCGCGCGTGTTCTTCGACCTGGCGACCGACCGGGCGATTGTGCTCGAGGCAGTCATGTACGCCTACGACGTGCGCCGCAAGACACCGCTTTATGTGCGTGCCCAAACACTGCGCCAGGAGTCGCAGCGAAGCTGGTCAGCGGATCAGGCGATTCTGACCACGAGCGAGTTCGCCGAGCCCCACATGGCGATCGCCGCCGGGCGCATTACGATTCAGCAGGACGAAGCGGGCGACGGCGCTCAAGGCTTCAAGTACGCGGCGCACGACACGACGCTGCGCATGGGCAAGATGCCTGTATTTTACTGGCCCACCATCTCGGGCCGAGGCGATCGCTGGCCGCTGCGACGCGTTCGGTTTGGCGGCGCCAGCGAAACGGGCATGGCATTGCAGACGCGATGGGATGTGTTTGGCCTCATGGGCTGGGAGCCGGTCGATGGGCTCGATGTCACCGCCGACTTCGACTGGCGCGGCGATCACGGCGGCGCAGTTGGACTCAACGTCGACTACGACCAGCCGTCCTTCAACGGCAAGTTTGAAAGTTACCTCGTTGTCGAAGACGAGGGCGAGGACTCGCTGGCGCGCCGGCAGGACATCAACTTCAATGACGATCAGCGCGGGTTCGTGCTCTGGCGGCACCGGCATGAGTTGTCGCCTGACACCCAGGTGTCTGTCGAGGCGGCATACGTGTCCGACCCGACCTTCCTCGAGGAGTTTTATCGCGAGTACGTCGAGTCGGGCAAGGACTTTGAACTGTCCGTGTACGTGAAGCACCAGGAGGATGACTGGGCGCTGACGTTTTTGGGCAGCGCGAGCCTGAACAACTTCACACCGCAACTTACAACACTGCAGTCACCGGGTTACACGGTCGACAAACTGCCGGAGCTGGGCTACTACCGCATCGGCACGAACCTCGGCGAGAACGCCATCACGTACTTCAGTGAGACGCGGGTCAGCCGCATGAAGATCCAGACGGGCGAAGACTCGCCGGCCGAGCGCGGGCTCCTCGACAGCATCAGCGAGGAGGTGTTCGGCATGCCTGACGCAAGCGTGAGTTTCGAAAGCGTGCTGCGCGCTGCGGGCGTGCCCACGGACTATCGCAATCGGTTCGACTCGCGGCACGAAGCGCAGATGCCGATGCAGTTATCTCTGGGCAACCTGCCACTGGACGTGACACCGTATATCGCCGGGCGTGTGACGGCGTACGACAAGGACTTCTCCGAGTTCGGCAGCGAGAAAGACAACACGCGTTACATGGGCCAGGCGGGCGTGCACCTCCAGACGCGCATCCACAGCACGAACGACACCATTGAGAACCCGTTTCTGGACCTGCACCGCATGCGACACATCATCGAGCCGAGCATTCATGCGTGGTGGACCGGATCGAGTTACGACCCCGAGAGCGTGCCGGTGTACGACGCGGACGTCGAGGCATTAACGGAAGGCTTCGGCATCGCGTTTGGCGTGCGCAACATCTGGCAGACGCAGCGCGGCGGGCCGGGCCGATGGCGCAGTGTCGACTGGCTGATCGTCGATACCGAGTTCGTCCTGCGTTCGGACGACTCAGACGTAACGGCGCGCCTTCCGCGTTACATTCGTTACCGCCCCGAGTTCAGCCGTGGCGGCGATCACCTGCACACGGAAATCGCGTGGATGGTGACTGACGCGCTCGCCGTGGCCGGCGACGTCACCTACAGCGTCGAAACCGACGAAGTCGAGCAGTGGCGCCTCGGGCTGTCGCTCGAGCAAACGCCGCGGCTGCGGTTCTTCATCGACTTCCAGAACGTCGCCGCGTTCCCCGAGCGGCTGCTCACCTATGGACTGACGTATGAACTGACGACGCTGTACTCGATCGGCCTGCGCCATCGCATTGACTTTGGCGAAAGCGAATCGCGACGTATCTCACTGAGCATCATCCGCCGACTGCCGCACTTTAAGCTCGTGCTCGAAGCGTCCATCGACGACGTGGAAAACGACTCAGCGATCGGCTTCGTGCTCGTACCCGATATCGCTGGCGGCGCAGGCGGGGGGCTGGTTCCGGACGTCGGGCTGTTTAACTAAACGCATCGACCGGGTATATCCATCCGCGGTGCCTGTACCGTGAGCCGGCCACAAGTGCCCGGGCTAAAACGGTCCACATCACTGAAATACGCCGGGCCGGTCCCAATATCACTGATGAATCCACCCGACAACCGAATCCCGCCGCAGATGCCCGACGTGAACGCCCAGGGCACATTGAAGACGGTCCGCATCCTCTGGGGCGCGATGGTCATAGGCGTCGTGACCTTCGGCGTCATCGCGTCGGTGCTGGTATCACGTGGCGACGACCCGGGTAACGCAAGCGACAGTTACCTGCTGTTCGTCGTCGCCATCGTCATGCTGCTGACGATGGCGCCGGGCAGCATGTTCGTGCGCAATCAAATATACAAATCACACTGGCGGGGCGACGTGGTGACGCCGGCGGGTTATTTCACGGGCAATATCATCGTGTTCGCCGCGTGTGAAGGCGTGGCGTTTGTGGGCATCGCCGACATGTTGATGGAGAAACGAATCATGCCGACGGCGGTGGTGGTAGTGATCGCTTTCGCGCTGCTGGCGGTCAACTTCCCGACCGGCAAGCCGATGTTCGCCGCCCGGTTGACCAACCCCTGCCACACGACGGGCGATGAATGACGTGACAACGCCGTGTACGACCATCACTGTCGCTTCACCGCCGACCGCCGGCGCTGTGGCGATCGTACAACTGCACAACGAGGACGAAGCCGCGCTGGTCGACCTGTTGCGCGGCCTGTCCGAGCACGGCGACTGGCCCATCGGGCGCATGCGGCTCATTGAGCTCGCGGGCGTCGACCGCGGGTTCGTTGCGCGATTGACCGGCGCCACGGCGCAGATCATGCCGCACGGCGGGCGGCGCGTCGTTGACCGAATCATCGGCACACTGCTCGATCTGGGTGCGGTCATTCAGTCGCACCCCAGGGCAATCGCGATGTACCCGGAAGCGTCATGTGAACTGGAAGCGGACGCTCTGGCGACCATCGCTCGTGCCGCGAGTCCCGTGGCGATCGATTTGCTCGCGGCGCAGACCGGGTTGTGGCGTGACACGATCGCGCGAAACGTTCCACTTAATGACAGCGAACGCGACGCCATCAAGCAGCGCAGCCGGCAACTCGATCGGCTGATCGACCCGCCGACCGTCCTGGTCGTCGGCAGGCCCAACGTCGGCAAGAGCACGCTGACCAATCGCATGATCGGCAGGTCCGCCAGTGTCGTCGCGGACCTGCCCGGCACCACGCGCGACTGGGTCACGGGCCTGGCGCAATTCAGTGGCGTCGCGCTGCGCTGGCTCGATACGCCCGGCGTGCGTGACACCGATGACCCGATTGAAGCGCAGGCCATCGCCCTCGCCGCCGCCGCGATGCGAAGCGCCGACGTGCTCATCACGATGCGCGATCCGACCGCCGATTACCCTGCGGACGATCAGTTGCCGCGCGCGCCGGACATGCGCGTGACGAACAAAATAGACATTGCAAAACACGACGGGCCGCCCGGTCAACCTTCCCATGCACACGGAAGCACTGTACGCATCAGCGCCCTGACGGGCGAAGGCGTGGACGACCTCGCCGCGGGTATCCTCGGCCAACTCGGCCTCGATAACGTCGGCGCCACTGAACGGTGGGCGTTTACGCCGACTTTGCGGCAAGCGCTGATCGATCCGCGTGACCCGGTTGTCCGCGCGTACACAGGACTATAACCTCGACTTATCATGGGCGGACCCGTTCAATCACCCCCGCGGACAAAACACCATTGCATTTTTCAGGCGCGCGGTCATCTGTACAATCGCGCGACAGGTATTCTCGCTCCTCGCGCAGGCAATGTTCGTGCCCTTCGTGCCGGCCGATCCTGATCATCCAGTCAGTCCAGAACACCCTGTACCGCGCCGCGCGTCGCCGCGCCGAGGCGTTCAATGTCAATGACATTGCAAGTGCCCCGCTTGAACCGGTTGATCGGCGTCGCGGACAACGCCTCGTAAAGCGTCAGCGTAAAGTGCCGCCCACGTCCGCTGGTATCGGTCGATCGTGTGCGCGTGCCCGGCTGTGACGACGTAATGGATCATGCACTCGCCTGCGCCACCGCATCCGGTTATTGCCCGCGGCGCGCCACCGCAATACACTCATTGAATCGCTGCCCGCGCAGTTTCCGCCCTCAGCCCTGCTGTGATTTCTTTATCGGCATTCGGCACAACGGCCGGGTGACGGGTCTGGGATTTGACCCTCCAAAAGGCGCGATGGTTGTTATGAAGGCCCTCTGTGAAAATGGTGTCTGGACAATTTCCCCCCTCGCCCGACGTGCGGGTGTTGCAGTTCAAACCGGGCTTGCTGATGACGCCTGACCTCTGGGGCATCTGGCCAATCGGGTGGAATTGGCGATCGGACAGGCACGCACCAGGGTATTGGGCTAAACCATGATTGAGCAAGCGATGCCCGACGCGGCTGAATGCCATTCCCACGAAACATCGTTCACGGAAGGCGGACAACATGGCTGGTAGCCATCAATCAATGGCGACACAGGCCCTTGAGGATCCTGAGGCGTTTTGGGGCGCGGCGGCCGAATCCGTTCACTGGTACAAGCGGTGGGATAAAGTTCTCGATGACAGCCATGCGCCATTCTACCGGTGGTTCACCGGCGGCATGATCAATACCTGCTACAACGCAGTCGACCGCCATGTAGACTGCGGCCGGGCGGATCAGCCGGCGCTGATCTACGACAGCCCGGTTACCAATACGATCAAGACGTTTACCTACCGCGATCTGCGCGACAAGACCGCGCTGTTCGCCGGCGCTTTAGCCGCACTGGGGGTCAGCAAAGGCGACCGCGTCCTCATATACATGCCGATGGTGCCCCAGGCCGTCATCGCCATGCTCGGTTGTGCCCGCCTGGGCGCCGTGCACTCGGTCGTATTCGGCGGCTTTGCGGCAAATGAACTGGCCGTTCGTATCGACGATGCCCTGCCGAAGGTAATCGTTTCGGCGAGTTGCGGGATCGAAGGGGGCAGAATCATCTCTTACAAACCCCTGCTTGATCAAGCGATTGAACTGGCCCGGCATAAACCCCGGAAGTGTATCGTTCTGCAGCGTCCCATGGAACGCGCGGAACTGATTCCGGGGCGTGACCTGCAGTGGCAGGCAGTTATGGATGGCGCAACCCCGCACGACTGTGTCCCCGTTGCGGCGACCGATCTGCTTTACATCCTCTACACCTCCGGTACTACGGGCCAGCCGAAAGGCATCGTACGCGACAACGGCGGGCATACCGTTGCGCTGAACTGGACGATGAAAAACATCTATGATGTCGATCCCGGCGACGTCTACTGGGCGGCATCGGACATCGGCTGGGTGGTCGGTCATTCCTACATAGTCTACGGCCCGTTGTTCAACGGCAACACCACAATCCTCTTCGAGGGCAAACCCGTCGGCACGCCCGACGCCGGCGTCTTTTGGCGCGTCATCTCGCAGCACAACGTAAAGACCTTGTTCACCGCACCGACGGCCTTCCGAGCAATCAAAAAAGAAGATCCCCACGGTGCGCTGTTTAGAAAATACAACCTATCGGGTTTCAAGAGCTTGTTCCTGGCCGGTGAGCGAACCGATCCGGACACCCTTGAGTGGGCGCAGAAACTTCTTGGTATCCCGGTGATCGACCACTGGTGGCAGACCGAGACCGCCTGGTCGATCTGCGCAAACTGTATGGGTATCGAACCGCTGCCGGTGAAGCCCGGGTCAGCGGCGAAAGCGGTGCCGGGGATGGATGTGCGGGTCGTCGATGATCAGAACCGGGAGGTTAAACGCGGTGACATCGGTTCGCTCGTCGTGAAGCTGCCCCTGCCGCCTGGAACGCTGCCAACGCTGTGGAACGCCGATGAACTCTTTGTCGAGACATATCTCTGCGAATTCCCCGGTTACTACAAGACGGCAGACGCCGGCTTCATCGACAAAGACGGTTATGTGTTTGTAATGTCA
>NZCH01000088.1 GCA_002688155.1 Phycisphaerae bacterium
CGCGGCGCGCATCTGCGCCTCCAGTTCGGTGGGGTCCATCGTCACGCGCGCGTTGATCGTCAGCTCGATCCGATCCGCCGGCGACGCACACGGGACCGCGACGGTCACGTCGCCTCGGTTGGACACCAGATTGCAGACCGTGTGGTCGTTGCCGGCGACGCCGATGAGTTTGATGTGTGCGACCACACCACCGGCGCTGATCACCGCGAGCCCGGCGTGCGCGAGCAGATCCTGCACGAACGTGCCCAGTACCGCCGGTTGCATGAGTCGGATGTCCGCGAAACCGTTGAGCCAGCCCAGTTCCGCCTCGCCATCGGCGTAGCGGTCGTAATCAATTTCCAGCAATCGCCGGCCGAACACGCCGCGCTGGTCCATGTACGTCAGCAGGTCGTCAAACCCATCGCCCGTGAGCGCCGAAACACACATCGTGCCCACGCCGTCGCCGTCAGGTGTGCCGACGCGCGCATCTCGCAAATACGTTTCGACCAGTTGCGTGAGTTCATTGACCTCGTTGGCTGACAGTTCATCGCAGCGGTTCATGATCACGGCGTCGGCTTCTTCGAGTTGCTTGCGGAAAATGTATGTGGCGCCGTCAGACATGTCGCCCTGCCGCGCAGCGCCCAGCGCCTGGCGCGCATCTGACGGTTTGAGCAGCACAACGTACGGCGCCACGTCGAACCGCGCGCCATACAGCCCAACAATCGGCTGAATCACCGTCGCCGCCAGGTCGGTGCAACTTCCCACCGGCTCGGCGATCACCACGTCCGGTGCACCGCGACGTTCAAGTTCGCTGACCTGCGCGACGAGCGTGTCAAAATTACAGCAAAAACACGCGCCCGACACCTCGGCCACGTCGAACCCGTCGTTCTGCAGCGTCTGCGTGTCCACAAGCTGCGCTGCCTGGTCATTGGTCACAATGCCCACACGCTGTCCGCGATCACGGTACATCCGCCCCAAACGTCGAATCGCCGTCGTTTTCCCGGCGCCCAGAAAACCGCCGACCAGAACGAATCGAATTGTTTTGTCCTTTTCCATGTCGCCGTTCACTTCTTGCAACGATCAAGATCAACGTGCACGCGCACCCCGCACCCCGTACGTTACATCTTGCGAAAGTCATCGCCATGTGGCGCGGCGACCGCGACGACGGCGACGTCCACGCGGCGCGCTCCGGCGCGGCGAAGCAGGCGGGCGCACGCCGACAGCGTCGCGCCGGTCGTCTTCACATCATCGACGAGCAGTACATCCCGGCCCGTCAGGTCGGCTGGGATCGCGGCGAAACTATCAGCGACGTTGCGATGCCGCTGTGACGGCACAACGGCCGTCTGCGGCGCGGTATAGCGCGTGCGTGTGAGCAGTGGGGCGAAGGTCAGCTTCGCGCGCTTCGCCAATGTGTCCGCGATCAGGTCCGCCTGGTTGAACCCGCGCCGCCACCTCCGCAGCCAGTACATCGGTACGGGGCACACCAGCGTGTTGCCGGACGTCAGCGTGTCGCGCACCTGACTCGCCAGGTGCCTGCCGAACCACAACCCCCAGCGCCACTGCCGCACGAATTTCATCGCGACAACCCAATCGCTCACCGGCTCGCGGTAACCGTACAGTCGGACGATCCGGTCCCACGCGACGCGGTCGCGCACGCAAAACGCGCACCCGTCCGTCGTATACCCGCCCGCGCCCACCGTCGCGCCGCAACGCGGACAATACGCGTCCGGTGCGTCAATTTGCCAACCATCGGCACATGCCCGGTCAACCTGGGCCCGCAGCGCCGACGGCCACAACTCACCGAGCCAGTTGGCGAGGCGGTTGGGGATGCGGTGCGATTCTGATTCGATCTGCGTTGGCATTGTGGTGGTCATGATGTTACGCGATGAAGGACACCGCGCCGTGTGCACCTGCGGTGCGACCGCTATGCGCTCTATACTTGCATCCATGCCATCGCAACGTCACGACACGAGGACTGGACCCGCGCGTTGCGGCCGCTTTGACGCGACGGTGATGTTCAATGAGAGCATCTGCCAGGAGCATTACCGGCTGCGGCTTCGCGTCGCCGAGGCGGTGCCACCGTCACAGCCCGGCCAATTTGTCCAACTTGGCTGCCGCACGCCCAACTCGGTGATTGACTCAGAGCAGCTGCTTGGCGGTGAATTGCAGTGGCCCAGGGACGGGGTGTGCGAAGACGCGAGCGGCAATATTGTTCACCAGGTCGAGTTGGTTGAGCCGCTGGCGCTGTTGCGTCGGCCGTTCAGCATTGCGGGTCGCGGAGATGACGCGCGTGGTACGTGGCTGGATGTTATTCATCGCGTCGTCGGTGTTGGCACGCGTTGGCTTGCTGAGTTACGCGGCGGTGACGCGGTCGACCTGATCGGGCCGCTGGGCAACTGGTTCACATTACCGGAGGACAAGACGACCACGCTGCTGGTTGGCGGCGGGGTCGGGCTGCCGCCCATGTTTTACCTGGCCGAGGCGCTCGCGACGGCGCATTATCAGGCGATCGGTTTTGTGGGAGCCATGTCGCACGACCTGCTGGCCGTAACGATCGCCGACGATCAGGCGCCGGACCCGACCGGTCTGCCCACGATGTGCGTCGGTGAGTTTGCGCAATTGGGTTTCCCCGCCATCGTTACAACGGACGACGGCACTTGCGGCCTGCATGGGCGCATCACCGACGCGCTGGCCGATCAGCTGGATCGCATGACGCCGCCAGTGCGCCATCAAACCGTCGTTTACACTTGCGGGCCCGAGCCAATGATGCAGACGGTCGTCGCGTTATGTGCGGAGCACGACGTCTCGTGCCAGGTGTGCGTCGAGCAGGCGATGGCGTGCGGCATGGGCACGTGCCAGTCGTGCGTCGTGCGCATTGAAGACCACGAATATCCGCACGCGATGACCTCGAACGGCGTGCCATGGCGCTACCGCCTGGCATGCACCGACGGCCCGGTGTTCGACGCACCGTCGATCATTTGGTCGTCGTAATGCCCACTGCCAGCGGTCTGTGTGCTTGGGTGGCAAGGCTCACCTGGCCATTGGATACTTCGACATTCCCCCACCCTCATACCCTGTCCTTAACCTCAAACGGGCGCTGCACCTTGAACGCTCGGCTGCCTTTGAACTGGCCAAGGTGCCCTACGTACTTTCGTTTGCCTTCGACGAGCATGGTCAGCGGCGCGTCCGCCGGTTTGTCGGTCACGATGATGTCGCCGGCCTCGAGGTTGAGCAGTTCATTGAGGCGGATGGTCGTATCGGCCAGAACGCTCGAGAGCGTCAGCTTCGTCTGCTCAAGTTGGCGCGCGATCTGGCCGCGCAGCCGATCGTTCGTTTCCGTACGTGTATGCGCGTCCCACGCCGGGTTGGTCAACTGGTCGAGGACGGGCTCGATTACGTTGTACGGCACGCATAGCGACATCGTGCCGGCCCGGCTGCCCATCTTGAGTTCGAACCCGACAACCACCACAACCTCGTTGGGCGGGACGACTTGCACCAGCTGTGGGTTGCTTTCCGAGTCGCGCAAATGCACATCGAGTGCCACCACACCCGCCCATGCCTCTTGCATCGCGGAGCACGCCCGGTCGATGATCCTGGAGACGAGCCGAAGCTCGATCGCGGTCAAGGGCCTTTGCGGGATGAACAGGTCCGTGTTCGACCCGCCCAGCAACCTGTCGAGCACCGGGTAGGTGATTAGCGGGCTGATCTCCAGACAGAAACTGCCGTCCAGTGGCGCGACGGAAAGCAGGTTAAAGCACGTCGGGTTCGGCAAACTGCATGTCAGTTCGCTGAACGTCATCTGCTCGATGTTGGCGACCTTGACCTCGACGATCGTGCGCAGAAATCCTGACAGGGCGGCGCCGAAATTCCGGCTGAAACTCTCGTGCAACTGCTCAAGCGCGCGCATATGGTCCTTGTTGACGCGATCGGGGCGTTTGAAGTCATAGGCGCGCACCTGCACGTCCATGGCGCCGGTCGTGCCGTGACGTGTAAAGACCTGTGTTTGGGCCTCGCCGGATGTTTCGACGTGGCCCTCGTCCACAGCCGTGAGCAAAGCGTCAATTTCGTTCTGGTCAAGCAGTTCGGACATGGTCGATCAGTTCAACAACAAGGCATTGCGAGCGTAAAAAGTGCGATAGGGTCCGCGCACAGGAACATCCTGAACTTCCGAGCCGTTGGTTCGATAGTAATATCGGGCGACCCGCGCAAACTGCTCCAATCGCCGCCTCAACCCGCGTTCGCCGCCGTCGTGTGCGGCTTGGCGCGACCGCTCGCGGCTTCGCACCGCCCAAAACCATGTGCAACCCCTTCGCCAATCCTGCAAGCGCACTTCTGATACTACTGGCCATGTGCTGCGCGCCCACACGCGCGCAATTCGACCTCGGTGACGGCACCCTCGGTCCCGCTGCTGAACCACGGGCGAAGGCGCCTGCGACAAAGCACCCCACCCGATCGGCCGACGTCGTCAAGGTGCAAACCGTCTGGTCGCAGCCGCAGGCGCATTCGGGTGACACGCTGGCGCTCGCCGTCGTGCTCGATATCGACGAGGGCTACCACGTCAATGCGGATCAATTGCCCGAATCGTTTGCCGCACTGATTGCAACGACGCTGACCGCTGTGCCGCACAATAACGGCGCGCTGCAAGTCGGCCACCCGCAATATCCGACTGCTCACGAGATCGATGTCAACTTCGGTCAGGGATCTCAGCGGTTGCCCACGTTCAGCGGCCGGATGACTTTCTTTGTGCCAGTGTCCGTGCCCGGGCACCAACAGGCTGGCGACCAGACCATCACCGTGACCCTGCGCGTGCAGGCGTGCAATGACACGTTCTGTTTGCGGCCTGATCAGATCACGCGCGACGTGACCTTGCCCATCGTCGCCCCCGAACGCCCGATCAGCGGTCCGTCGCAGCCGAATCTGTTCGCGGATTACGATCTGTTCAAGGCGGGTTCCCCACGCACAGCGTCAGGCATGGGCCCGCGCACCACCGAGGGCGCCGGTGTTGTGTTCGAGTTGCTTGGCGTGCGGTTCACGCTTGACGCGGGCACCGTCGCCGGGCTGTGGCTGCTTTACGTCATCGCCGTGCTGGGGGGGCTGCTTCTGAACTTCACACCCTGCGTGCTGCCGGTGATTCCGATCAAGATCATGGCGATGAGCCGGGCTGCGGGCAACCGCACGCGGTGTTTGGCCCTGGGCCTTGCGATGTCGGCGGGTGTGGTCGCGTTCTGGTTTGTGCTGGCTGTGCTCATCGCCGCATTCGCCGGCTTCGCCGCGACGCACCAGTTGTTCAAATATCCCGTGTTTACCATGTTGATCGGCGTGCTGATCGCCGTGATGGCGGTGGGCATGTGCGGGTTGTTCGCGATTCGTCTGCCCAACATCATCGGTTTGTACAACCCCGACCGCGAAACGCTGCCTGGCTCCTTCGCGCTTGGCGTGATGACGGCGATCCTGTCTACGCCCTGCACTGCTCCATTTATGGGCACGGCTAGCGCGTGGGCCGTCACGCAGGGGCCGGGCACCACGGTCGCCGTGTTCGTTGCGATCGGCGTGGGCATGGCGCTGCCCTACGCGGTGCTGTCGGCGTTTCCCGGCCTGGTTGAGCGGATGCCGCGAACGGGGCCGGGAAGCGCGTTGCTCAAACAGGTCATGGGTCTGCTTATGCTCGCCGTCGCCGCGTACTTCATCGGCATCGGTGTGGTCAGTCTGGTCAGTGACGGGTCGCAGCAGCCGAGTCAGGCGTACTGGTTTCCAGTCGTCATGCTGGTCGTCGCGGCAGGCGGGTGGTTGACCGTGCGCACGTTCATGCTCACATCGTCCGTCGGTCGGCGCACGATATTCACTGCGATCGGCCTGGTGATCGCCGCCCTGGCGATTCCGATTTGGCCGACCGCACACACGGCGTGGGAGTACTACACGCCGCAGCGCTACCAGGCCGCGGTCGACGCCGGCCGGCCCGTCCTGCTCGATTTCACCGCCGAATGGTGCCTGAACTGCAAGCTGATCGAAGCGGCGGTGCTTGAAAGCGATCCGGTCGTCGATGCGATCGAATCAAGCAATGCCGCACCGATGAAGGTCGACCGAACCGGCGCGAACCCCGCCGGCGACGCTTTGTTCGAACAACTTGGCGGCGTGACGATCCCCCTGATCGTCGTGCTGGGGCCCGACGGCATGCCGGTGCTGTTCAGCGAATCACCTACCACAGGGCAGGTGGTAGCGGCGCTGGGGCAGGCGAGATGATGTGCTTGCGCTGAAATACCTGAATGCCCAAATACCCAATGACGAACGATTTTCGATGTCCGATGGCCAGATGTCTTTGACACCCGCATGGCAGTCCGCGGACGGCCAGCCGCGGTCTTGGTTTCCTCGACTGTTGACTTCCCAACTTTCCGGCTTGCCCCCGGCTTGACCCCGGCCTGACCCCCCACTTGACCAATCCGCACGGCCGGTAGACACTTATGCAGACTCCACCGCTGCCTGAGCCGGCTTGGGCCGGCCCCCGCACGGGGCAGCGGCCGCCCGCCGAAAACTTTCTTCAGGGAGATCTCATCATGGCTATGCGTGCACGAGGCGGTTCCGGCGCAATTGGCGCTGCGGTGCTGTTTGCCATTATCGCGGTCCTCGCGGTGATCCTTGCGGTGATCTTCCACACCCAGAAAACAGAGGTCCAAGTCAGTCTCGCCGACGCGCAAGACCAAGTTGATAAATGGGTCACCGAAAATGAGAAGACCCGGATTGCGGCAATGATCGATATGAGTTCGATAGAACGTACGCATGCCGGTCAACTCATGGAACTCATTGGCCTGCACAAGTCGCTGCTGACCTCCGACTCGGGCAAGAGTTTTGAAGCGATCAGGGTCTCGCTGGATTTGGAGCCGGGCAAGACTGTGCAGAACGAACTTGACCGCCTGCGCGCTGAGGAGCAGTCGGACAAGCAGTTGATTGACCAACTCACCCACGAGCGTGATGCGGCAGTCGATCGCCGCGCTGCCGCCGAGCAGGAGAAGGCGAGCCTGCAACAGAAGCACGAGCAGACGGTCGCTGAACTCAGTGCCCAGTTGAACATGCTCAAAGCTGAGTACGACGCCGCCACTGCCAAAGCGCAGTCCGAGATCGAAGCGCTCACCGCCCATCTTACAACGACGCGGAAAGATTTGACAGGTAAGTTGAGTGAAACGCGTCAGAAACGCGACGAACTTGCCGCGAAGAACGTGGTCCTGGAAAGGAAGATCGCCGAGATCACGTCCAGCAGGAACATTGCCAGCGGTGTTGATCCGTCGCGATTGGTGGACGGTGAAGTAGTGGCCGTGCTCGAAGTCGATCGCGTGTATGTGGACCTTGGTGTGCGCGACAAGGTGCCGCTGGGCATTACGTTTGAAGTGTTCGACCGGATTGACGGCGTGACACCTGACACCAACGGTAACTACCGCGGCAAGGCGACCGTCGAAGTGATTAACGTTGGCGAAGACTCGGCGGTCTGCCGTGTCGTGCGCCGGCCGCTGCGTGGCACCACGATTAACGAAGGCGATGTCATTGCCAACCCGGTCTACGATCGCGATGCGGTCTACAGGTTCCACGTCTTCGGTCAGTTTGACATCGACAATACCGGCCGTGCCACGGCGTTTGACCGACGCCGTATCGAGACAATGGTCAGCCAGTGGGGCGGACAACTTAGCAATGAACTCGGCGCCAACATCGATTTCCTGGTCCTGGGCAGGCAGCCGCGGCTGCTTGCACCGCCCACCGGATCAGACAAACTCAATCCGCAGAAACTGCGTGAGTTCGCCGATTCGAAAAAGCGGTTCGGGGCCTACCAGGGTCTGGTCGCCGAGGCGAAAAACCTGAGTATTCCGATCCTCAACCAGAACCGCTTCCTGGCAATGGTCGGTTATTACCGGCGATAGGTGTCCATTGAAGTTCGACGCCGGTGTGTGTAAACACCAACGGGCGTGCGACTCAATCAACGTCATCTGGCGCGTTATGCTTCAACCACGCTTGTGGGTTTGCAATAGTGTCGAGTATGTCGCGATCCG
>NZCH01000089.1 GCA_002688155.1 Phycisphaerae bacterium
CAGCGCCGTCGGGTCGAACTGCATCTGGTCTTTTTGCCACCTGCCGTTCGGCATCTTGCCGGTGATCAGGTAGGTGCACAGGTTCTGCCGTGTGTAGTACGCGCTGGTGGTGACCCACGCGCGTCCGCCGGGCCAGCCCGCGACGGAAGGCGGGTTGAACAGCTTCTGGCCCATCGAGCCCATCGCGTCATCAATCACGGAAAGGTCACGGCTGGGCGTCTGCATGGTGCGCATGGCGCCGATGACCAGTTGGACGGGGCTTTTGATCATGTTGCCCGCGATGGCGGAATCGAAAAAGTGCTGGCTTTTGAACAGCCGTTTGAGCACCGGCCGCAACTCGTACTTGTGCCTGACGACCTGGCCCGCCAGGCGGTTGACCACGCCGGTCAGCCACGGCATCTGGTCGTCGGGCAGGTCGCAGACGAAGAACTTGTAGAGCTTGTACGCCACGAAGTGCGCACACGCGCGATGCGCGACGAGGATGCGCGCAAAGCCATCGCCATCAAAGGCGCCTCGCCTGCCCAATATCGTCTTGACGCCATCGTCGTGTTGCCGGCGACGGAACACGAACTCGTTGTCCTGTACGCCGTATCCCGTGAGCGCTCGGGCGCCTTGCCTGATGTCGTGCTCGGTGTAGTTCCCTTCACCGAGCGTGAACAACTCCATCAGCTCGCGCGCCAGGTTCTCGTTGGGTTTGCGCCTGTTGTTTTGTGTGTTGTCCAGGAAGCGCAGCATGGCCGGATCGCGCACGATGGCAACGGCGAGTTCGGCGAAGTTGCCGCTGGCGTGCTTGCGAAACAGCGCGTTCTGCTTGAGCATCAGGTACGAGTCGCGCACTTTCTGGTACTGCGTGGCGAAATGTCCGTGCCAGAGCAGGACGAGTTTTTCTTCCAGCGGTCTGGGCGTCGTGATCATGCGGGCGATCCACCACCTGGTCAGATCGCTCATCTGCATGCGGTCCTGTTGTCGCTGCTGGGCGCGCATCTGCCGTACGCGGTCGAGCAGTTGTTTGTCGCCGGTCTGCCGCGCCTCGCGAAAGACACGGCGCTGTTCTGGTGTGGCAGGGCCTACCAGGTCCAAGTCGTACTGGGGTATCTCAAGCCCGCTTTTGTCAATGTCCGTGTAATCAACCAGGTAATCGACGGCTTTGTCGATACCCATGTCGGCCAGCGCCTGGATCTGCGCCGGCGTTCCGCCGAACCCGGCGCGATTGAGCAGGTGCTGGGCGTCAAGAAAGCTGAACTGGTCGGTGCGGACCCGGCTGAGGGTGGCATTGACGGTCATGAACGCTCCCAACGTGGCCCGCGATTTAGTTGCAGGGACAGACTTCCGCAGCGCGGCGGGCTATGTGCATAACGCCTGACCGGTCACCTCGATTGCATCTGATTGCCGTGAAAAGGCCTGATTATGTGGACGATTTGGCGATCGTAGACTGCCCTGGCGCGTGCGTGTCCGACGACTTGGGGATGTGCTGGCCGTCGATCGGCAGTTCGATTTTGAATGTCGAACCCTGTCCGGGCGTGGACTCAACAAGGATCCGTCCGCCGTGTTCCTGGACGACCTTTTGCGTCACGACCAGGCCAAGGCCCGTGCCGCGCAAACCCCGGGTCGAATGGAACGGCTCGAACAGCTGGTCCATGCGCGATTGTTCGATGCCTTCACCGTTGTCGGCAACAAGAAACTGCACCGTCTGTTTCGCGTCGTCATAGTGGCAGCCGAGGCTGACGACGCCGGTGTCGCGCTCGACGGCGTGCAGCGCGTTGTAGAGCAGGTTCAAGAGTGCCTGGTAGATGGCGCCCGGATCGATCGGCACCGGCGGCATGCCAGCGTCCACGTCCACGATCAGCGCTACGTTTTTGTCGTCGTATTGACGCTGGACCAGCGCCGCGATTTCTTCAAACAGATGGTCGAGGTTGGTCAGGTCCAGTTCGGGTCTGCGCTGCTTGGAGTACGCGAGCATATTCATCGTGAGCATGTAGATGCGATCGAGGTTGCGCGCCACGATTTGCCAGCCCTTACCGAGCACTTCCATGTTGTGTTTCTTGAGGCCAAGCTCAATCACCTCGCCACCGCCGCGCAGGCCCTGAAGAATGTTCTTGATCGAGTGGGACAGCGACGCGACGGTTTCACCTACGGCCGCGAGACGTTCCCGGCTGAGCCGTTCCTCGAGCAGGACCAGATTCGCCAGCGCCATACCCGTCTGCACGCCCACTGCAGTCAGAAGCAGCAACTGGTCTTCGGTGTACGTAAAGTTCTCGATCTGGCTGTCGATGTGTATGACGCCGTAGATGCGGTCCTTGAACTTGATCGGCACGCACATGGCAGAGCGAATGCCGTAGTCCTGTACGCTGTCGCCGCCGGCGAAGCGCGAGTCCGCCATGGCGTTACTCGACAGTACGCCCTGGCTTCGGCGCATCACGTGCTGGACGATCGTGCGGCTGACGGTGATGTTGCGGGCGCTGTGTTCCTTGGGCTCGACGCGGTGTCGCACCACAATCGGGTCCGGTCGCTCATTGGGGTTTTCATTGAGCAGAATGAACCCGCGGTCGGGTTGAAAGTGCTCGAAGATCACGGTCATGATCTGTTCGAGAAATTGCTGGCGGTCCTCGATCGTGCCGATCAGCTGCGTCAGCTCGTAAATGACCTTGAGCTGGACAGCGGCCGCTTCGGTCGGGTCGGGTACCGCCATGATCATCGAGTCGTCGTTACTGGGCACGACGTGATCGACATAGGCGTCCATCTGGCCGGACTTGGCGACGCGCACACCGTGCCGGTGCTGCGCCGGTTCCCGGCCATACAGAATCAGCGAGTTGCCCGTGCGAATTTGATCGCCGGTTTGAAGCAGCCGGCGTTCGGTAACGCGTTGACCGTTGACGAAGCTGCCGTTGGAGCTTTTCAGGTCGTCGATGTACCAGTCGCGTTCATCGGGTGTGAGTTCGGCGTGACGGCGGGAGATGGTCTGATCGGTCAGAGGCAGCGCTTCGCTGGACCGGCCGATCAATTGCGGCTCATCGTCCGGCAATTCAAATCGTCGACCTTTGTCCGGGCCTTGTAATACGGTCAAGACGAGCATGGTCGAGTTTCCCGCTTACGCACCCAGTCGCGATTGCCAGGCCTCAAGTTGTGTTTCAAACCCGGTCTGCCCCGCATTGCCTGTCGTCGTGTAGCGTCCGACGACGTTGGCCGGACCCAGTGAATCATAGACCGCTCGATCCAGGACGTCGCGACCAGCGCCTGCGGCCTCGCATGCATCGTTAAGCGCCTCGAGCGGCAGATCGCAAAGGCGCTTGACACCGTCGTCCAGGCACCTCTTGACAAGCGCACCGACAATCTGGTGTCCCGTACGAAACGGCACACCGCGCGTCACGAGGTGTTCCGCCAGGCTCGTGGCGTCGAGAAACCCTTCATCGAGCCGGCTGGCAATTCGTTCTTCATTGAACCGCGCCGTCGCGACGATGCGCGCCGCCATGTCCATACAGTCGCAGACCGTGTCGAACGCGGCGAACACATGTCGCTTGTCTTCCTGCAGGTCCCGGTTGTAGCCGATCGGCAGACCCTTGCACAGGGTCAACAGCGCGACAAGCCTGCCGTACACGTCGCCGCATCGGCCTCGAATCAGTTCGAGCATGTCCGGATTGCGTTTTTGCGGCATCATCGACGAGCCGGTCGTGTACCGGTCGTCCAGGGTGACGAACCCGAACTCCTGGGTTGCGTAAACGATCCACTGTTCCGCCCAGCGCGAGAGGTTCATGGCGATCATCGACATGGCGAATGCGAAATCGACCGCGGCATCGCGCGAAGCGGTGGCATCGATACTGTTAGGCGTTGGCGATCCGGCGTCGAGTTGCCCGGACGTGTGGTCCCGGTCGAGCGGCAAACTCGATCCGGCGATCGCGCCACTGCCCAGCGGGTTGCGCTGATTAACCGTCCGTAGCGCGGCCACGCGGCGCTGCGCGCGATCCAGAGCGCACAGCCACGCCATGAGTTCACTGCCCACGACGATCGGCTGGGCGCGCTGAAGGTGCGTGTACGAAGGCATGACGATCCGCCCGTCGCGCCCGGCCAGTTCGACGAATGCATGAAACAGCGTGTCGAACTTTTCCTGCAGTTGCCCCGCGGCGTCATGAATCCACAGCTTCAGGTCCAGCGCAACCTGGTCGTTGCGGCTTCGCCCGGTGTGCAGCTTGCGCCCTGCGTCGCCGGTCTTTTCGATCAGCGCCGCTTCGATGCACATGTGTACGTCTTCAAGTTCGATCCGCCACCCGGGCCAGTCATCGCCCGCGTCGTCGATCTCGCTGTGAATCGTGGCCAGGCCCTGCTCGATCTGGTTCAGCTCATCGCCTGTGATCAGTTTCACGTGCGCGAGCATGCGCGCATGCGCGAGCGAGCCGGCAATATCGTGCCTGTACAGTCGCGTATCAAAGTCCAGTGACTGCACGAACTGCGCGGCCAGCGCATCAGCGCCGCTGCCGCCTGCCTTGGCGTGCTCCCACGGCTTGCCGGCACCTGGTGAATCGTCGTTGGCTCGGGTCGGGGACATAGCCCGTATTGTACGTCCGCGAGCGATGCTCAGGCGGCAAATCCCCACGTTCCCGAATCGTCTTTCGGCGGCAGATGCCGGTGGTAGATGCGAATCAGCCGACCAAGACTCTCGCCCAGAATCGGCGCGATCAGGGTGCACGTTTCCACGAACTTGTCGTCGAAAGGCTGGGCCCGGTTGCGGAAGATCGCCAAAACCGCCAACGTTTCGTCCTGGTGGCGACAGGAGATTGCCATCAGGTGCGCCTGCTCGAGGAATTCCGCGTCTTCGCCGACCCATCGGGCCATGGTGTTGTCATCGGCGATGTAGAGCACGTCTTCGCGGTCGGCGACTTTGGGGACCAGCCGATCCGCCAGGCCCTGCATCAGCACGTCCGCAGCGCCGCTGGAGCAGTCGTAGTTGATATACCCGCCCAGCGTGTACTCGTCCGTATTCGCAGGCAAAAAGATCGCGGCATTGGTCGGCCCGGCCTTTTGAAGAACATATTCAAGCGTCGTGTGCAGCAGTTGCTCCAGATCCAGCTCCTGCCGGATGAGCGTCGCGAACTCGCTGGTGGACGCGACCTGCTGCATCTGCAAGGCCAGATCCTGGTAAGCGCTCACCAGGTCGCCGCACAGGACATTGACCTGTTCGCTGACTTCAATGCGCGCGTCGTTGAGTTTTCTGCATGCGCGTTTGAGCCTGCGCACCCGGCGCTTGTTCGCCCGGTTGGCGCGGTACCGATCGGTCGCCTGCTGAACGCGGTCGAACATTTCGTCGCATTGCAGGGGCTTGATCATGATGTCCGATGCCCCGGCACGAACCGCCTCGAGCATGCGTGCCACGGTCGGCCGGCGTGTGGTGACAAGGATCTGCGTGTCAGGCCACTGGCGATGCAGGCGGTCGGCTAACTCCAGCCCGGACCCGTCGGCCAGGTGCGTGGCGATGACCGCCAGGTCAGTTTGGTGTATGCGCAGCAGCATATTCGCCTCGACAAGCGTGTCCGCGTGCAGCAGCATCGTCGACGAGCTGTCAAGCCGGGCCGCCAGTTCGTCCGTAACGTCCATGTCACCGTCGACGACGAGCACGCGCAGCGTGCGCGGTGATCCGTTCTTGCGTGCGCGCTGCGCTCGCGGAGCATTGCCTTTTTCTGACACCTCGTTCTCCTGCCGCCATCAAATTCGCGACTCTGCTGTCGCCGTAGTCCCAACGATTCAGCCCCGGAAGTTACACAGACCATTACCGTTAATTCGAAATACCGTCGTCATTCAATCAGAGATAAGTTCGGCTTCGTGATTGAAAATGCGATGTTGCTGACGCATCTATCAATTCTTCACCGCAACGGCTCATCTTTTTTTGAATCTCTGTGTCCCCTGTGCCAACCTCCTGCAAGCCCGTGATGAACTTCTCGTGACCCTCACGAACCATGATTTGCATCGGTTGAATCCAGTGGAATGATAAGTGGCGCAGCGGAGCCCTCACCGTGCGTGCTGTGCAGTTCGATCCGTCGCCGTGCGCCCCCGCGTATCGCTGTGCGCCAGTCAGTCCCGTACCGGTGCGCTGCACTGCCTTTTTTGTGCTCAAAAACGGGTCCATTGCGTGTGATAACTTGTGTGTCCGTCCATGCCCTGGCCTTCGTCGCCGACGTGGATGGCCATGGCCGGCGTATGCGGATCGGTGCGGGCAATAACGTTTACGCGTGGCTCGGGCTGCGATTGCACGGCACTGACCAGGAGTTTCGCCGGCACCGCGCCGATCTGATCCGGGCCGATGCAGCGGGTCTGGATCGGGTTCTTAAATTGCAGGCTGATCGGCGTTTTTTTCGCGGCCCGGGGGTCATTTCGCGCAGCTGCGCCACCACGTGTTAAGCCGCTGCGCCAGG
>NZCH01000090.1 GCA_002688155.1 Phycisphaerae bacterium
CCACAGCAAGTGCGTCGTGTTCGTGCAGCGGCGGGCCGGTGCAGTGCTCGTGCCCTACTTTCGAACCTTCAGCGACCCCCGGACCCGACAAAATGAACGACGTATTCGAAGCGACGGTGCGATCGATTACGGATCAGATCGTGTCACGCATGCGGTGAGGGACATGCCATGGTACAAAAAAGTCTTGACATGAAGCTTGCCCGCATTCTCGCCGACCCCTCGTGCGGCGACTTCATCCTCGCCGATGCCAAGGACGCCGACATGGGCGGCGGTATCGGCTCGCCGGGCAAGGAACGCGACGGACGGCGGCGCTCCCTCGACGACTACCGCCGCATCATTCGCGAGAACGTACGCCACGAGCAGGTTGACATCATGCTCATGAGCGCATCGACCAGCGAAGTACTTACGATCAACGAGCGGCTGTTCGACGCCAGCACCGTGACGCCGGCCTGCCGCGCCAATGACACGACCGATATTTATTCGGTTCGCGACGGCGTGTACCCGTCCGTCGCGTCGCGACCGTTCCGCACGGCGATGATCGACCACATCACGCACGGCCGGCTAAGCCCCGCGCCAAGCGAGCCAATCGTCGGCGCCGACCTTGCGCTGTACTCGGCCACGTTCAACAATGACCTGCAGCGCGACCTGGAAACACTCACGCACTACCGCGACTTTCGTGTCGAGGCCGAGGTGAAAGGTTTGCGGCATTTCCTCGAAGTTTTCAACCCAAATGCATGCGCGGACATGTGCCCGCGCGACATCGGACGGTACCTCAACGACATGATCGCACGCACGCTCGCGGGCGTCGCGGGCAAGGGCAGGCCGATCTTTTTGAAGATTCCGTACAACGGGCCGGAGGTGATGGAGGAACTGGCCGGCTACGACCGCACGCTTGTACCAGGTATCCTCGGCGGCGCGTCGGGGACGACGTACGACGCATATTTCCAGTTGCATGATGCGCGGGAGCACGGGGCGCGCGTCGCGCTGTACGGACGCATGATTAACAACAGTGAACACCAGGTGACGATGATCGAGCACCTGCGCCGGATCGCCGATGGTGAACTGACCGACCCGGCGCAGGCCGTGCGTTCGTATCACGCCGCGCTTGAGAGGTTGAGCATCAAGCCGTATCGCAACCTCGAAGACGATCTTCAATCGACGAAACGCGGCACGGCTTACAGCGCATCGTCATCGACCACCGTTGCGATCGACGGCGGGCGTGCCGATGCGCCCATGTCATCGATCACCAACGCCGCGATTCCAAACCACAACGACCGAGTGTCGCAAAACCTCGCACGCCTGACGCGCGTCCTGGGGTGACATACCGATCACTCGACCCCCGACCCCCCCCGGCCCGCAAACCCCCAAACCCCAAGCCAATGCTCATCGTCGAACGTCAACAGCGCATACTCGACACGCTTCGAAGTCAAAAGACGGCGCAGCTCGACGAACTGGCGCGCCGGTTGGACGTGAGCACGTCGACGGTGCGGCGCGACCTTGAACAGCTCGAAGCACGTGGCCTGGCCAAGCGCACGCACGGTGGCGCGGTGTTGCAGGACGAGCCGCCGATAGACCCGAGCCAGTCCAACGTCGCGCTTGCGGCGCGCATGAATGAGCACGTGCAACAGAAACAACGCATCGGCAGCGTCGCCGCCGCAATGGTGCAGCCGCAGATGACCGTCCTGCTCGACGGCGGGTCAACCGTCGTTTACACGGCACAGCAAATCGTTGCTCGGCCCATTCAGGTTGTCACCAACAGCCTGGCGGTCGCGGGGATTTTTGCCGACGATGATCAGGTTGAACTGCTGGTCATCGGCGGGAACCTGTACCCACGCACGGGGGTGCTCGTCGGCTCAATCGCCACGGGCTGCCTCGCAGACCTGCACGCGGATGTACTGCTGTTCTCCCTGGCCGGCATCTTCGGCAATGAGGCGTTTAATCAGAACCTCATGATGGCGCAGGTAGAACAGGCCATGCTCAGACAGGCGGTCGTGAGCATGATGCTGATGGATTCGAGCAAGTTTGGGCGCAAGAGTCTGGCACGCGTCTGCGGCCTCGAAGAAGTCGACCACATCATCACGGACGCGGGAGTCGACCAGACCTGGCGCGACCAACTCGGTCACCGGCTGGTCGCCGTGCCCGACGCGTCTGATGGCGGGACCTGAGTGCGTTCGCCAATGCTCGATTTTCGAATGCCGTTTTGGCCACCCCCCCCCATCGACTTGTCCGCCAGATCGGCAATCGGCAATCGAAAACCGCAAATCAAAAGATATTCGTTGCGTTAAAACGATAAAAAGGTTAAAAGCAGCCTCGTAATCACCTGAATCCCCCCATGACCCGCCCGCGATGGCAGGATGCCACGCGCCAACACGCAAAGGAGTGCGACCATGCAACGATTTCTGCTTCTTGTGACTATTGCTCTGATCGGCATGCTGATCAGTTGCAGCCAGCCGTCACGCCACGACCTTGTTCAGATCGACGATGGCCAACCGACCGACGTGCCCGCCGGCGACACGGGGCCGGTCGCGTGGTCCAGCGACCCGGCGCCACCCGCGCACGAAGCCGTCACGCAGCAATACACGCCGCCGGCTGCTCCAGCCGTGGGCGCAACCACCGCCTACATGGCGCCCGCGCCGCAACCCGCGATGTCCGCCTCCGCGGCCGCTGCTCCGTCAGCGCCTTCCGGGCCGCGCACCTACACCATCCAGCGCGGCGACACGCTGTGGTCCATCGCGACGCGCTACTACGGAAGCGGCAAACGCTGGACGCTCATCCACGACGCCAATCCAAACCTCGTGCCCAAGAAGATGCGCGTGGGCCAACGCGTTGTGATGCCGTAATGCAACTGGGGCGGGGGACTTGAAGTTCCCCGCATGACGCGCAAACAGTACCCACAACAAGTCCCGTCCCCGATGATCGCCCTGCTACGATAAGAGCTGATGACAGCGACCATGAACCGTCCGTAACCGTCGCATGGTGTGCAACCTTCAGCACGTACCGCCACCGACGGTGGGCACGGGTTGCGATGACTTCGCGCCTCATTTTCGAAATCGCCACGCTCAGGACCATTCTCGCTTCGCTTGCGAATCTGCTCGGTGATGACGTCGTGCTCCGCAGCGCGTGTGTCATCCGGCGCGCACCGGAACAGCGGCATCCGTGACACGTCGACATCGAAGCGGCGGGCGGCGGCCGCATCGTGTCCACGCGGGTCCAGATGAAAACAGTCCACGCATTGGAGTTCCCGTGGTGGCGGACACACCGATTCAGGGCCGTAAGATAGCCACATGCCGGATCGCACTGCGCACATCATTGACGAAGCTCTGGTTGCCGAGTTGGCCAACCGTCTGCGGCGGCGGAGCGACGTTTCCGGGAGGGTGATTGTCGGCATCGCCGGCATCCCGGCGGCGGGCAAGAGTACGCTCGGACGATTACTGATCGAAGCGATCAATCAAGATGCCCCGGGTGCCGGCGCCGGGGCCGGGGTGCTTGTGCCGATGGACGGGTATCACCTGACCAACCGGCACCTGGACGGGCTGGGTCTGCGCAACCGCAAAGGCGCGCCCGCAACGTTCGACGTCCGGGGATATTGCCGCCTGCTCGAGCAGGCCCGCGATCCCGCGAAGGTCCTTCGCTTTCCCATTTACGATCGCCAGCTTCACGAGCCGGTCTTCGATGATCGTGTGGATCACACGATCACGCCAGCCGTGCGCGTCGTTATCACGGAGGGCAACTATCTACTGCTGGACCAGGAACCGTGGCCCTCTCTGGCGCGCGTGCTGGATGAATGCTGGTACCTGGACACGCCGATGCAGTGGGCCCGCCAGTGGATGGTCGACCGACACGTTCGCGGAGGCCGCGGCAGGGGCGACGCCCAAACGCACTACGAAATAAGTGACGCCCTGAACGCGAGGCTCGTCCTGCAACACATGCGAAAGCCAGACCTTACGCTGTGCTGGCCGGAGGTTGACTGACGAATCATTCTGAGGCGAAACTGATGCAGGAAACGAAGGGCCCAAGGGCGACAGCGGGGTATTGGCATACACGGATCGTCTCTCGTTGTGCACATTGTTTGTCAGCGACGATCACGCAAGACATGGCGGAGCGACGTTGAGTTGGTGTAAGCCGATCCGAAAGATGACATCGTTACCATGGACCGCCCGGGCCTGTATCTGTTGGAAGAGGCAAGATTCCCGCTGTCTTGCAGGAGACCGATCGGTCCAGGAAAGACGATCCGTGGCACGGGTTGCACACGGGCAGAGCGAGATCAGCAACACCCTCGAGTCGGCGAAGTCATATTAAGAGTGCGTGCATGACCGTAAGCGAAACCAATATCCCCGCCGAAGGACTCGCGACACTGGACTGGCTGGTCATCGCAGCGTACGTCGTGGGCATGATCGCTCTGGGCTGGTACTTCTCGCGCAGGCAGCGCAGCACGGAGGAGTACTTTGTCGGCAGCGGGAACATGAACCCGACGCTGATCGGGATCTCCATCTTCGCAACGCTGCTGAGCACAATCTCATACCTGGCGTACCCCGGTGAATTGATCGCGAAGGGACCGGTCTTACTGGCGAGCAGCCTTGCCCTGCCCATTGTCTTTCTCATCGTGGCTTTTCTGCTGCTACCGGTGTACATGCGGCAGCGGGCCACCAGCGCGTACGAGTTGCTGGAGGCAAAGCTGGGTGTGGGCATTCGCCTGTTGGGCAGCGTCATGTTCATCGCACTGCGGCTGGTATGGATGTCGTTGCTGATCTACCTGGCGGCCAAGGCGATGACCGTGATGATCGGTGTGGATAAGACGTGGATTTGGCTGATCGTACTGTGCACGGGATTCGTCGCCGTGATCTACACATCGCTGGGCGGCCTGCGGGCAGTGGTGATCACTGACCTGTTCCAGACCATTCTTCTGTTTGGCGGTGCGCTGCTGGTCATCATCACGGTGACAATTCAGACCGGCGGCTTTGACTGGTTTCCGACACAGTGGCATGACAACTGGGATCGCCAGCCGGTGTTCAGCTTCGACCCGTCGACGCGTATTACGGTGGTTGGGGTAATCCTCTCGACGCTGATATGGTATGTCTGTACGGCCGGCAGCGATCAAACGACGGTGCAGCGCTTCATGGCGACGCGCAACGTAAAGGCGGCGCGGCGGTCGTATGCCATCAACCTGATCGTCGGGTTCACCGTCGCCATCACGCTCGCGCTCGTCGGCTTCGCATTGCTTGGATTTTTCAAAGCGCGACCGGAGGAACTTCCGCAGGGCATGGACGTCATCAACAACGCCGATTTCCTTTTCCCACATTACATTGCATACCACCTGCCAATGGGAATCTCGGGACTGGTCGTCGCTGCGATGTTCGCTGCGGCCATGTCCAGCATCGACTCGGGTGTCAACTCGATCACTGCGGTCGTGACAACTGATTTCCTCGACCGATTCGGCATACGGCCAAAGACGGAGAAGGGTCACGTCCGCGTGGCGCAGTTGCTGGCATTCGTCATCGGAGCCATCGTCGTCGTGGGCAGTTCGTTCATGGAGCACATTCCGGGAAACATCACCGCGGTCACGCAAAAGACGACAAACCTGCTGGTCACCCCGCTGTTTGGCCTGTTCTTCTTCGCTCTGTTCGTGCCGTTCGCGAAACCGCTTGGTGTGTTGGCCGGGACGATCTGCGGTACGGCCACCGCCGTGCTCATCGCATTCTCAGGGCCCATCTTCGGGACGAACCCCGATGGCCTGGACCCGATCAGCTTCATGTGGATCAGCCCGGCGGCCCTTGTGGTGAATATGATCACAGGTTCGCTCATCAGCCTGGTCCTTGCGCGGTGGGCGCGGCGCACATGAATGGCCGCTGCGCGGCCGCACGCTTACAGTAAATGACGCAACGTTCACGGGCTGTTCTGCCGCCGCCAGTGGATCAAATCGATCGCCGCGACCGCCGCCTCGACGCCCTTGTTGAATTCGTCGTCGGCGCAGCGCTGTGCCAATTGGTCCAGATCAGACACAGCCAGAACCTCCATGATGATCGGGACGTCCTCTTCGAGCATGACCTGGTTCAGGCCGTCCGTACACATGCGCCACACGACTTCGAAATGGTAGGTGTCGCCCTTGAGGACGGCGCCGAAGGCGATGACTGCATCGATGGTTCTGTCCCGGCGAATGACACGCCGGGCCGCCAGCGGCAACTCGACCGCACCGGGCAGCACATGCACGGGCGGCGTCGCGCATCCGGCGCGCTCGAAGACCTGCAGGCAGCGCGTCACCATTGCGTCGACGTACTGCGCATGCCACTTGGACTGCACGATCGCGACGCGCGCATCCGACACATCGGGAAGCTGGTCGGAGGGATGACTGGTCTTCATGGGCGAAATGCCATTGGTGGATGAAATCTAAAACTCGCTCACGGGCAATTGGTTGACGGACCCGGTGATTTGCGCATTGGGTGGCCGCAGCGTACCTGTCGGGCCACGTCCTTGAGTGATCGCGTCGATGATCGCAGCCAGGTCGTCCGGTACGGGAATCGGTTCGTTGGCAAGCTGACCCGTTGGGCGCTTGCGAGGCGCGTTGTCCTGCAGGGCTTTCATTTCGACCCCCGTGTGATACTGCACCGTCGCGTCGGGATCCTTAAGTTCGTGACCGGTAAGGATACACACGACGGTGTCATCCTTTCCAATTAAACCTTCTTCAGCCAGCACGTGCGCGCCCGCAACGGAGGCGGCACTTGCGGGTTCGCAGCCAAATCCGTACCGGCCGACCATCGCCTTGTGTTCGAGGATCGTGTCATCGTCAACCTGGCGCACCACGCCGTCCATAATGTCAAGCGAACGCAGCGCCTTGGCCAGGTTGACCGGCCGACCGATTTCGATCGCACTGGCGATCGTGTTTGCGCACACGTCTGCGTCGGCGAGCTGAGTGTAGTAACTCGTGACCGCATCGCGATCGTATCGCCCGCCGTTCCAGCGCAGGCCTCGGTTGGTATACAACTCGTGCAATGGGTTGGCGCCCGCCGCCTGTATGACGGCCAGCCGAGGCACGTGATCGACCAGACCCAGTTCACGCAACTCTGCGAACGCCTTGCCGAACGCCGAGCAGTTACCCAGATTCCCACCTGGCACAATGATCCAATCCGGCGGCTGCCAGTCGAGCGCTTCGAGAACGCGGTACATGATCGCCTTTTGCCCTTCGATGCGAAACGGATTGACCGAGTTCATGAGGTAAATGCCAAGCTCGGGCGATTCAGTAGCGACCTGACGGACACGGCGCAGGCACGCGTCGAAGTCGCCCTGAATCTGCAGCGTCCGCGCGCCGTAGTCTAGCGCCTGGCTGAGTTTGCCATACGATATTTTTCCTGACCCGATGAACACGACGCCGGGAATTTCCGACAGCGACGCGAACATAGCCAGCGACGCGCTGGTGTTGCCGGTCGACGCGCAAGCGACGCGCGTCGCGCCGACCATATGCGCGTGGGTGAACGCCGCCGCCATGCCGTTGTCCTTGAACGACCCCGACGGGTTCAGACCTTCGTATTGCAGGAACAGTTTGCCGGGTGTCAGACCGACCTTTGGCGCCAGCAGCCGCGCGTCCTGCAGGTTGGTGCGCCCTTCGCCGATCGTGACGATCTGTCTCACGTCGCGATAAAACGGCATCAACTCGCGAAATCGCCAGACGCCCGAGAAATCCAGCATGCTGTCGAGTGATTCGCCCTTGGTCGCCCACCGCGGTTCAAAGAAGCCCATCGACGACGGCGCGTCAAGGCGCGACCAGTCGTATCGGATATCCAAGAGCGACTGTCGCCCGGCACTCGCGCACGCCGGACAGGCCACGTGGACTTCACCGACGTCAAACGTGGCGCCGCAATCGGGGTCGATGCACTGCTGGCAGGCATGGCTGGGCACAGTACGGTGATTATCGCCTATCGGCGGGTCCGTGAACAGTCGGCGTGCCGTGCGGCCACGCGTGACGGGTACAATGCCGCCATGACCCGGCCGATGATCGGCATCACCGTCGACAACAAGGACAACACCGCCGAATCGGGCCAGTACGAGTCGGCGATCGCGTACAGCCGGGCGGTCGTGGGCACCGGCGGCGCAGCGGTGCTGTTGCCGCATGAAGCTGACGCTGTTGAACACTATGTTGCGCGGCTTGACGGGTTCGTGCTCACCGGCGGAACTGACCCGCGCACAGAGCCGTTCGGCGAGCCAACGCATGTCAATGCCCGGCCGATGGACGCAAGGCGGCAGGCGTTCGAGTTGACGCTGCTGCAACATCTGGCGTCAGCGAGGCCGGACACACCGGTACTGGGGGTGTGTCTGGGCATGCAGTTGATGGCGCTGCACGCTGGCGGACGATTGCATCAGTACCTGCCCGACGTGCTGCAGGACGCGGCGGTGCATCAGGACAACCGCCTCCACGCGATCGAATGCGTCGCCGACGACTCGCTGGTCTGGGATCCTGTAGCGTCGGGAAATGTGCGTCCTCCGTTAACACACCAAGTGGTCTCATCCCACCAGCAGGCGGTATCCGATCCCGCAACGATGCGCACCGTTGCCATGGCGCCCGATGGTGTGATTGAAGCGATCGACCTGCCGCCGTCGCAGCGCCGATTCTACGTTGGTGTCCAATGGCATCCGGAACGCATGGCGAATGGTGACGATACGTCTGCCCAGGTCAATCGGACTCTGTTTGATCGCTTTGTGGGCGCATGTCGACCTTCCACGTAATGACGATGATCACGCCCACGCCGACCATCAGCGCCGCGTCCGCGATGTTGAACAGCCATGGCCACAACCCGGTGTCCGGCAGCAGCAGCAGCAGGTCGCGCACCGCGTTGAAGCGGATGCGGTCGTACAGGTTGCCCACCGCCCCACCGAGCACAAGCGCAAGACACACGTGAAACAGCATCGCGTCCGCACGGCTGCGCAAAAACACGCGCACAATCACCACAATTGCAATCAGACTCACGACGACAAATACGTACTGCCCGCCCCTGGCCAAACCAAATACTGCCCCGGTGTTCGTCGTCAGTTGCAGGCTCAGCACACCCGGAACGATCGGCATTGGTTCGTGGCCGGGTATGGCCCGGTGATCCGCCGCATTGGCACGGGTAAGTACGACCGGCACTCCGGCGACGTACCGAAACGCGAGCGACTTGCATACCAGGTCCCCCGCTGCCGTGAGGACGAGAACCGCGGCAAAGACAACGACGGCCGATCGATGCTTGCGCGCGGGAATGGAGGAAAGAGAATGTGTCATTGCAGGATGGCGTATCGGTCGCAAGCGCCCGGAATCAAAAGGTCTCCGCTGAGAAACACACGCCGCAACAATGTACCCATACCCGACACCGGACACCCGGATCCTGAAGACTAGAGTTTTCCAAGGCGCTCGAGTTCGCGCACGGTTTCGATGGTGTATTTGGCCCAGGGCTTGGCGTCGAGGCGAGGTTTGCCGATTGGCGCGCCGGTGACCAGGCACACACCGTAAACGCTGTTATAA
>NZCH01000091.1 GCA_002688155.1 Phycisphaerae bacterium
GGAGCCGACGATCCGGCCGTGGAGCCGGGCGACGAACATTTCAAGACGTGGCTCGTCGGGCAGGGCGACCTTTTGGCCCGCCAGGTCCGACGCCGTTCGCTCGTCGGCTCCGTACGATTCAACAGCCGCGGCCATGGCGAACGTGCGAAACGGGACGTATACCGCGCGCGCGGGCAATACCTGCAACGTAACCGTGGGGGTGTCAGCCTGCGTGTCGCGCTGCAACTGATCGATGGCCGCTTCATTGCGCACGAAACCGCGCTGACCGGCGGCGCCGGCCAGGTCCTGCGACCACGTCGCGTCCGCCGTTGACAAAAGGAAACATCTGAGCCCGACGGAGTGGAAATGCTCCAACACCTGATCGATCACCTGGTCACCGCCGAGGCCTTCAGGGATTGTGAGGTCCGCGGCGAAATTGCACTGGTGCACGTTGGGACGGTCGGCGTTGGTGTATACCGTTGCAGCGTCGAGTTGCATTTCCTCGCACGTGGTGCGGGCCAGAATCTGGTCGTGATGTTTGATCACGCGGACGAGCGCTTCGGTGGTCGGCCGATAACTCTGGGGGGCGACGGGCAGTTCCATGGATGGATTGTATGCGTTAAGCCGCAAGCGGCGGTCACTCGAGGACCGGGTCGGTTTGATTGAGGTGTTCGAACGCGCGCTTTCGCAGTAAACAGGCGTCGCATCGGCCGCACGGGCGACAACCTAACGCATGCACCGCGTCCGGCTGCGGGTCGTAGCACGAATGGGTGATCGCGTAATCGACGCCCAGTTCGAGCCCACGCTCGATGATTTTGACCTTCGGCCAATCGATCAGCGGGGTGTGAATTGTCAGCCGCCGGCCTTCGATGGCGGCCCGGGTCGCCAGGTTCGCCATCTGCTCGAACGCAGCGATGTACCGCGGCCGACAGTCGGGGTAACCCGAGTAGTCCACCGCGTTGACGCCGATGAAAATATTCGTGCTGTTCAGCGATTCGGCAATCGCCAGCGCATACGACAGAAAAATAGTGTTGCGCGCAGGCACGTATGTGACGGGGATGCCGGCGGTCATCTGCTCGTCATCGCGGTTCTTGGGCACAGCGATGTCATCGGTCAGCGCCGAGCCTTGAAAGACACCGGTATCGATGTGCACGACGCGATGCGACGCGACGTGGTGATGTTCCGCCACGGCCTTCGCAGCGCGTAGCTCGACGCTGTGTCGCTGGCCGTAATCGAAACTGATCGCGTGAATCGGCGCGAAACCTTTGTCGATTGCGATCGCCAGCACAGTTGCGCTGTCGAGCCCACCCGAAAGCAGGACGATCGCCGATCGGTCGGTGGTCACGGCGATGGCTCCGACTCGTCCTGTCCCTCTTTAACGACGTGAACGATGACGACGGTGCGCGCCATCAGGTCACCCAGCCGCTGCCGGTGGGGTGTGAGCACGGCGACCAGCAGCAGGGGAATTGCCAGCAAATCAAAAATGCGCATCACGCCGCGCACCAGCGCTTGCCAGGCCTTTGGCTTCTGGCCCTGCATCGTGCCGACGTGCATGCCCAGCACGAGTTTGCCCAGTGTGCGTCCGGAAAACATTTCGCTGATCGTCGTATGGATGACGACCAGGCCGATGGTGGTCACGGTGGGCAGCATTTGTTCCCACCCGCCGCGGGACAGGCCGGGCAGGTGCAGGCGGAACAACTCCGCGGCGCTGATTTCAAAGTGCAGAGCTCCCAGCAGAACACAGGGCGCCAAATCGATCATCGCCGCCGCCGCCCTCCGGCCAAGGTCCGCCACCTTCTGGTCAGGCGCCAGTTTCATCTCAACGCCGCCTTGACCGCGGCGCCAGAAAATGAACATCACAGCCGTTGCGACCACCAGCGCGATCATCAGCACGAAGATATCGCCGCTGAACGCGCGCGGCGGCGCCTTCTGATGCGTGTACCTGACTGACTCGTGGAGCACCCGCCCCTGCGTGGACAGCGAGGAGATCACGGGGTCACCCTGGTCGCCCAGTGTGATCAATGTGGCCGTCTGGTCCAGTGCCGCGACGGACCATGGTGTGGTGGGGCTGGGTGCTGCGACGTTCAACTGCCCCAGGTCGGTCAGCGCGCCGCGCCGCCACAGCTGAAGTTCGAGCGTGATTAAATCGCTCGAACCGCTGTCAACGCGACGATAAAGCACGACCTGGCGGTTCACGCCGATTCCGGCCACAGCGGCGCCGGCGGGCCAGTCGAATGAGTCACTGGACCAGGTTGGCGCATTCACGTTCTGATTCGTCGCGCCGGGCGCCGGCGCGGTAGCGCTGAAAATATTCAGCTCAGAGACGCTGGTCGGGGCTTTGGTGACAGCGACAAGCGTGGGCGTTGTCGCGTCGGGCCGGCGCATCACGATGGTCGATGGCGCCAGGTGGGGCCAGTCATCGGGCAAAGTCACCCGGCGCCAATGGTTTGCGCGCAGTTGCAGCAGGCGATCGATCGGGACTCGTTGGGTCGCACCATTGTCCGACTCGGCGCCGCGGGATGCCGTGTCAGCAGGCGATTTGGGTGTTGGCGTTTCATCTTTCACTGCATTCGCCGGGTTAGACGCCGACTCGCTGTTTTCGTTGCCGGTGCGTTGCGCTTTTTCGAATGCTTCGAGCAATTCTGCGTTTTCGAAACGCACAAGCGCCCACGGTCCATCGGTTGCAGCCGCCAATCCGCGGAGCACGGTGCCTTCGGGCAGCGGCGCCAGCCGGCGCTTCTCGTAAGCGCCCCATGGGCCTTGCACTTCGTCGGGGATGCTGCGAATGTACTGCACGGCGCCGCTGGTGAAGACCAGCCACAGCGCGTCGTCCGTCGCCGCGATGCCGTGCGGCGCGACCTGGCCCGTCAGTGTTTTGAGGTGTCGAATGGTTTGAGGCGAGTCCGTCGCCATCCTGTGCAGGACCGCGAATGACGCTCCGTCGCTGGTCATCTCCGGGCGGATGATCCACAGGTTACGCTCGTCGCCTGCAGCCTCGATGCGATGAACCTGCGTTCTCGCAATGCAGTCACCTGCGCATACCAGTGCGATACAGACAGCAAGACAAGTTTGCCCAAACAAGCGTGGTATCACG
The DNA here is from genome assembly GCA_002688155.1 of Phycisphaerae bacterium. Taxonomy (GTDB): domain Bacteria; phylum Planctomycetota; class Phycisphaerae; order Phycisphaerales; family Phycisphaeraceae; genus ARS1224. Next base: position 3,074 of record NZCH01000091.1, read on the forward strand.
ACGGACACGATATGGGATCGCGCGCGGTCCGCCAAATCGACAGGCTGGATCGTGCGGGCAACGCTCGGCAATCGGGAATCGCAGACCTGCGAACCTCAGTTCGCCTGGTCAAGCAATCGGAACTGGTGCGGACGATTCAATTCAATGATCTTGCACTTGCCCGCCGTTTTCGGCACGCGATAGGTCTTGCCGGCAACCTGAATGTCCACAGGCCCGTCATGCCCGATACCGAAGTCGGTGCGCCGCACGAGCAATTGCCCGTTCCATCGCACGGCGGACACGACAGGGCCAGGCTCGTCCGGCACGTCGAACAGCACAGGTTCGCCGTACGTCAGGAAATCGGCGAATCGCAACGTCTGTGACCACGCCCCATGCAGCAGTTCGACCTCTTTCGCGTATTCACTGCTCATGCACCACAGAAACAACGCGTCCACGCCGCGCAGCGTCACGTGCCACACCAGTTCCCGGTAGGCCTCTTCGCTGAACTGTATGAACCGCTGGGTGTCCCTGGCCTGAGTGTCCTGAAAGATCGTGTGCCAGTGAATAAACGCGATGACCGGCATGCCCGAAAAACCTTGTCGCGTGTGTTCGCCCGCGTTCGACGCGATTCGCAGCATGTTGTGGAACCAGCGATAGTCCGTGTCCGCCCACGTGTACCAGTCGTAGATGCGCGACCACGGGTACACCACCGGCATCGCGAAGGTGTAGCCCGTCAGCGGAAACTCATCGAACCATTCGCGGTACATCGCGTTTTGATGCCTGACGTGCGGGTGATGGTCGACCGGGTACTCAAAGTAGTCATACCAGTATCGGTATCCATTGTGCGGGTACACCGCGTAGTTGCCGACCAGAGCCTCGGGGTAGCGCGACAGCAGCGGGTCGGTGTAACACTGTTTGGTCATATCCCCGCGTTTTTCGCGCACCGCCTTTTGAAACGCCTTGAACTTCGTGTCGATGTCGGGAATGTGCTCGCGTGTCACAGTGCATCGTTTGGCGGCATCCCACGCGTGGTTGACCTCCAGCGGCCCGTCGATTTCCCAGTCGCCATAGACAAAATCAAGCGGCACGCCCGCCTCGCGGTACCCGCGTGCGAAGAACTCGACCTGCTCGCGCATCGCCGCATAACGGTGGTCAAGCCGAAACGGGCTGCCGATCTTGTTTGGAATGGACTTGTCGAAGAACGGCTTGCCGTCCGCGTCCACGTACGCCGTCGACGGATCGCCGTTGTTGAACGAATACATGCAGGCGTTCGCGTTGACGCAGACCTTCAGGCCGAGTTTCTGCTGAATCCGTGCAAGGCGCAGCCCATCAGCCAGCGCCTTGTCGCGCTCGTTTTTCCCGGGTTGCCAGGTCGCAAACGCGGCAACACCGCGCTTGTGCAGATCAACGACGATTCGCTCCTGCAACCGCTCGTCCTGCACGACGCAGTCGTGCGCCGGCAAGAGTAACAATGGGAATCGATCGGCCAGCGGCTGCGTAAGCGGTTTCGTGTTTTCAAGAATGACCCGCACGCCTGCGGGGTATTGCGACCAGTCGGCGCCCGCATCGTCAGCAGCGGCGCTTTGCGCCGACATCGTCATTGTGATGCAAAGAGCAAAAGTCAAACACAACAGGACTACCTGGGTGATGGGCATGGCGGCCTCGCGAGGGGCTTGCGATGCTGATCGTACGATGCTCGCATCATAACAACGCAACATGCATTTTCGGTGTTACCGGTACACGCACAATCACGTCGCGCGATCAGCGAACACGAATCAAAATTGGAGTTGGGCAATCGAGATGCCCCGATCGCCTCATCGATCCACCTGACCCATGACGACATCGATCGATCCGATGATCGCCGGCACGTCGGCAAGCAGGACCCCGTGGCACAACTCGGGCAGGACTGATAGATTGCAGAACGTGGCGGCGCGGGCTTTGCAGCGGTACGGGATGGGTCCCCCCTGGCTTTCCAGATAGAACCCCAGGTTGCCGCGCGGATTTTCCGTTTCCACGTACACTTCACCGGCGTCGGGTTTGAATTTTCTGCCCAGATTTACGCGGTACCGTCCTTCGCCTTCGTCGCTGCGTGGCGGGATCATCTTGATCGCCTGGCGGATGATATTGCAGCACTGCTCCATTTCGCGCATGCGCACGATATAGCGGTCCCAGCAGTCGCCCAGCGTGCCCTGTTCGCCGCTCGCGGTGATCACGTCGAACTCGAGCTGCGGGTACAGGCTGTACGGCTTGTCACGGCGCAGGTCGTAGGCAATGCCACTGCCGCGAATGACCGGTCCTGTCAGGGCGTACTGTGTGCACAGTTCCGCGCTGATCACGCCCACGTTCGCTGTGCGTTTGATGAAGATCTGGTTGTACGACAGCAGGTCGTTGTACTCTTTGATCTTGGGCTCAAAGTAATCGAGGAACTCGGTGACCTTGTCGAGGTAACCCTCCGGCAGATCGTGTGTCGTGCCGCCGACTGTCAGGTACGAATATGTCAGTCGGGCACCGCAGACCATTTCGAACAGGTCCAGCACATATTCACGTTCACGAAACGCGTAGAGGAACGGCGTAAACGCACCGATGTCGAGGCCGTACGTCCCGAATGACACCAGGTGCGACGCGATTCGGTTGAGTTCGCAGATGATGATGCGGATGCACTCAGCCCGCCGCGGCAGTTCGATGCCCGCCAGTTCCTCAGCCGCGCGGCAAAACGCCCAGTTCTCGTTCATCCCGGCCAGATAGTCCATCCGGTCCGTATAGGGGAGGTACTGGTAGTACGGGACGTTTTCGCCGATCTTCTCGGCGCAGCGATGCAGGTAGCCGATGTGCGGCACGGCCTCGAGCACCATCTCGCCGTCGGTGCGCAGTACGACGCGCAGCACGCCGTGCGTCGACGGATGCTGCGGGCCCATGTTGACCAGCATCTCCTCAGTCTGCACGTCTGCCTGCGCGGTCGAGCCGCTTGCGGCATCACCCACCGCGGCGGTCAGTGCGTTGTCGGGTTGCTGGATGCGGTATTCCTGATCGGTCTGTGTGTCTGTCGCGGTCATGGCGGGATATTGTAGTGTGATGTGGTTTTGTACGATCCGAACGTGGTGATCGTCGACGATACCCGTGCAACAGTCAAACATAACGCACGAGGCTGCGCCGAGTCAGAACCTTCCCGTGGAGCGATCCGGAGCAGGTATGCGAGCCGGCCGTCGACCCGTTGACGCCCGTGCAGTGCATGGCGTTGTGCTGCACGGGTACTGCGTCAATTGTGGCTGCGATCTGCGCGGGATGATCGATGCAGGGCGCACGCAATGCCCCGAATGCGGGGCTGGTATCCCCCAGTCACCGGGACCGTCATTCCGTTACGTCACTTGCTCCTCGCGACTCGATGTTCTGAATGTACGCCACCGTCCGATCCAGTTCGCGCTTCAGGTGACGCACGCGCAGCAGGGACTTGACGCGTGTGACCAGTTCGAGCTTGTTCACGGGTTTGGACAGAAAGTCGTCCGTGCCGGACTCGACGCCGCGTTCGATGTCGCCCAGTTCGTTCAGTGCAGTGACCATCATGACGGGAATGGTGCGCGTGGCGGGGTTCTCTTTGATTCGGCGACAGACCTCAAACCCGCTCATGCGCGGCATCATCACATCCAGCAGGATAAGGTCCGGCGTGGCCTGGTCGGGATCGTCGATGGTCGCCATCGCTTCGATGCCGTCGCCGGCGGTCATGACCGTACACGGCAGTGAATCGAGGTACGCTTGGAGCAATTCTACGTTTTGTTCGTTGTCGTCGACGATGAGGATGACCGACTCGCCCAGTGCCTGGGTTTCGTCCTCGTCCGGATCGATCTCGAGCGCGTCGACGGGAACCGAAGCGTCGTCGGCCGGTTCGTGGTTCGGTCCTATCGTAGTCATGCGGTGTCCCCAACGATGTCATCAAGCCGTGTGCGAAGTGTCACGAGCGCCGGATCGTTGGCGTCACGCAACCGCCGGCGCAGCGCCGCCAGATCGTCGGGCGTGTCGACATCGTACCATCGCGGCAGTTCGTGCCACGTCAGGCCCGCGTCCACCGCAGCGTTTCGCGTCTGATCGTACACGCTGGGCGTACCCCAGTCGATGCCGGCGGTCAGCGCCGGGTGCCATTTGCGGATGCCCAGGGTCCAATACCCGCCGTCGTCAACCGGCCCGACCGCGGCGTCCGCAGCGGCCAATGCCGGGATGATTGCCCGCAGCACGTTCGCCGGCACGTCCGGGCTGTCCACGCCGAAATAGACCGCCTGGTCGACATCGAGTTGCGTCCACACGTGACCCAGCCGGTCGCCAAGGTCGCCGCCTGCCTGATCGACGACTTCCCAGCCGGGCGGGGCCGTCACGGGCCACGTGTCCTCGTGGGCCTCGTCCAATGCCA
>NZCH01000092.1 GCA_002688155.1 Phycisphaerae bacterium
CCGGGGGCCCTTCGTTGAAATTTCGGGCGTCGCGTGCCCGTTACTCGTTTGCGGGCGCGTCATTCGTGAGCCGTTTGATGCCCGTCCAGCATACCGCGGCCGCAGTCGTGCCTATGGCGAGCGCTGCGAGTCCGGCTGTGGTGCGCGCCAGGCACAGGTAGCCGACTCCGAAAAGCAACGCGTAAATGGAGACGACACCGCTGACCCATGCGAGCCAGCGTTTGGCGGTGTCGCGCGGCGGCTGCAGGTCGGGACATCGCGTGGCGATCGGGCCCCACCAGCCTGCGGGGCGGACGCGGCGGTAAAATGCTTCGAGGTGGTCGGCCGGCACCGGCTTCGTGCGGTACGCGACGTACAACCACAGGGCCGTGCACACGATGATGATGAACAGCCCGCGTACGGCAAACATGTCGCCACCGTAGAACCACAGCAGGTCGTCTCGCGTAACATCGCCGATCAGTCCAACCCAGCGCGACAGCCTGGTCCACCAGGTCCCGTTGACCAGCACAAGCGCGCCGATCATGGCACTGATTTCGCACCACGGGTTGATGCGCCACCAGTACCACCGCAGCAGGCCGACCAGCGCCGACCCGGCGCCGAGGACCATGATGAACTGCCATGCGCCTTTAATCGACTCCATCTGCCAGGCGATGCACGCCGCCAGCACGATGAGTATGACGCACGCAATGCGCGCAACGAGCACGTAGTGCTTCGCCTCAGCATCGGGTCGGATAAACCGCTTGTATAAATCGTTGACGAGGTACGAACTGCCCCAGTTCAGATGCGTGTCGATGGTGCTCATGAACGCGGCGAGAACTGATGCGACCATCAGGCCTCGCACGCCGTCGGGCAGGAACCTGGCGATCATCATCGGGTACGCCTTCTCCGGGTCACCGTCCGGAAGTTGCGTGTTTGAGAATACGACGATCGACGCGAGTCCGACCATGATCCATGGCCACGGGCGCAGTACGTAATGGGCGACGCAAAACCAGAGCATTGCGAGTACGGCGTGTTTTTCGTTTTTCGTTGAGAACAGGCGCTGCGCCAGGTATCCGCCACCCTGGCCGTTGCCCCACCACAGGGCGGCGAGCAGGACGATGAAGGTGGTCAGGGCAATCGGATCGCCACCGCCCAAAGGCGTCATGTCGAGCACGCCGGCATCCGTGCCGCGCCGCGACGATATCTGATCAACCAGCGAAGCCGGACCACCTACGTGCCGGACAACGATGACCGCCAGCGTGATCGACCCAACCATCGCAATTATGAACTGAAGCAAGTCGGTCGCGACGACACCCCAGAAGCCCGACAATACGGTATACGTCAGTGCCAGCGCGGTGAGCACGGCCAACGTCGTGACGGGGTGCCAGTCGAGCAAGACGTCGGCGACCTTGACCATCGCGAGCATCACCCATCCCATGACGTAACAGTTGATAATTACTCCTGAGTAAACCGCCAGGAACGCGCGCAGCGCGCTTGCAGGCCGGCCGTGGTAACGCAGTTCGATCAACTCGACATCGGTGATGATGCGCGCCCGTCGCCAGAGCCGCGCGAAGAACAGCGCGCATAACATGCCGCCCATTGCGTATGCCCACCAGAGCCAGTTGCCCCAGATGCCCTGCGTGCGCACAACGCCCGAGACGAATAACGGCGTGTCCGAGGCGAATGAAGTGGCGACGATCGACGTGCCCGCAAGCCACCAGGGTAATGTGCGGCCTGCGACGAAGTATTCCTGCATGCTCTTGCCCGCGCGGCGCGAGAACCAAACGCCGATCAACAGCGCGAGCACGCAGTAACCGATGATGAACATCCAGTCGATCGCGACCAGCGGCGCGTCCATGGGTGGGACAATAGCAGGGACGGGCTGCGTGTGGCGTGTATTGTCCGCATCACCCGCAGACAGCGGTCCGGGAGCTTTAGCGCTTAGACGCGCTGGATCACCACCCCCGCGACGTGACCGCCGAAACCGGCGGCGAAGATGGCATGGGATGACGGCGTCTGCGCGACGTTTCGCGCAGTTGGCTGCGCGGTGACGGTCAGGGGTGATTCGATCGGTTGTTCGAGCCAGGGCATCGGCGGGCGTTTGCCGGTGCGGGCGCACATGCATGCGACGACGAAGGAGACAAGCCCGGCCGCGCCCAGTGCGTGGCCCAGCGCGCCTTTACACGCGTACACGTCGAGGTCACGCGATGGGCGTGCCGGTTGGACTGACGGATTTGCGGTCGCGACTCTTGCAAGTAGATTCAACTCAACGCAATCATGACCGACCGTACCCGGTGCGTGCGGATGCAACATGTCGACACGCCGATCGGCGATCAGCCGCGTTGCGACGTATTCGAGCGCGGGCATTGTCGGGTGCGGGCGGACAATGTCGTATGCCTCATTGGCACACGCGGTATTGACCAGTGCGATATCACCCGGCTGGAGCCGGTCACGCCGTTCGAGCATGACCGCCGCGCCGGACTCGGCGAGCATGAACCCGCCGCGCCGCTGATCGAGAGGCCTGGCGATATACGCGTCGGGCGTCATCGGCGCGGTCAGGCCAAGTCGCCGGTAACTGCCGATCAGCAGTGGGAACAGCGCCGCGTCGGTGGATACGACCAACACGCGCCGGCACGTCGGGTCGAACAGCAGTCGTCTGCGCGCGTGGTCCAACGCCTGCAACCCCGAAGCGCACGCTGCCACGATGCACTGGCACGCTCCCACGTCCAACCGCCGCCGCAACTGTTCGGCGAGATATCCGCACGGGCCGAGCGCGACGGTCTGCGCCGCGGTGCGGTGAAGGGCAGGGTCCTTGCCAAACGATTTGATCGCGCCTTTGCTCGTGCCCAGGTAGGTCGCATCGATCGTTTCCGCTGAGACGGCTTGTTGCCCCGGCATCGAGATCGCCTGCCGCGCCGCCTGCTCGGCGAGCGCAGTCGCCGGATCGATCGCCGTATGCTGTACCGACGCGACGCACCCGACCGCCCGGACCATATCGACCGGGGCGACGTCGACGGGCAACCGTCTGGCGCGATCGGCCAGCGTTTTGCCATCCAGCAGCGCGCGGAAGGTGCTCCACGGGGACCGGCCCAGCGGGGTGACCAGTCCCAAGCCCGCCACAACAACCTCTTTTTTGATGTAACCTGTTTTCATGAATGAATTTGTGCGTCTTCTTGTCAGTCTTTCACCGTCACTGTCGTCAAAAGTTAAAGCGACCGTGTCACGTCCGAAAATGTCGTTCTTTTTTACCTGGCGCGTGAGGCGTATAATATTGATGCACTTGGCTGGTGTCTCCCGCGGTGCGGTTGCAGGCCCGGTTGGCTGTGTTGACGTACGCGAAACCTCACGAAGCCCAGAGACGGCGCTTCGCACACCTTAATCAATCAGGGTATCGCCTGGGGCATATGCTCACGGGCGGCTACCCACCCTACACGAGACACATGACATTGACGGCGTTCGACCCACGTTTTACCCGTGATTCGGGCCGCGAGATCTTTGGCGGCTCGGAGTTGCTAGTCAAAGGCGCCCTCGAGTCCGATGGCGGCGTGCACCTGATGACCGGCTACCCGGGTTCACCCATCGCCGAGTTCTTCGACACGCTCGAAGCAATCGGCCCGCTGCTCAATGAAAAGGGCATCAGCGCGAAGATCGCCAACAACGAAGCAATGTCCGTCGCGATGGTCAATGGGGCGCAGATGGTCGGCGCCCGCGCAATCTCATGTTTTAAGTCGGTGGGTCTGCACGTGGCGTCAGACGTGCTGGCACTGGGCGTGCTGTCGGGCACGCTGGGCGATTCGGGCGGGCTGATCATCTGCGGCGACGACCCATGGTCGGACTCGACGCAGGTGCCCGCCGACTCGCGTTTTCTGGCTGAGCACCTGCGCATGCCGTTCATCGAGCCGGCAACGCCGCAGGAGGTCAAGGACTGGGTGAACCTGGCGTTCAAACTCGGCCAGGCCGGCAACATTTACATGGGGTACGGCGTGACCGTCGTGACCGCCGATGGCGGCGGCACCGTCGAGTGCAAACCCAACCAGTACCCCGAGCTCAACGAACACCAGCGCATCGTGCTCAACTACGAACGCGATATTGAGCCGACCCTCGAACAGCGCGTGCTGCTGCCGCCTCGTTCGTGGCAGCGCGAGGTGGCGCTTCCCAAGCGATTTGCGGCGGTCATGGCGGCGGCGCGCAAGTACGGCATCAACGCGATCTTTAACAGCGCCCAAAAGGACGAGGTCGTGCCGCTGGGCTTCATCGCATCGGGCGTCGGGTTCGCGTATCTGAGGCACGCGCTGGCAGAATTGGGACTCACCGGACGCATCCCCATACTGCGGCTGGGCATGAGCTACCCCGTCGACGAAGAGCTGGTGACGGAGTTCGCACGGCAGTGCCGGCAAGTCGTGGTCGTCGAGGAACGGCGCAGCTTCGTCGAGCGACAGGTCATACAGGCACTTGCGCCGCTGCAACAGAGCGGCGAACTGAAGGTCGAAATTTATGGCAAGCGTTTTCCCGGTGTGCTCGCGGGCGTGCCCGACACGCGAGGCCTGAACCCACCGCTCCTGATTGAACGGCTCGTGCCGCTTATTCGCGATCACGCGTCTTTGCCGATTGAACTCACCAACGGCCGGTTGTCGGCGGAACTTGAGCGCATCGAGCTGACCGGCGCGCACGAAGTGAACATCCCGCTGCGCACGCCGACATTTTGTCCCGGTTGCCCGCATCGCGATTCGGCCAGTTCGCTGCTCGAACTGCGCCGCGACCTGCGCGATCCGGTGTACATGGAGCAGCATCACAAGCGCAAGCCGATCGACCTGGTCTGCCACGGCGATACCGGCTGCTACACCATGTTCATGTTTGAGCCGAACAAACCGCTGATGCACAACTACAGCGGTATGGGGCTTGGCGGCAGCACCGGTGCCGGTGCCGACCCGTTTATCGACAACAAACAACTCGTGTTCCTCGGCGACGGTACGTTCTTTCATTCGGGTATGTTGCAGATCAGCCAGTCGATCGCCGTCGGGCAGGACATCACGTACATCATTCTCGACAACAAGACGACGGCCATGACCGGGCATCAGACCAATCCATCGCACGCCATCGACCTGCGCGGCAACCCGATCATCGCGCAGGACGTCGAGCGCGTCGTGACGGGCATGATGCCCAAACAGATGGCCAAGGACGTGCGCATTGTGCGCATCAACCCGGCGGACCGCGACCGATATCGCAAACTGCTCGAAGAGACCTTGCTGGCGGACGGCGTCAAAATCGTCATCGCCGATAAGGAATGCGGCATCACGTTCCACCGACGGGCGCGCAGCGCGGAAAACAAAGTCCTTCGAGAGCAGGGCTTCGTCGCGAAGAAAAAACACATGAACGTGGCGACGGAGGTGTGCGAGTATTGCCTTGAATGCACACAGCAGACAGGTTGCCCCGGCTTAACGATCACCGACACGGACTTTGGGCCCAAGATTCAGACTGACTTTTCGTGGTGCGTCAACGACGGCGCGTGTCAGAGAATCGACGCATGCCCGGCGTTTGAGGAGGTCACGATTCTGCGCAAGCAAGCGCCGCGACACGGCGACGAGCACGTGGACTTGACCGACCTGCCCGACCCGCCACGGCCGATTCACGCGGATCAGGACATCTGGCGATGCTACCTCGCCGGCGTCGGGGGCATGGGAATCGGCCTGTGCAACGGCATCCTCAGCACCGCTGGGCACGCGATGGGCTACCACGTGCAGTTCCTGAACAAAAAGGGTCTGGCGATTCGTAACGGCGGGGGGTTCTCACAACTGGTCTTCACCCGCCAGGGGGGCAACGGCGCAGTGGGCGGACCCGCCGCCGCGCCCACGATCACGCCCGTCATTCCCTACGGCAAAGCCGACTTGCTGCTGGGCGTCGACCTGCTCGAAGCCACGCGCGGGCTCGACCCCAAACTCCCCTATCGCGTGGCCAGCCCCGACCGCACTGGCGCCGTCGTCAACACCGCGAAAACGCCAACCATTCTCACGCTGATGGGCGATGACGACTTCGACCCGGCTGATCTCGAAGACACGCTTAAGCGGTACACCCACCCCGACTATTACATCGGGTTCAACGTCGGCGACCTGTGTGAACGCATGCTCGACTCGAAGTTATACGCCAATATCATGATGCTCGGCGTCGCGTACCAAAAGGGTCTTGTCCCGCTGACGCGGCAATCGCTCGAGGACGCGATTCGCCGCGTCGCCCGTCACGACTCCGACCGCAACCTGCGCGCATTTAACATCGGCCGAAAGATCGTCGTGCGGCCGGAACTGTTCGTCGTCGATCAGCGCCACAAATTTGAAACGGCGCGGCAGGCGATGCGGCGCAAGACCAACACCATCCGCGCGATGCACCGCGGCAAGCGCGGTGCGCAACTGACCAAGCAGTTTCGTGTGCTGCTCAAGCAGACATTCCGCGCGACGCGCGGCCGCAGGCTCGATGACGCACTGGCGCGTGACGTGATCATCCGCGCTTACAACTGCTTCCTCTGGGGCGGCATCCCGTATGCCAAACGGTATTGCGACCGCATGGTGGAGGTGTTCGAAAAGGACACGGCCACGTACGGGTACAAACTCACCCGCGCCGCGGCGTGGAACCTGGCGAAGGTCATGCTCATCAAGGACGAGTTGTACGTCCCCGAATTGCTGACCCACCCCGAAAAGTATCGCCGTGATCGAAAACGCTTCAACGTTAACCCGGCACACGGTGATCGCATTATCTACAAACACTTCAATGTGCCGGAGATTCACGTCTTCGGAAAAACATTGCGACTGCCCGCTATACGCACGCGCGACTGGCAGCAACGACTGCTCAAGCGCATGCGATTTCTTCGCCCACTGCTGTTTAGTCACCCGCAGGAATCCGCGTTTCGTGACTGGTATGAGAACGAACTGGTTGCCAGGGTCGACTACAACGGCCGGCGTGACTACGAACGCTGGTGTGCGATCCTTTCCGTACCTGAAGCGGTGACCGGCTACCGGGAGGTGCGCTACCCGAAGATGGCGTCTGCGAAAAAACGCGCCGAAAAACTGCTGGTGATGGAGCCGGACCTGTTTGAACCGCAAATCACCATCGTCACCAAGACCCCTCCGCGCGGCATGCCGCTGCCGATCATGACGATGGCGAACGTATGACGCGACTGGCGAGTCGGGTATTTGGCGCCGCCGTCCGCGGCGGGTAGGTGGTGCAAAGCACCGCGGCGGACTTTGCACCACGTGCTGCGCATACTCACCGCAACCCCGCCGCCTTGTACACCGACTCCAGCAGTTCGATTGCGCGGGCGCCTTCTTCGCCCGGATTCATCGGTTCCGCGCCATCGCGCAGGACGCGGACCATGTCGTCGGCCGCGCTTTTGGGCCAGTCGGGCAGCGGCGTCTTTGGCTCGGTGCGGTCGTCCGCTTCAAACGCAACCTGAATGTTTTCACGGACCAGTTCGGCACTCCCGAGCGTGCCGGTCAGCCCTATATCGAATGCATTGCCGACGTGATGATTGGTCGTCGTCAGCAGTGTGCCCAGCCGGCCGTTGCCGAACTCGACTTGCGCGAACGCAAAGTCTTCCGTCTCGATGTCATGGTTGAGCACTGCGGCGTGAGCGCTGACGACCTTCACCGACCCGGCGAGCCAGAGAAAGATGTCCAGCAGGTGAATACCCTGGTTGGCCATCGATCCGCCGCCGTCGTACTTCCAAGTGCCGCGCCAGCCGCCCGACTTGTAATAATCCATGTCCCGCCACCACTTGCAACGCGCTTCGAGGAACAAAAGATCGCCGAACTCGCCGGCGTCGACCGCCACTTTGATATGTTGAAACCTTGGGTAGTACCGGCTCTCGTAATCGGCGACCAGATGCACGTTGTTCGCGGCGCACACGTCGATCATCTGCCGGCAGCGATCGAACGTTACGTCCAACGGCTTGGTGCTGATGACGTGCTTGCCCGCCTGCGCCGCTCTGGTGGTAAAGTCCAGGTGCGTGCCACTGGGCGTGAGCACGTACACAACGTCGATGTCATCATCGGCGAGCATCTGATCAAAGTCCGTGTATGTCTTGCAGCCGTTCTGTTCGACCGCGGTCTTGAGCCGCGCTTCGTCCAGGTCGCACACCGCCACCAGCGCCGCACCGTCCAGCTCGTGCACGAGGTTTGCCCGAGCCATGCCCATGCCAAGTCCGATCACGCCAAAGCCAATATCACCCATCGCAATTATCCTTTCATTCGGCGGCATCCACCGGCGGGCTGCGAAGGATCGCAACTGCGCACCTGCCTGTCAAATGAGCGTTTGATTACGAAGCACCCCAAACGCGATCAAAACGTCACGCATCTGCGTCACGGGATCACCGGACGGATCAATCTTGTGGGTACGCCAACCCCGCGCGTTCGCCGCGGCGCAATTGTGTGACGAGTCATCGAAAAACAGGATTCGATACGGCGGTGTGTTAGTTTGCGCCTCAACATGTTCGTATATCCGCGCGTCCGGCTTCATCGCGCCAATCAAATGGCTGGCGAACCGATGGTTAAGAACGTCCAGCGGCAGGCGATTGCGCCCGTCGGAACCATCGCCGGCCATGATGTGCCAGTGTGCGGCATTGGTGTTGGAAAGGCATGCCGTGCGCGTGTTTGTATCCGCGAGCTGTGTGATCAGTTCGTCAACGCCGTCGTATCGACCCGCCAGACGGGCGTGCAACACCGCCTGAACCTGCGCCGTTGACAAACCCGTCAGCTGGCCGGCTCGCGCGAAAAATGCCTCGTTGTCGATGTGGCCAAGTTCGTGCGCGGTCATCAGGTCGATCATCGCGCGCGTCACGTCCGACGCGTTTAGTGCCGTGGGATATACGACACCGGCAGCGTTGCACGCGTTGCGCCACCCGTCGGATAAACGGATCAGTACGCCGCCAAGATCGAAGATGACCAGGTCGATCGAATTGTCTGTGGACACGTGAAGCCCCCTACCAGCCGAAGCGCTCTTCGGTCCACGGGTCGCCGTGCATGTGATACCCATTGACTTCCCAGAAGCCTGGGCGGTCTTTGTCAACCAGTTCGATGCCGCTGATCCACTTGGCGCCTTTCCAGAAATAAAGCCGCGGAACGATGCCGCGCACCGGACCGCCGTGGTCGGCGGTCAGCGCCTCGCCCTCATGATGCGTTGCCAGAAGACAATCGTCAGCGGCAAATTCATCGAGCGGCACGTTCGTAGTCCAGTCGTCACCCGGCGCCGACCGTCCGTGTTGGATGACGTGCGTCGCCGACGCCAGCGGACGGGCCAAGTCCAGCAGCGTCTTGACCGACACGCCTGTGAACGTGTTGTTCAGCCGCGACCAGTGCGTCACACAATGAATGTCGCAGAACACGTGCACCTTCGGCAGGTCGTTGAATTGCGCCCAGTCGAGCGTCACGTCGTTTTCGACCAGCCCCCAGATACGCAGCGCCCAGTCGCTCGCGTCGATGTGCGGCACCGAGCCGTAGTGCAACACGGGCCACTTGCTCGTGAGTGTCTGTCCCGGCGGCGTGCGAACCGCCGAGTCACCGTCGCCGCGTTGCGTGTCCGAGCTGCGAACCGTTGGGATGTCGACCGTGTTCTGCACCATCCGCGAATTATAGCTGCGTTCAATGGCGATCACGACCGAACTGCGCCCAATATTGTGCCTTTGGCATACTCAGGAGCCGGCGTTGAGAACACACTGCGTAATCGGCATCTCTCGCATCAATTGCACCCGTGGTCCGGCCGATCAAGTTGTAACAGTTGGGCGTCTGTGAGGATCGTACGGAGTATCGATATCGACAAGCCTGACGTTAACACCCCGCCAGCAGCGTAAAGCGGACTTTTATGGTTGGTACGCGTGTTTATCTGCCGGCGGCAGCTGCGTCTGCGTGTCGGGCTTGACTTGTCAGCCTTGATCGATCAGTTGCGCCGTTGCGCGATCGGCGGCGACGAACAACAGCATTGCTTTAACATGCACATGATCCAGTTGAAGCATGTGCGCCACCACCTCACGGTAACTGGCGACTTGTGGCCGATATTTGCCGACGAGGTGTTCGAGGTCCGAGTCGTTCGTCACCGAATCGGTTTTGAAGTCGATAATGTGCGCCGACGCGGCAGCACCGCTCTTACGCAACTGGATCGTGACGCGATCGAACGCGCCGCGGATCAGTCGATCTTCGATACGTACAAGAAACGGCCGCTCACGCCATAGTTCAACCTCGCTATCGGCGGGTTTGCGCAATACGTCGCACACGGCTTCGTGCTCGAGCATCGCGTGGAATCGCCGCAACTGCTCGCGCAGCCAGTCATCGCCCATCGTGGCTGCGATCGGTCGTGCGGCCGCGATCAGTTCATCATCCGCCGGCACGCCACCCGATTCGTCGAGCCATTCAATCAGGGAAAACCACGTATGTATCACGCTGCCCCGAAGCCGACGCGTTGTGCTGCGAACGTCCAGCAGGTTGCTGGCGCTGACGTGTGTGTTGTCCGCCAGTCGCGAGGGGGTCACCTGCCGGCACGATCGACCTGCCGCCCGCGGTTTTGAAAACGCCACACGAAGCGGCAGGGCCGCCGCTGCCGTGGGCTGAACCACCTCCGACGACGACTCAACACGCTTGTGCCAGTCACGATCGCCGTGTTTATACAACGATTGGCCGCCTTTGTAATGCTCTTGAACCTCGCACAACGTCGTACGCAAAATTGATGCGTAGCTTTGATTCGTCGTTCCGATCGTACTGAGCTGGCCTTTGTTCGTCTGCGTCAAAGGCTCAACAATCATGTGCAGCGCAAACCGCGCACGGGTCATCGCCACGTACAGTGCGCTCAGATCATCGTGCAGGCGGCGCCACTGCTCCTGCACGTGTGCTTCTTTGAGCATCTCGCAATGCGGCTCGATCACCGTGCGGATTATCTTTTTGGGCGCCGCGAACACGGCCGATGGCAGCGATGTTGGCTCCGAACGATTCGTCCACACCAGCAGGCCCTTGATTGACGCAATGGTCCCCGACAATTCCGGCAGCACCACGATGTCAAACTCGAGCCCCTTGGCTTTGTGCACGGTCATGACGCGCACCGGCGCGGTCGTCGGCTCCTCGGCGGACGTGCCGCGCACGAACATGACAAAGTCGTCCGCGCGTAGCGATGGCTGCGCGTCGTATCGATCCGCCAACTCGACCAATTGCGTCAGGCGTACGACGTTGCGCTGATCGCAATCTCCTGCAAGCTTGCGAGCCCAGTCGGCGATTGTGCGAGCATACCCTTGCACAAGCAGACGGGTGCGAATGCCCGCGGCCACGTCACAAACGTGCGCCGGGTCGGCAGCGTTCATGCCGACGATCTTCGCCAATGGCGAGTGGCGCACGTGAAACGCGGCCGCCTGGTTGCCCGGATGGTCCGCCAGCATCATTGCGGACAGCACGACGCCCACCGCCGAATCATCGGTCAGTGGTGTGCCCCCCTCGCCACTGGCCGCTACGTTGCGATGGCGCAGCAGGTCGATCAACGTGCGCACCGTTTTGTTGCGTTGTACGAGCACTCCGATCGATCGTCCTGACGCTTCAAGCGACAGGTTCGCCACGAGGTCGGCGACACAACAATCGTGTGGCGTCGCGATGCCGGCGCTGACGGTGACGCCTTTGCCGTCATCGCCGGTATCAGCGTTGCACGACCCGGCGCGCTCGTTGTCGGACACGGCCTGTGACGTAATCAGCGTGGCGTATCCGGGCCGGTCTGCATGCACGGTTGTATGCTCCGTGAAGGTGCTCTGCCACCTGGCCGCCGCGTCGCACAGTTGCGCCAGCGGCGCTGCGTGCGCGATGCGCTCGAATACCCTGTTGACCGCATCGAGCACGGGCGGCGACGTGCGCCAGCTTTGACTCAGCGTCGTCGATGCGTCCGCATCCAGTTGCAGGTCTTTCTCGACCTGTTCAAAGATTGCCGCGCACCCGCCACGCCAGCCGTAAATCGCCTGCTTCTCGTCGCCCACACAGAAAAAGGTGCGGTCCATCGTCGACGGGTCGCCCGCAGCGCGAATCTCCTGCGCGAACGGCAGCAATATGCGCCACTGCTCGCTGCTCGTGTCCTGAAACTCATCGAGTAACAGATGCGTGACGTGTTGATCAAGGCGGTAGTACACGTCTTCGAGAACGTCATCGCCAAGGGCGGGCAGTTCGCGCGCCAATTTGTGCGGCAGGTCGGAAAACAGCATCACGTGCGATTGCCTGCGTAGCCGCTGGTAGTGCTGATCGAACCGCTGAAGCAACTCGAACATCGCAGTCGTACGTCGCGCCTGGCGGTTCATCACTATCGCCTTCGCGTGCGCAACCGTCGGTTTGTACGCATCAATCACCTCCGACGGAATCTCATTCTTGTAGTACATGCTTTCATTCGCGGTGATTTTGGCCGCGAGCCCCCCGGACACGAAGGTGTCCCAGTCCTGCGCCACCGCCCGTAGATAGTCGACGGCAAACGCTTTTGCCTGTCGCTTGTTATCTTTCACATGCGGCTTCGCATCGTTCAGCCGCTCAATCGCCGCCGCCAGCGTGGCGCGATCCAGTGTGTCCGGCGTCGGCAGACACGACCAGGCCCGTGCATCCGTCTGGCGATATATGCCGTACAGCTGCGACACGACATCATCGATGGCCTCGGTGACCCGGCGCTGTGAGGTGTCGTGATGCAGATGGCGCAGCAGGTCAATCAGCACCTGCGCTGGCTCGTCGGTGAGCATGGCGTCGATCGCCTGACCGCGCAGCTGAACCGCCACTGGGTCACCGTCCGCGATGATCGTTACACCCGGTGGAATATCCAGCTCGTACCGAAAACACTGCACCATGCGGTGAAAAAAACTGTCGATCGTTGACACGGACAGGTGTTGCAGCGACTGTGTGACGTCATTGAGCATGCGCCGCACCTGCGTCAGGTCAGCCAAAGGCAGGTGCAACTGTTCGGCGAGTTGTGCCGCGGACGCGTCATCACGCGCTGCGGTGGCCAATCGTTTGAGGATGCGTTCAAGAATTTCGCCCGCCGCCTTGCGTGTAAACGTCGTTGCGAGAATCGTCTGGGGCTGGGCGCCCATCGCCAGCAGTGTCAGGTAACGATTGCTCAGGCTGTACGTCTTTCCCGTTCCCGCCGAAGCGCGAATGAGCAAGTGCGCCGGAGTTGTCGGCCCGGTTTGCGTCACGGAGCTGCCCCCGCCGCGAGGATCGCGCGCTGCCGGTCCGTGCACGTGTCCATGCACAGTTCACTTAACCCATCGTCGTACTTCGACGGATCGCCCGGCGGCCAGAATCGGCCTGCGCGGATATCACGGATGATTTTGTGCGCCAGGCTGACCGCCTCGGCGATTTCGTCCGTCGACCATTCCGCGACGTCGTATGTCACGGCGTCCACCTCACGCGGCAGTTGCAGGTAACCGAGCGTGATATCGCCGGCCACACCCACACTGCGCGCGAGGGTGTCGTACAGAGGCAGTTGCAGGTCGACCCACTGCAGGTCACCGCCGCGGCCGGTGCGATGTGTCTGATTCGGCGACTTTGCCTGGTCTGCGGTCTTGTAGTCCATGATCCGATAGCCATGCGTGTCATGCACGTCGATGCGATCGATGCGTCCCGAGATCGTGAACGGCTCAGCGTCGATCTGAATCGGCGTTTTGATCGATCCTTCAATGCGATCACGAACAATGCGCCAACCCTCATCAACGAGTTTTGCCTGAAACCGCGCGAACGCTGCCAGCCGCCTGCGGAGCTGGTGTTCCTGAATAGCAATGACCGCCGAAGGTTCGCCACCGAATTGCTGTCGCACAAGCTGATGAAGCCGGTCGGCCAGGAATGAATCAATTTGAGTCGCGTCATTGCTGTGCGCCAGATCGCTTTTACCAAACGCGTCCAACGCGCCATGCGCGAGCGTGCCGAACGCAGCGCCGTCCATCTCGACGCTCGCGTCGTCAAGCACCTGAAGTCGCCGCACGTGCCTGAGGTAGAACCTGTACGGGCACGAGATGTAGTCGCGAAAGGCGGTGACCGGCAAGCCCGTGATCGGCTCGACTGGGGGGGCTGGCAACACCATGTTGAACCGGCTTTGTCCGCCGGGCGTCAGCAGCGTTATCGCCGGCTGTGCCGGACCGCGATCGTCGCCGTAGAACTGTTGCACCATGTCAATCTGTTGTTCGCCTGCGCCGGCGAGCAGCAGGCGGCTGGGGACCAGTGGGTCGTCCTCAGGGCCGCGCCGCCCGGCAATAAGTGTCACGTGCGCACGGCTTTGCAGGATCGTTGTCATCCAATAGGCGTCACGCGCAAAGCGCGCACGACTGTCCGACAGGCCAATCAACCGGCGCGTGCGCTCGGGCAGCAGCGCACTGCCGGCCGCTGCGCGCGGCACGTGGCCTTCGTTCATACCCGTCATGATCAGCGCCGGCGCGTCGTCAAGCGCAAGTTCCAGCCAGCCGAGCAACTCGATCGGCGCCATGTCACCCGGCCCGCTGGTTGTCGGCTGCACCGGCGTGTCCGCTAGAGCATCGAGGCGCGACAACACCAGCGTCACCGCCTGCGGAAACGTCACCTGCGGCTGGTTGTCGGCCAGCTCTGACAGTTCGTCCAGCACCTGAACAACCGATTCGAGTCCGATGATGGTTGCGCTGTCACCTGGCTCATCGTGACGCAGCGAACGGTCGCTGTACACACGTGTCAACAGGCCCGCGATGCCGTCCGCCCACTCTGAAGGCGCCGTTGCGACGTGCGATGTTGCGCCCTGGGGGTACAACGCGTTTGCCGCGTCATGGACGGCTTTGATCTGCGCGGCGCGCCTCGCCTCACCAAGCCACACCTGTGCCGGCCGCGCTTGAAGATGGTCCGTCAGGTATTCATCCAGCAGCGACAACCAGTCCTCAATACCGAGCATGGCGTCCTGCTCGTTGAGGCTGGCACGCATGTAATGATCAACGTCGGGATGGCGAAGCAGTCGCGCCAGGTCGTCGAACCGCCCACTGTCGGCGTAACGTGCGGTAACGTCCAGCAGCACCGCCGGCGGCGACAGACGCAGTGGTCGACCTACAGGCGCGTGCGCGGCGCCCCCCGCCAGTTCGAGCGTGCGCTTGATCATCCCGCTCAGTGACTCATCGCCCAGACCGATCGTGACTTCATCCGGCGCGTGCGTCGCGGCGAGCGGCACATCGATCTTGGGGCCATGGTCCGCTTGCGCGTCACCGATCACGCGGATCACCTCCAGCGCCTGATCGCGCGGACGATCGACCACACGTACGCAATCAGCGGGCACTTCCAGCGGCCGATCCGACCAGTGCTCGACCACCAGCGCACCCAGCGCGTCGAAACCATCTGCCTCGGCGTCTGGCGCATGAATCAGCGCTGTCACCCGGACATGAACCTGCTCGAGCATCAGCCGCGTGATGCGTGGCAGTTCCACCGTCGCGATCAGCACAATTTCAAAGTCGAAGTGACACGTTTGGGCAGCGACGGCGCGCCGGCGTGACTCGTTCACCTCGACGAAACCCTGCGCAGCGAGTGCGCTTTCATACGCCTGCTGCAACCGGCACAGTGCCGCCCAGCGCGGTGCGTCGCGGCCGTCGGGGTCATTTGTGATCCGCTCGTACGCATCATCAAAGCACAGTGCGTGCGACGCCAGTTCACTGTGCAATTGTGACAGATCGCGCGCCAGCGCCAGCCATTCGGCGAATTGATCGTCAGCCGGCAGATAATGTGCCACGGCCGCCAGCACGGTACGGTCCGCTTCCTGCAGAACTTTCACCCATGCCAGCAGAGCGCGGGTTGGCGCGGCGACGGGTGAATCCGCATCGTACAACACCTGTGGCAACGCACCGACTGTCACCACGCGCGGCGGAATCAGCACGCACCCGTCCGCCTGGTTTGCGAGCAGCTCCAGCAGCCTGCGCTGCGCCCGCGAGCCGGGGGTCACCAGCAGCAGGTTGCTCAAGTCCCACGCCCCGCCGTCTTCGCGCCGTTGCCACAGCCACCGCACCACTTCGGGCAGGCACGGCTGGTCCCAACCAAGAAAGATGCGTTGCGACATGGTTCGCAGGTCCCCCCACGCTTAATCCGACCTTTCGTGGCCGATATGGTACCCCGCTCATTGTGAGATGTTCGAACCATGCGGAATAACCACCACCCGGCGCGCGTTGGCAAGCAGAGTGGTTGCGTCGGCATTGGGCCACACATGCGGGGAATCACCGTGCCGCAACTTTTTGAGACGGGTGAACCGCCGCCTTGGCATTGGGCGCTGAAGCGCTCAATTACGGGCCTTCAGATCGTGCTCGTGCCGCTGGGGGTGGTCGGTTACGTGATGTATCACGTTCTATGGCAGGCCCGATACAGTGGCCAGGCAGCCTTATCCCGGGCCATGGGATAAGAGGCGGTGGCACCTTCCCCGGCGCAATTTGATGACAGCAATCCGCAGATCGACATGCGTCAGGTCCGCAGCGGGGACCCGCCACGGATGGGATTCCGGTACTGATCATTGGCAAGAAGACCCAACTTGGTCACGGGCGCAGCCCGGGACAAGGTGGCGGCGAACCTCAGGTCACGACCGTTGGTCAGGTCACGGAAATTCAACCCGAAAACGCGCGTCGTGCTGCCACTGGAAGGGCAGCTTGC
>NZCH01000093.1 GCA_002688155.1 Phycisphaerae bacterium
GAACATCGTGGGCGGGTGCTGCGGGACGACTCCCGACCACATTGCGGTGCTGGTGCAGCGGATTCGCGACCGCGAGCCGGCGGCTGTCGAGAAGCAGGCGTACGAATCAGGATGCACATCGCTCTATGGCGCCGTCGAGTATGACCAGGATGTTTCCATCCTCAACATCGGCGAGCGATGCAACGCGTCGGGCTCGCGCAAGTTCAAACGTCTGCTCGAAGAAGAAGACTTAGACGGCATCATGTCCCTGGCGAAGAGCCAGTTCAAAGAAGGTTCGCACGTCATCGACGTAAATGTCGACTACGCCGGCCGGGACAACGCGGCGGATATGCGCACACTCGTGTCGCGCTTCGCGCGCGAGCTGACCACACCCTTGATGCTCGACTCGACGCAGCCGGCGACGATCGAGGCCGGGCTCAAAGCGGCGGCCGGCAAGTGTCTGATCAACTCGGCGAATTTAGAGGACGGTGAAGAAAAGTTCGCGGCGATGTGCAATCTGGCGCGGCATTACGGCGCGGGGCTTGTGCTTGGTTGCATCGACGAAGACCCCGTCGATGCGATGGCGCGCACCGCTGACCGTAAATTCGACATCGCCGCGCGCATGCGCAAACTGGCCGTAAGCAAGTACGGCATCGACGAGCGCGACATTCTGTTCGATCCACTGGTGCTGCCGGTCTCTACCGGCATGGACAAGGACCGCCACAGCGCGTTCGAAACGATTGAAGGGACGCGCCGTATCGCGCAGGCATTTCCCAACTGCCAGATCACGTGCGGGTTGTCGAACGTGAGCTTCGGGTTAAAGCCCGCGGCACGGGTCGTACTCAACAGCGTGATGCTTCACGAACTGGTCCGGGCCGGCATGACCAGCGCGATTGTGCACGTGTCCAAGATACTGCCCGAGACGAAGATTGATGACGCGCAGTGGCAAAGCGCGCTGGACCTCATTTACGACCGCGGCGCTCCCGCGCCAGTGA
Organism: Phycisphaerae bacterium; assembly: GCA_002688155.1. Lineage (GTDB taxonomy): Bacteria > Planctomycetota > Phycisphaerae > Phycisphaerales > Phycisphaeraceae > ARS1224. Next base: position 975 of record NZCH01000093.1, read on the forward strand.
AACTGCGTGACGGCACGGTCACCGACGACCCGTTGCAGATCTTCATCAACCTGTTCGATGACGCCGACGCCACGGTTACGCAGAAGCAGCCAATCTCAGACCTGCTGCTCGAAGAGCGTCTGCGCACGCACATCATCGACGGCGAGAAGCAGCACCTGATCGAAACGCTCGAAGAGGCGCTGCGCAAGTACTCTGCTCTGGAAATCGTCAACGATCACCTTCTCGATGGCATGCGCGTCGTGGGCGACCTGTTTGGTGCCGGACAGATGCAGTTGCCGTTCGTGCTGCAGTCCGCCGAGGCGATGAAGATCGCGGTAGCACACCTCGAGCCGTACATGGACCACATCGACGGACAGAGCAAGGGCATCATTGTGCTTGCGACCGTCAAGGGCGACGTGCATGACATCGGCAAGAACCTGGTTGACATCATTCTGTCCAACAACGGCTACACCGTGCACAACCTTGGCATCAAACAGCCGATCAGCCGTATCGTTGACGCCTGGCGCGAAACCGGCGCCGACGCGATCGGTCTGTCCGGCCTGCTGGTCAAGTCCGTCAACGTCATGGAAGAAAACCTGCGCGAACTCAACGCGCAGTCAATAACGGTGCCCATGTTGCTCGGCGGCGCAGCGCTGTCCCGCCAGTATGCGGAAGAACACCTGCGCGACGTGTACGACGGTGACCTTTTTTACGGCAAGGACGCGTTCGAAGGCCTGCGCGTAATGAAAATGATCACGTCGCAGAACACTGAGCAACTAAACAGCGATATCAGTGAACGCGTAAACCGGCGAGCGTACATACAGCAATCGGGTACGTCGGACAAATCGCGTCGCAACGCGAAGCCAGACTTTGCAGGCAATATCGACATCGCCGTTCGGACGCGCAGCGACGTGGCGATCGACGTGCCGGTTCCGACCCCGCCGTTCTGGGGGACACGCGTGGTCGAACACGTCCCACCCGAACAGGTGTATCCGTACATCAACACGACCGCGCTGTTTCGCGGGCAATGGCATTTTCGCAAAGGTTCTATGACGGACGATGACTACGCCGCAACGATCCGCGAACGCGCGCTGCCCATGTTCGAACAGCTCAAAAACCAGTGTGCCGATGAGCGGATTCTTCACCCGGCGGTCGTGTATGGCTACTTCCCCTGCCGGTCCGACGGCGACGACATGATCATCTTCGACCCCGATGATCACGCATGCCCGGTGCAACGGTTTACCTTCCCGCGCCAGGAGCTCAAACGCCGGCTGTGCATCAGCGACTTCTTACGCGCCCGCGACACCGGCGAAGTGGACGTGATTGGCATGCACTGCGTGACCGTCGGACACGACGTCAGCCAGCGGGCGCGCGATCTGTTCGAATCTGACGCGTATCAGGAATACCTTTTCCTGCACGGGCTTGGCGTCGAGTGCGCCGAAGCGCTGGCCGAGTTGTGGCACCAGCGGATGCGCCAGGAACTGGGCATCGCCGGGGACGATGCGCCCAACACACATGGCCTGTTCAAGCAACAATATCAAGGCAGCCGCTACTCGTTCGGCTATCCCGCCTGCCCGAACATGGCCGACCAGCAGCAACTGTTTGCCCTGCTCAAGCCCGACCGCATCGGTTGCACGCTGACCGAGAACTGGCAAATCGAACCTGAGCAATCGACCAGCGCAATCATCGTGCATCACCCGCAAGCGAAGTACTTCACGGTTTGAGAAATCCGTCGCGAGCCACCGGGCAGGGGACTTGAGTCCCCCGCCTCAAAACTCAAAACCCGGACAAATCACCACTGCGGTTGACTCGGATCGCCTGCGCCGGTGATTTTCTCGACTCGTTCGTTGATTAGATCGTCCCGATGGCTGCTTCGGGTTTCGACTTGCTTGCGCAACTTTTCGAGTTGCTTTTCGAGTCGCGCCAATGTGTGATCACGCACTTTTTGAATGACGTCAAAGTGCTTGGCCACGTGACCGCGGACCTGGTCGTTCAGTTTCGACATCGCGTCCGCATCTTCGGTTTTACGCGCTTCACGGTACTTGCGTGCCAAGTCGCGTGTTGAGCGTTTGAGGCGCATGTCCTGGACCTTGAGTTCAAACAACTCGGGGTCGGTACGTCGCAGGCGGTCCATGCGCATAAGCCACGCCATGCCCGCCAGCCGGGTAGCGATACCCTGTCTGGTGCGTTCAGAGTCCAGATCGCCCGCACGTGCGACGAAGCGCTCAGCAAGCTCCGGGTTGACGCTCTTGAATGTGGTAATCAACTCATCGATGCGTTGCTTCGAGAGGTGCAGCCGACGCTCCCTTGGGCCATGCCCGTCCTTGCCGCGCTTGCCTCGATGATGGTCACCGAACCGTCCGCCGTCTTCGCCACCCCTGCGTCGTTTCCGGCCTCGACCATCATCCGGACCGTCGACCTGGCCATCGCGCCGCCCGTGCGCCCGGCGCTCTCGCGGAGGCGGGTCGTCCATCGCCTCGTCTGCCCCGGCATTGTCCACATCCAGTTGCGCCAGTTCTGTGGCGAACTGCTCGAGTTGCGCCACCTCCTGTGCCAGCGCCCCGGGCGCAAAGACGGTGAATGCCCCGACCAGCGCCACGGCGATGACCGCCGTCCACGTGACCGTTACTGATTTTGTTTGTTGTTGCGTCGTCATGGTTTGGTTCCCTGCTTCATAAATGGTGCAAACGCTTCAAGATTGAACCTGATTGTGCTGTCGGACGCGCTGCATGGTCCACCTGCGGTGCTACCGCTGCGCGACACCGCGTGTCAAAAGAACTCCGCTCCGACACTGTCATCGAGTTGTTGCTGGATGTCGTTGAACAGTTCATCGATTTCGTTTTCGTTGTCATCCCAATCGGCCGCGAGCGCTTCGATTGACACGCTCAGCAGGTCAACCTGCCGGTCGACGTCATCGAGTGTCGCCAGTTGCGCCATTTGATTCAGTTCATGATTGAGCGCGAGCATCCGGTCGAAGTCGGACGGCGTATCCTGCGTGGCGGTGACAACCCAGCCGATCATGACCGCCATGACGATCGCGGCCGCGATGCGTACTGCCGCAGCCGGGATACTGATTCGGGCGACGATATCGCGCCGCTGGGCCGGCAGTTGATCGACCGTCGCTGCGACAATTCGATCAACCATACCCGCCGGCACCTCACGCGCGTCGGGCTGCAGCGCGTCATCGAGCAACGATTCAAGTTGCCGCTGCTCGTCCGTCAGGTTCGTGATGTCGCGTGGTTCGGTCATGGTGTTCCATTCGTACGCGCGATCCTAGTCGCACGCGCCCGACGGTGATTCCTCCGCCTCAGACTCAAGCATCGTGCGCAGTTTCTTCAGCGCCCGATGCCCTCGCGCCAGCACGGTGCCGACCGGCTGATCCAGCGTGTCGGCGATCTGCACGAAGCTGAGGCCGGCGATGTGCCGCAAGTGCAGCACTTCTTGGTCGGCGTCGGGCAGCTTCGTGATCGCTGATCGTACCAATTCGACCTGCTCGGATCGGCTGGCATGCTCGAACGGATCGGTCGAGCCCGTAGGATGCCGGTCTATAATCCGATGCTGAGTCTGCTCCCAGACGGAGCCGCCGCCATCATCCTGACGGGCGCCGGTCATGTCCATCGTCATGGCCTGCCGACCTCGGCGACGCATCTCGTCCCGTAACTTGTTCATCGCGATGCGAAATACGTATGCGTCGAATCGGCCCTGATCGTCGTACCGGCCAATGCTGGTGACGATCTGCACGAACGCTGCCTGCGTCAATTCCTCAGCCAATTCCCGGTCGCCGCACTGCTTGACCAGCAGTGCGAATACGCGTGGGCTGTACTGTGCGACGATCTGCCGCCACGCCACCGCGTCGCCGGCCGCTGCCAGGTCAAACGTCCGCCGCGTGCACTGAGGGTCGCTTTGGGCCGACATGTAATGCTCACAAAAGGTTAACGTGCGAGGGGCCTGGTGTATTGCACAGCACCGCGCCGCTTGCGGCCTGGTGCAACCACCGGTGTGGCGAATCAGGCATAAATGCCCGATAGTACATGGGATGGATACGTCCGATAGTCAAAGCCCATTTCTGATCCCTGATGCTGCCACGCCGTTAGATCCGCCTGCCCCACCGGGCGAAGGGCTGGACCTACACGACCCAGACACCGTTATCGACCTGTTCGATCGTGCCGCACAAGCAAATATGGGCCATCCCCAGCGGTCCGGCGCGCTCGTTGATCTGCCACGCACCGGCATGCTCACCATGACCGGCGACCTTCACGACAACGGGCTGAACTTCTCGCGCATCCTCAACATTGCCGCACTGCACACCGACCCCGACCACCACGTCGTCCTGCACGAAATCTCGCATGGAGAGAAACTCATAAGCGGACGTGACTACTCGATACGTATGCTCTCGCGGATCGCCGCGCTCAAACTGCAATACCCCAACCAGGTACACCTGATTCAGGCCAACCACGACTTGGCGCAGCTCGTGGGGGAAGGCATTCTCAAAGACGGCGTAAGCGTCGTCGAGCGGTTTAACGAAGGTGTTGATTTCATTTACGCGGACGACGCGGACGAAGTCCGAGACGCGCTGGGCGGGTTCATCCGCAGCTTTCTGGCGGCGGTGCGCACCGAGAACGGTGTGTTCTGCGCGCACAGCCTGCCGTCACCGCGCGCGCTCGATACGTTCGACCCGGCCGTCGTTGAACGCGTGCCCACCGATGCGGACCTGGGCCGAGGCGGCAGCATCTACAAAATGGTGTGGGGCCGAAACCTGACCGATGCCATCGCCGACCAGCTCGCCGAGCGCTGGGGAGTGAAGTTGTTCGTGCTGGGACATCAGCCCGCCGACATGGGCTACGACGTGATTGGTGAAAAGATGGTCGTGCTCAACTCCGACCACGATCACGGCGTTGTCATGCCCATCGATTTGACAAAGGACTACGAAACGCTCGACGAGCTGATCAGCCTGATCGTCCCGCTCGGTTCCGTCATCGCGTAGTCCGTCGCCGCTTGCGGCTTCGCACGTTTCCCTCAACAATACGCGCATGAAAGCGCACGAATACCAGGCGCGCGAGCTGCTCGTGAAATTCGGCATCCCCGTTCCCGACGCGATCGTGGTCGAATCGTCCGATGCCGCCGCAGCCGCATTTGATCAGTTGAGCGCGCCTCTTGCGGTGGTCAAAGCACAAGTACACGCAGGTGGGCGAGGCAAGGGGGGGGGCGTTAAACTCGTCCGCAGCGCCGATGAAGCGCGAGAGGTCGCCCAGGACATCCTGTCGAAGCCGCTGGTTACGCCCCAAACCGGCCCGCAGGGCGTACCCGTGCGGCAACTGCTCGTCGCGACCGGCGTTGACATAAAAAACGAGTTTTACCTGGGCCTGGCAGTCGATCGAGCGGGCCGCAGGCCGGTGCTCATCGCCTCGGCGCAGGGCGGCGTTGATATCGAAACGATCGCAAAAGAAAACCCCGACGCGATTTTGCGCGAACCGATCGACCCGGACGCGGGTCTGCGTTCGTACCAGGCCCGGAAGGTGGCGTTTGGACTTGGCTTTACAGGCAAACAGGTGTCACAGGTGTGCGGCATCATGGCCTCGCTGTGCCGGCTGATGCTCGACACCGACGCATCGCTGGCGGAAATCAACCCGCTGGTGCTTACACCCGCGGACGATGACCACCCCGACGGGCGTGTGCTTGCGATCGACGCCAAAATCAACTTCGATGACAATGCGTTGTTTCGCCACAAAGATATCGCGCAGCTTGAGGACAAACAGGAAGTAGACGCGCACGAGCGGCGTGCGCAGAAATACGGACTGTCGTACATCAAACTCGACGGCCGCATCGGTTGTCTGGTCAACGGCGCAGGGCTGGCAATGGCGACGATGGACATGATCAAACTCCACGGCGCCGAGCCCGCCAACTTCCTCGATGTTGGCGGATCCGCCAGCGAAGAGGCGGTCACCGAGGCGTTTCGCATCATTTTGTCGGACGACAAGGTCGAAGGCGTACTGGTGAACATCTTCGGCGGCATCGCCAAATGCGATACGATCGCACGTGCAATCATCCGTGCCGCCGACCTTGTGGGATTTACGGTTCCGCTGGTCGTGCGACTGGAAGGTACAAACGTCGACGTCGCGCGCGGGTTGCTCGAAGATGCCAAATCACAGCTCCCAACACTGCGCACCGCTGCGGACCTGATCGAAGCCGCTGAACTGATCACCGGCGCCGTAACCGTGTGAATTGTTGATCAATGCCCCCGGCCAAGGGGAAATCTTTTCCCCGGTGATCCGCGGATACCTCCCATGAAACCAGAACCGCTTCTCGCAGAACTCAACCGCTTGCGTAAAGACCTCGACGAGGATCCGGCCGACATAGAATGGCTCGCTCTACATCACGCGTTCGTGTTCATCAGTTACAAGGTCAACGAATTCGCCAGGTATGTCGAAGAAGCCGACGAGAGAGGCGAGTTTGATGAATTCAACGACGCAAATGCATGACGTTCGACGGATGAGCGATCCTGTTTCACACATCCAGCCTGTTCAATCCCGTCACGCTGATGGCGTTTGCGCTATCACAGCGCGCCAGGAACCGAATCGTCGCCCTTCTCGAACTGCGTGACGAAGACGATGTCCTTGCAGCGCACTGCCGAATGAACCGAGTGTCAACGATCAGGCACGTAGTCGGTGAGCGGGCCAGGTGGTGGATGAACTGACGCTGCACAAGTCCGTGATCACGCAACAGCATGCTGAACAGGACCCCGCCGTCGGAGCGTGGCTGCCCGGAGGCGACCGTGCGAAGGCGGCATGAGAATCAGATTGACGCGGGACTTGCCTATCGCCGTCATTGCTGCAATGATTGATGAAAGAAACTACATGTCAAAGCAAACTGCCGCACCATCAAAACCCCAGGTCGCTGAGCCGCCTACGAAAACGCGGCCACACAAGTCGCCGCCGCGCCCGTTGCCGCCGTGGAAGGTTTTATTGCACAACGACGACGTCAATGACATGGAATACGTCATCGACACGATCGTGATGCTCACGCCGCTTGACGGACAGGAGGCGATGATTCGCATGCTCGAAGCGCACAAAACCGGTGTGGCGTTGCTGCTGTCCATTCACCGTGAACGCGCCGAGTTGTACGCGCAACAATTCACCAGCCGAAGGCTGTCCGTGACGATTGAGCCGGCCGGGTAGCGTCACGGGATTTTCTGCGGAAAACACGCCGCGATTCCGAACGCCAGGATCATGCGCGGTGCGAACATGAGCAACGTGAAGATCGCGGTTTCGTGCAGGCCGACGCGAAATAGCGCTGCTGCGGGCACGCCGGCCGTGATCAAACAGGCCGCGAAACCAAAGACGACGACTTCCCAACTGAAACTGTAGTTGAGAATGCCTGCGGCGATCAGCGCGTCGCCGAGGCTCGCTGATCCAAAGGTGATCGCCGAGATCTTCAGCATCGCAAAGCCGAGTCTACCGACGCTGTAATCGAACCAGCGTGCGGTCATCAGCACGCTCACCACGGTGAGCGGCAACATGAACACCACCTGTAACACGAACGTGACGGCGATCCACGCCGCCACCGGCCACGTCGCGCTTGGCCAGACCAGCGTCCGCGCGACCGCGATGTGCAGCACAACACCGACGACCAGCAGCGCGATGGGCAGGCCGACCTCGAGCAACATCGAATCGCGTGTATCGAATCTCCCCTCGTACAGCGCCTGCTCGACGGCGCTAAGCGGCGGGCTTGCTTCTTCGTCTGCGGTTTTCGCCGCCGCTGGCGTTTGTGAATCGGCCACGTCCGCGTTCATCGCGTCGCGGTTACCCAAATCATCTTGGTCCGGCGATGGGGCGGGTGTGTCCATAGCGCGCCGAGTACTTCCCTGGTTGAATCAGACGGAACCCATTTCAGACCGACCAGCCGCAGAGACGGCGTTGCGATCTAGTGAGTGAAAAGCTTGCCTTCCGCGAGATCCGACATTGAGGGCCTCTTCTTGATACTGGTTACTTTGCCTTTGGAATTAAAATACACGAGGTACTCCAGATCACTGCCAAGGATGTACTCGAACATGAAGCCCTCGGGCAGTTGATTCTTGCCAATCGCGTCCGCAATCTCCTGCTCATTCCACGTCCGGCGCCGTCTTCCCATGTTGTGTTCACCGTCAATTCTGAAGTATTGCTTGGGTTTTTTGTAGGCGACGACGTCGAGCCAGTCCGCGCCCCGTGCGGCAGTCTCCTCGAGCTTTTGCGCCTGATTCGCGAGCGTGTTCCCCGCGCCCGTGGCCAGCCAGATCACAACGACAAACAAACCAATTACCACAACCAGGATGCCTACGATGAGTTTCATCTTACGATCCCTTGAGAAATGAACGATACACCCCTGTGTATCAACGCGCATTATATCAAAGCGCCTACAACACGGCCCACAGTATAAACGCGATTACGACGACGACGGCCGTGCCGATGACCCAGTTGGGTAACCCGATGGCTGGTCGACCCACGACGTGGCCCTCCCACGCCTCGCCGACGAATTGCGCTTTGCAACGATGACACACCGGCGCAACGGCAAGAATCTGCTTCCCGCATGCGGGACACGCGACGCAATCATTGCCGTCGTCGTCGAACAGATGGGCGTCGTGC
>NZCH01000094.1 GCA_002688155.1 Phycisphaerae bacterium
CACATCACCGGCGGGATGAGCAACGTCTCGTTCGGCATCCCCGCCCGCCGGCTGGTCAACGACGTGTTCATCAACCTCGCGATCGAATACGGCGCCGACGGCGGCATCATCGACCCGGTCGCAAGACCGATTCACGGTGTCATCGAACTCGACCAGGACAGCGCGCCGTATCAATATGCGAAGGCCATGCTTGTGGGCGAAGACCGCAACTGCAAGCAGTTTTTGCGCGCGTATCGCAATGGTGAGTTGGATTCGTGGTGAGAAGCCATTCATGTTGTGCCGGTCGACGCCAGAAGCCCACGATTTGCATCCGTGGGTGTGCAAGCTCCATCACCGAACACGTTTACGCGTCATCGGCACGATCGTCGGGCCCGGTGCGGTCATGCGAAATGTGTTGGTTGAAAGTTCCCAAACGATGCGCTGTGCCGACTTGCTTGCTACGTCATTGTCATCGAACACGCGGACGTAGTTGTTGCCATCGGCTTCGAGCGTGACGATTTCGTCGGCGCCGTTGTAGATGGCGCGATCGGCCGTGATCGTTTGAGTTTCGTGCAAAATGCGCACATCGCCGTCGGCGCTGACGCTGTTGATGCGCGCGTCGCGCGTGGCGTCGGCGTTGCCGGTCAGCGCACTTAAGCCGCCCGTGGACGACAGATCCGCGGTCAGCCTACGGCAGTCGAGTTGCACGTATTTGTCGGCTACCTGCATGTCGTCACCGGTTACCGGCCGATGCAGCATCTGCGATTTGCCTTCGATGAGGATATCGTTGTGAAACGCGTCGATGGTGAGCGCGTCGTCCCACTTAAAAAGTGTGAGGCCGCCATTGGCGAACTGAACACCGGCGACTGATCGTGTTTCGCCCGCGGCGCGTTTGTCGTCGACGAGCATGGTTCCTTGCCCGATGACCTCGACCCGTTCGGCGGGCGCGTCGATATCGACTCTGGGACCCTTGACCTGAAGCCGTGCACGAAGGTCGCCTGCGTCGCGGTTTTCCCACTGCTGCGCTTCGAACGTGACGTTGCCGATCGCCGACGCCTTGCGCACGGTCCACTGGGTGCTGGCCGGATCTTCGTCGTTGTCGGATGTGAGTGCGGGCGTCTCGTGGGGCACGGGCATCAGTTCCAGTTGCAGTTCGTCGGCGCGCATGAGCGTGTTGTCCTGCCCGCGCTGGCTGGTCGTCTGCACGTCACCGCGTGCCTGCACCAGGCCCATGCGGTGATCGAAGTACATCGATTGCGCCCAGCGTACGACCAGTTCGACGTATTCATCACGCTGCCCGCCGGACTCGCCAGGCGCTTCGTCCTTTGGGCGCACAGTGTCAGCGTGGTCCCGAAAGATGAATGTGCCTGCAGTGTTGGAGCGCACGGTTTGCGTCACCTCGTTCATGACGATTTCATGGGCGGACAGCGCAGCGGGGTGGCGTATCAGTCGGGCGGGCGCGCTGGCGTCGCCATAAAACGTGACTTGCCGGGTGGCGGCATCGGCGACGACGCGCGCGGCGGTAACCAGCGCTGCCGGGTCAGACATTTCCCCCTGCACGCCGTCGGACGCGGTGATCGTATTGATCGCCAGCTGGCGCGATGGGCTTTCGTTGCTCGTACCGTCTCGATCACCGGACTGGTCCGCGAGCGCTTTGACGCGCTGCTCACCCGTCAGCAGGTCTATGTCAACGTGCCCTGCTTCGAACGTCTTGTCGAACTGCTCGAGGCGCACGTTGCCTTTGGCGATCAGTTGGTCCGGCTCGATTCGTCCGCCCAGCGCCGGCACCATGATGACCAACAGGTCATCGCAGTACACGTCGAACGGATCGTGCTTCGCGTTGCCTTGTGCCTGTACATGCACGGCGTGCTGCGCCTTGATTTCTGTAGGCGTGCTGCGATCTTCCACCTCACCCTCTTTCGCCGGCCGCGCGAAAGCGATCGCCAGTTGCTGGGCGTCAAGCCCGAGTTGCGGGTGATTGACGCGCACGTCACCGTCAAACTGCGCCGAACGAAGCCCGCGCAACGATGCAAAACCGGTTCGCGGCCCGTCCTGAACCTCGTCGCCTGATTGTGACGTGTCGACAGGCGACGCATGGCCGGGGCGGTCATTGGCGTCGTCGGTTTCGTCAATGGCGTGCTCGTCCTGGTAGAAAGTGAACTGCAGGCTCTTACGCCAACGTGCCCTTAACCCTTTCGACCAGTCATTGTCACGATCACGCTGGTCAGCACTCGCGCGAAGGGCGTCAAGCGAGTTGGCGGGTTGAAACATCGGCCGGGTCTCAAGCGTGCCCGGCCCGTCCACCGTGCCGGTTGCGGCACTTTGATCGATCACCAGCCGCGCGTCCGGCCCACACCGCAGTTTGGCAGCGCCTGGCGCGTCGACGGTGATCGGCACGACATTACCCTCATGTTTGCCGATCAAAGAAAGTTTGCCTGACCCGGTACGGTAGGTAAGCCGCGCGGCTTCGATCACCTGGTCGTCCGTCGTGGTCACGCGCAGCGGGCGGCCGATAAGTTCGAGCACCAGGTCGTCGCTGGCCTGCGGGCGTGGGTCCGGGTCGGGCTCGGGCGTGAGAACGAAGGGACCGGCCCAGTGCACGACGATGTCGTTGTCCGTACGCGGCAGCAGCGATCGCGCGTTTTCACGGTAACCGTCGGTCAATGCCGTGGCGTACACCATCGCAATGATCGATGTGAGCGGTGATGCCGAAATACTGTTCGAACGACCCCGTCTCAACAAGACGGGGTGTCCAGGCAATTCATCCGTGAGCTTCGCACATGCCTTTGCAATCGAAAGCAGACCCGGCATTGTGCCGTCACGCGAACTCTCATCGCGTACGCCCATTGAGTTGATCAACAGTGACGACTCGTCGTCGCGATCAAAACGGAACACCGCGTGCAGTTCACTGCCGGTCATGTTGATCCGATTGGACGTGACGTGGACCTGTTCAAGGAACCGGCCGCGGTAATACACCAGCGAGGAGCGCTTGTCCCGGCGGCGCGCCTGGCGTTGCGTGCGACGTTCTTCCCTCGTTGGTGTTTCGCGGCTGCCCAGCGCATCCATGTTCGATGCGAAGCGCAGTTGATCGCCCTGTTTGATCTCCAGTCGATCGATTCGGCCGGCACGCTCGTTGAGCACCAGGTCCAGACCTGTGCCGCGGAAGTCCGCCACCTGGGAGGTCACCTGAACCTTACCGTCGCTGGTGATCCGGTTAAGCGTCAGGTCAAAGTGCGCCTGTTCAAGAAAGACGAGCAACCGAATGTGCGGCGAGCGCATGCGGTCAACGATCACGTCTTGCCCTTCCGGGCTTTCGTAGAGGGCAATGACGACGTTGCCATCGAGCATGCCGCTTCGCGGCGCGTTGTCGGGCGCGACGAACCGGCTGCGAATCGCGGTGATCTGCACGACCCGGCGCTTGGGCTGCATGTGAACGCGGATGTCAGGCCCGCCGATGTCGTGCTCGTTGCCGGGCAGCGCCTTGTGTGTTCGCCCCAGAGCCTCAATAATCCGCCCCTCCCGGTCGATCGAGCGCACGTAATAGTCCCGGCCGGTCACCTGGTCGGGAGCATGACCCGGCGAGATGAACAGCGTCGTCTTGTCCGTATTAGGCAACGGCGCGTCGGTGACCGGCCGGGCGTCGATCGTCCCACGCGTGTCGTCGCGACCCTCTGGCGGATCGAACAGAAACGTCAGCAGGAACGCGACCAACGCCAGCCCCGCGGTAACCGCTGTGATAACCAGACGCCTATGCATCATCGGTAGTTTAACGCACACCCCCGGCGGAAGGTTCATCGGTTGTGCAGGTGATTACGGTTCGTTTGTTACAGTTTTGGTGATGATGTGCGACAATGGCCCGCTATGGGCAATCGGGTTGCGGGGCATGAAAAACGGAAACATGAAATAGGTAATCGGAATTCAAGGGAAAGCATTCATGCTCGATCAGATTTTCAAGGCATACGACGTTCGCGGGGTGTACCCCGATCCGCTCAATGAAGAGGCAGCGCGGCGAATCGGCGTCGCGGCAGGGCGGTTTCTGCTGACGCATCCGCAGGTCCCTGGCGGCGACGCGGGCAAGCGTGTCGTAGTCAGCCGGGACATGCGAACGAGCAGCCCGTCACTGCAGTCCTCGCTCATTGACGGGTTGCGCAGTGCCGGCGCGCACGTCATTGACGTGGGCATGTGTGATACGTCAGTGATTTACTTTGCCGTGAATCACCTGGACTGTGCCGGCGGCATACAGACCACCGCCAGCCACAATCCGCCGCAGTACAACGGATTTAAAATCTCAGGTCCGCTGGCCCAACCGATCGGCGCGACGACCGGGTTAAGCGACATCAAACAGATCGCCCAGTCACTGGGTGAACATGACCTGTCCGCCAAATCAGAACAAAACAGTTGCGAAAGGCACGACGTCTGGGACGCGTACCGTGAGCACATCCTTCGATTTTATCGTCGCCCGGCGAAGACGAGACAGCCGCTGAAGGTGGTGATCGACGCATCTAACGGTATGGCGGGCAAGTTGATACCCAAGGTGTTTGAAGGACTAGAGGGCCTGGAAATTGTTGCGCTGAATTTTGAAATCACCGGATCGTTTGTGCATGAACCGAATCCACTGGTCGCCAGGAACATGGAGTCGACACAGCACGCGGTGCGCAAGCACGGCGCCGCACTGGGCGCGTGTTTTGACGGTGACGCCGACCGGTGCATGCTCACCGATGAGCAGGGGCGAATCATCGGTTGCGATCACCTTACGGCCCTGCTGTGCGGGCATTTTCTAAAGCACACGGATCCGACTGACAATAACCCGATCCCTGATGCGATCGCCGGCAGCAACATGGTCCTCTATGACCTGCGGTCGAGCAAGGTCGTGGCCGAAACGATCGAAGAACTCGGCGCTACACCCATGCGCTGCCGCGTCGGACACGTGTTCATGAAGCACGAACTGCGTGAGTCGCAAGGCGTGTTCGGCGGCGAACTGTCGGGCCACTTTTACTTTCGCGACAACTATTACGCCGACTCGGGCGCGATCACGCTCGCATCGGTCATCCACATGCTCGGCCACACGGACAAGTCAATGAGCGCGCTGATCGCGCCGTTTCAAAAGTACCCGACAAGCGGTGAAATAAACTTTCGTACCGATGACAAGGACGCGGTCATGCGAAAACTCAAGGACCGGTTCACCGGTAAGGCGCAGATTGATGAGTTAGACGGCGTGACCGTCGACGCGTGGTCACGTGACCAATGCGCGGACCTGCCCGGCGGGTGGTGGCTGAACGTGCGTGCCAGCAATACAGAGCCACTGCTGCGTTTCAACGCGGAAGCCAAGGACGCAGCGGTGCTCGACGCAGTGATTGACAGAGTGACGCAGTCATTCGGCGAGCGCGATCACGGGCATTAGCGCACGTCGACGCATCGCCATCACCACATACTGCGAGCAAAGCCACCCTCGATCACGGTGAGTCACCTGCACGGTGGCCGTCGTTTCATGTCCACAATTACCCTCCTGCCCGGCTGGCGGGCGCAACAGCTCAACTTGGCGTAACGTGCCGGATTGTTAGAATACGCACCCTTCGTGGGCAAAGAGCAGGGACCTGTGGGGCTAGGGAAGGCCCAGATAGTGCGTGTGTTTTTGATTGATCCGTTACCGGGACGTGTTGTGACTGCTGCCGCGCAAGGGCCTGACGCACTCCCATGAAGCTTGATCCAGGAAATTACCGTTAAACCGATTCTCGCTTTGAATCACATTTTTGAAAGGAAATGAACGTGACGCCCAAAGAAGTCATCGCACTGGCGAAGGAAAAGGACGTGAAGATTCTAGATCTGCGTTTTATCGACTTTCCCGGTATGGCGCAGCATACGTCGTACCCGATCGGTGAACTTACCGAAGAGTCATTCGAAGACGGGTTCGGGTTTGACGGCTCGTCGATCCGCGGCTGGCAGGCGATCAATGAGTCGGACATGTTGCTCATGCCCCAGCCGGAGACGGCTTTTCTCGATCCGTTCCTGGCGATCACCACGCTGGCGGTACTCTGCAATATTCAGGACCCGCTCACCCGCGAAAACTACACACGCGATCCGCGTAACATCGCCAAGAAAGCGATCAAGTTCATGCAGGACTCGGGCGTTGCCGACACCGCATACTTTGGTCCCGAAGCCGAGTTCTTCATTTTCGATAACGTCCAGTATGACGCGAACGAACACGAGTCGTACTACTCGATCGATTCAATCGAAGGCGCCTGGAATACCGGTACTGACGAAGGACCCAACCTCGGGCACAAGCTGCGTTATAAGGAGGGGTATTTCCCGACGCCGCCTTCCGACCAGCATATGGATATCCGTTCCGAGATGGTGATGCACATGCTCGAAGCGGGCATTGATGTGGAATGCCATCACCACGAAGTGGCGTCCGGCGGGCAGGCGGAAATCGACATGCGTTACGCCAAGATGGTTCCCATGGGCGACAGCCTCGTCAAGTACAAGTACATCGTCAAGAATGTCGCGGCACGGCACGGCAAGACCGTCACGTTCATGCCCAAGCCGGTGTGGAATGACAACGGGTCAGGCATGCATACACACCTGTCGTTGTGGGAAGGCGGCAAGCCGCTGTTCGCCGGCGACGGTTACGCCGGGCTTTCACAGATGGCGTTGCACGCGGCTGGCGGACTGCTCAAACACGCGTCCGCGGTGCTCGCTTTCACAAACCCGTGCACGAACAGCTACAAGCGTCTGGTGCCCGGGTTCGAGGCGCCGGTGAACCTGGCGATCAGCCAGCGCAACCGCTCGGCGTCGATCCGCATACCCGTCTACTCGCCCAGCCCCAAAGCCAAGCGCATCGAGTTCCGATGCCCCGACCCGAGTTGCAACCCGTACCTGGCGTTCTCCGCCATGCTCATGGCGGCTCTGGACGGCATCGAAAACAAAATCGACCCGGGCGCACCGCTGGACAAGAACCTCTACGACCTGGCGCCCGAAGAGGCCGCCAGTATCCCGCAGACGCCAGGCTCACTTGAAGAAGCGCTGGGCGCACTGGAGGACGACCACGACTTCCTCCTCAAAGGCAGCGTCTTTACACCCGATGTGATCGATACGTGGATCGAATACAAATTGGAAAACGAAGTAGACGCCCTGCGCCTTCGCCCGCACCCGTACGAGTTCATGATGTATTACGACATTTGAGCGGGCGGCTTCGTTCGAAAACGAAGAACCACACAACCAAGCCCACGGACAGCAATCCGTGGGCTTGGTTTTTATCCATGTTCGCTTGTTGATGCCACGCTGGATAATCGGACCACCATCAAATGCTCGCGCAGGTTCGACGCTTACGAGGCGCATTGGGCGTTCGTTAGTCACCATCGCCTCTCACGGGCGGTTATTCAAAAGGCTAGACTGGTTGGCAGATGTGCGACGGGCTGCTTGCGCCAAATCATTGAATCGTTTGTACGGCTCGCGACGCACGATCCTAACCTGTTTCTGCAGCCTGCCGTGAAGAAACTAAAGCGTCTGTTCCGCAAATAGTTTCACACGTTCGATATCACACCCACGCGCCCGTCGTACCGCTGCGCGATGGGCATGCGTCGGCCGAAGCCGAATGCTCGGCCGGTGACCTTCAAGCCAGGCGCCGCCTGCTTGCGCTTGTATTCGTTCACGTCGATCATGCGCGCTACGCGCTGCACAGTGGCGGCATCGAAACCGGTGTCTGCGATGATTTGCCTGAGCGGCTGTTCGCGTTCAACGTAGCGTTCGACTATCTGGTCGAGTACGTCGTAGGGTGGCAGCGAGTCCTGGTCAGTCTGGTCAGGGCGCAATTCGGCGCTGGGGGCTTTGGTGATTGACGATTCGGGAATGACTTGCCTGACGCCGCCGAACTGTTCCCGCAGCGGCGAGTCGGGCGCGTCATTGATCCACCGCGCCAGTTCCCAGACCATGGTCTTGGGTACGTCCGAAAGTACCGCCAGGCCGCCCGCCATGTCACCGTAAAGCGTGCAGTAGCCCACCGCGAGCTCGCTTTTGTTACCTGTGGTGACCAGCAGTGAGCCGAATTTGTTGCTCATGGCCATGAGGATGACACCGCGGATACGCGCCTGCACATTTTCCTCGGTCACGTCAGGCGACAAGCCTTCAAACGGCGCGGCGAGCATGTGCTCGAACGCGTCGTGCGCTTCGGTGATGGGGATGACGTGAAACTCGATGCCGGTGCACTGTGCCAGTGCGCGGGCATCATCGATCGAGCCTTGCGAACTGTATCGCGACGGCATGGTGACGCCGCGCACATTGTCGTTTCCCAACGCGCCGACACAGATCGCGCCGACGACCGCCGAGTCGATCCCGCCCGACAGGCCCACGACGACCGATCCGAACCCGCACTTGCGGCAATAGTCGCGCAGGCCAAGTACCAGCGCGTTGTAGATCGATGCGATGCCGGTGACGTCGCGCTCGATCCGGTTGCGCGACGCGTCACCGGTGACGTTTCCGGGGGTGTTTCCGGGGGCGACGGGCAAGTCGGCGATCAGCAGATCGGTGTCAAAGCTTTTGGCGTGCGCGATCACCTCACCGGCCGCGTTCATGACGAAACTGTTGCCGTCGAAGACCAGTTCGTCGTTGCCGCCGACCTGGTTGCAGTAAATGACTGGCACGTTGTGTTTCATCGCGGCGCTTTTGGCCAGTTCGAGACGAAACCCGTGTTTGCCCTGAACGAACGGCGACGCGGAGCAATTGACCAACATGTTCGCGCCGCCTTGCATGATGCACTGAACCGGGTCAACGTCATACAACTGGCGAGGCAGGAGCGCCTCGTCGTTCCACAGGTCTTCGCAGATGCTGATGCCCAGCCTCACGCCCGGCCCCGCCCCGGGAATCGAATCGAGGGCGATGGGCGTGAACGCTGCATCATCGCTGGCGGGTTCGAAGTAACGCGTTTCGTCAAACACGTCGTACGTTGGCAGAAGCGACTTGACGTGTCGGTACGCGATTTGGCCGCCGGCGCAGAACGCGGCGGCGTTGTACAGCTGTTGGCCGACGGTACGGTCGGATACGCACGGGTAGCCGATGATCGCCGCGATATCCGTACACCGCGCCGCCAGGTCGCGCACCGACTGCTCGCAATGCCCGATGACGTCCTGCTTGAGCAGCAGGTCCTTGGGTGGGTAGCCGATCACCGACAACTCGGGAAAGATGACCAGATCCGCACGCTCGTTGCGGGCGCGGTCAATCGCTTCCGCCAAGGCGGCGCTGTTGTCGGCGATGGCGCCGATCGTCGGGTTGGTCTGGGCCAGGGCAATGCGCATGGCGTACACACGCTACCACGTGAGCGTGTCGAGCGCGAGGGAACCACTGCGCAGGGCCGGGGGACTTAAGTCCCCTGGGCCAGGCAAGTGAGTCCGAATAATATCGAACGGAAGGTCCGAATAACTCGCGGACCAGGGTCTGATAATTACTTTAGCCAGAATCTGGTCTGATCGAGATATGCGAGAGGTGTTGCCAGGCAGGCCGCAACTCGCGGCTTCGTAATCGTTTAACCAATGCGACAATGCACGGACGTACCCTGCCATACCGAGTCCGAATAACCGTTACAACCAAGTCTGAATAACGCATGCCAATGACAGAAACGCAATATCCAGTCTGGTTATTCAGACCTTGGCCTCCAGACGCGTTGGATGCGAACGTGTTTCTGCTGGTTCTTCGTGCCTGAAGCTGCGTCCATGTTCGCGGACCACTGCCTGAACCACTTTCACGCCTGTCACAATGTCCGGATAACCATCAAGCAAAGGTCCGAATAACTCGAACCCGGTCACCGTACAGCACGTTCAATTTCGTTATTTGTAACCTTGGCCGTGTGATTTTCCGGCCGCGTCACAGCATCATCGGCTTACAAAAGAGAATGGCGACTGGCCTGAGCGTTTCCGTCGGCCGCCGCGATTGCCATGGGGGCCGTTGGCGTCGTTATTTGCGTCGCCGCCTGCGCCCGGGGATCGGCGTGACCGGCTACACCACCGCGACCGCACTAATCACCAGGACGATGACCGCCACGATAAACAATAGCGTGCAGCACTTTGTCATCTGCTTCTGACTTGGGAGTGAGCCGAAGCGGACAATCATGACACCAAACACCCCGTCGCGATGTCAGATTGAAACCGAAAAGTGTTGTTGCTCCCAGAGGTTGCGATCCTTCCCGGAATGGGTGCCCGCCCCCGCATCACCCACCCATCGCCGCAAGCCAGCCCTGTGCCATCAGCAGATGACCGCACGCGTAGGGGTGTACCGGTTCGGGACCCCACAGGTCCGCGGGCGTGTACTTGAGTTGTTGTGCAAACAGCGTGTGTGTGCGTACCAGCTTCGTGCGGTACTTGCGCGACAGCATGCGGACCGTGCGGATGTACTTGGGCAGTTCCTTGAGGATGTCCACCCGAAACGAGCCCGGCGAGCAGTCCGTCGACATGTAAAACGGCTCCATCAAAATGACCCTTGCGCGCGTTTCGGCCTTGACGCGTTTGAGCAGCGCGTCGTACCGATCCGCGAACTCTTCAGGTGAAATCTTTAAATCTTCCGAACCGCGCAGCCAGTGGTGAATATCGTTGATGCCGATCTTGATGCTCAGCCAGTCGGGCTTATGTTTGATCACGTCGTCGGTCCAGCGGTTCGTCAGATCGGCCGTGGTGTTGCCGCCGATGCCGGTGTTGATGACATTCAGGCCGTGGGCGGGGTACTTGATTTGAATCAGTTCTGCGCACAGGCGCACGTACCCGTTACCCAGCGGCGCGTGCTCCTCGCGCCGGCCGCAGTCGGTGATTGAATCTCCCGTGAACAGGACGGTCTGTTTGGGTTTGATGGCAAACGGCATGAGCTCCTTTCATGTTGAGTTCTCTGGAATATACGGCCGATGATCGTACCGCCAAAAGTCGTTCCAGTCATCGTGTTGTCAATGGTAAGCCGGTCATGTATCGCGCTTTTGCCACGCGTTGTGCAGTCGTTCATACACTTCAAGCGGAACGCGCTGTCCGCCCAGCATGACATCTTTACGATCGCCGTGAAAGTCGCTGCCACCGCTGGTGAGCATGTTGAGCTGCGATGCGATGAGTTCGTACTGTTCAGCGAGGTGCGGCGAATGGTCGCTGTGTCGCGTTTCAATGCCGTTGAGTCCCAGGTCTTTGAGTTGTACGACTAATTGTTCGAGTTGACCGGGATCGCTCAGCCCGGTTTGGATCGGGTGCGCCATGATCGCGAGTCCGCCGGCGTGGTGTATGGCGGAGATAGCATCGCGTGCGGGCAGCCGATCGCGGCGGACATACGCGATACCGTTTTGACCGATGTAACGCTCGAACGCCTCGCGCAAGGTGGCGACGTGGCCGCGGTCGAGCATGACCTGTGCGATGTGTGGCCGGCCGATGATGGCCGCACCCTGCCGGCGCGCCAGGTCAAGCACGTCGTCGTAACTGATGTCGACGCCCAGTTCATTGAGCTTGTCGACGATCGCGGGGTTTCGGCTGTCGCGTGCGTCGCGCATGCGCTGTTCGACTTGTGCGATCTGTGAATCGTCGTGCCGGATGAACAGGCCGAGGATGTGCAGCGTTCCGCGGCGCTGTTCGGCGTCGTGCGCCACGTCGTCTTCGGCGGTTTCCGGGGGCGGGGGCGCAGGTCCCGGGTCGGCCGAGACCTCGATGCCCGGGACGAACTGAACACCCTGCTCCTCGCACGCATGAGCGCACTGCACGAGTCCGGCCGTGGTGTCGTGATCTGTCAGCGCGACGGCGGAAAGTCCGGCGCGCCGCGCGAGCGCCGGCAGCTCCGCCGGCGGTGTCGTGCCGTCCGATGCGGTCGAATGGGTGTGCAGATCGCAGTATCGCATTGGTTATTCCGTAACTGTTCACAGTTTTCGGCGCCCCGTGTGCCATTGATCCGATCATGTCAGTATGGCCAAGGATGGCAAGCAACGGTTGTACACGCAGA
>NZCH01000095.1 GCA_002688155.1 Phycisphaerae bacterium
AAAAACTTTTCGAGTACCGCATAAATGCCATGCGCCTGCGCCAGCGCGTTGTTCATCGCGTTGCCCGCATGTTGGCGGTAGGTGGCGGTGGGCTCGTGCAGCCACGCCGCCTTTGCGCCCGCCAGCGACAGCCGCAGCACCAGGTCCACGTCCTCCGCCTGCGAAAAGTTCGTGTCGAACCCGCCGACAGTCACCAGCCAGTCGTGGCGTACCATCAGCGCCCCCGGAAACACCGGCTTCCAGGTGAGCCAGGCGAGCAGGTCCAGCCGCGGCGTTTCCTCCCACGGTCGGCGCTCGCGTAACACATCCCCCGACTCGCCGACGATGTCCCAGCCGCTGTTGACAACGCCCAACTTCGCGTCCGCGTCGAACATCGCGCTTTGCCGAGCCAGTTTGTCGGGGTAAAACGTGTCGTCGGCGTCGAGGAAAACGACCAGATCGCCCCGCGCCACATTGATGCCGTGGTTGCGAGCTGCGGACACGCCCGCATTGGCCTGCTTCTCATATCGCACCGGGGCGCCGAATCGGCCGACCAGTTCATGCGTGTTGTCCGTCGACCCGTCGTCAATGACGATGACCTCGTACGAATCAAACGACTGCGCCAGCACACTCTCAATCGCCTGGGCGATGAAGTGGGCGTTGTTGTACGTGGGGATGATGACCGAGACGCGCGGGGTCATGGGAGTTGGGAGTTGGGAGTTGGGTTTCGGGCAAAGGGTCATGAATTACCCAAAGACCCCAATACCCCGGGAATACCGAATGTCGGCGGGTCGCTCCGCATTCGACACTCGTCAGTCCTTCGTCATCGGGTATTTGGGTACTTCGTCATTCGCTGCTTACCGCGTCACGCCTCCGCTTCGTCCCGCCGCAGCTGCACCAGTCGCGAACTGTACGCGGCGATCACGTCCTGCCGGCGGATGAGGCCGACCACTGTGTGCGGCGCGTCTGCGTCAACGACCGGCAACTCTTCGAATCGGCCCTGCGCGAATCGGCCGATCGCGCTGCCCAGGTCCGTTTGCAACTGCAGTGGCTCGACATCCGGCGATGCCAGGTCCTGTGCCACCGCCAGGTCGCTGACGCCGCCCGTTTCGTATAGAAACTGCCGTACGTCCGCCAATCCAAACAGGCCACGATACGCGCCGTTCGCGTCGACGACCGGAAAACAGCTTTGCTTCGTGTCCGTGATCATGTGCACGATCTCACCAAGCGACATTCCTTCGGGCACGGACGTGAACGACCTGTCGCCCGGCCGCAGGGTATCGGCGACTTGCATGCCCTCGAGCACATCGATGATGAAGTCCCCGCGATGGGCAGGCGACTCGAGCCGGTTGGCCACCTGCTTGCGATACATCGTCCAACGCCCGCCGAACACGTACGCCAGCGCGCACACCCACATCGAAGGCAGCAGCAACTCGTAACTGGCGGTCAGCTCGGAGACCATGATGAGCGTGCTCACCGGCGTGTTGGCGGCGGCGGCGAAAAAGCTGGCCATGCCCAGGATTGCGAACACGTCCACCCGCACCGGCACACCGGGCATGACCTCCTTGAAAACCATGCCCACCGCCGCGCCCAGCGTTCCGCCGATGACCATGCTTGGCCCGAACACGCCACCGGAACCGCCCGAGCCGATCGTCAGCGACGTCGTCAAAATTTTGCCCAGCCCCACGGCAATCAGCACGCCGATCATCAGCGTCGACCCGTCTGCCGACCGCAGCACCTGCTGCAAGTACCCGTACCCCGCGGACAGCACCGCCAGACTGTCGTGACCCGCCCTGTCGCCGTTGCTGTCAAACGCGTAGTACATCGCCAGCGCCAGCACGCCGGTCAAACACGCGCCAATTGCCGGCTTCAACATGTTCGGCATGCGCAAACTGATAAACCGTGCGTTGACCAAATAAAAGCACCGCACATAAAACCAACTCGCGATCACCATCACCGCCGCCAGCGCGGTCAGCGGAATCAGCAGCACCGGATCGCGAAAGCGAATGCCCTCCGACACGTCAAACAGCGGCACGAACGCGTCGATTCCGAACCAGATGCTCATCACCACGCTGAACACGCAGTACCCGACCGTGGCGGAAATGAACCCGGGGATCAGTGCCTCGGCCTCGAAGTCCGGGTCGCGGTAGAGCACCTCGATGGCAAAGATGGCGCCCGCGAGCGGCGCGTGAAAGATCGCCGCGATCCCGCCGCCCATGCCCGCAGCGAGCAGAATGCGGCGCTCCTTCTCCGACAGTTTCAGCCGCGAGGCAAGGAACGATCCGAATCCCGCGCCGATCTGCGCGATCGGCCCTTCGCGACCACCTGACCCGCCCGTGCCCAGCGTGATCGCCGACGCGATCATCTTTACCAGCGGCACGCGCGGGCGAATCATGCCCGCCTTGTTGTGGTACGCGTCGATGGCCGAGTCTGTCCCGTGGCCCTCCGCCTCGGGTGCGAGCTTGAATACCAGGAACCCGCTGATCAGCCCGCCGATCGTCGGCACGATCACCAGCAGCCACGGGCGCAGCCGTGATGGCGATTGCCCGGTTGCATCGAACACTTCGCCCTCGCCCGCCGGCCCGCCTGCGCGATAGCCCGCCAGCCAGTCCAGCGCCACGTGCGATACCGACGACGCCATCAAATGAAACGTCACCGCGCCCAACCCCGCGATCATCCCCACCGCCGCCGCCAGCGACAGCATGCGCACAATCTCACGCGTCGTAGTGTCCGCGAACAGGCGTGGCATGCGTAACGACATCGCGCAAGTGTAACGCAGGGCGGTGAACAGCGAATGACGAAACACCCAAATACCCAGGTACCCAAAGAAGCCCCGAATCCAAAGGACGAATGCCGACGCATCGACGCGCATTCGTCATCTTTTCGTCATGGGGGATCCGGGTATTTGGGCATTTTGTCATCCCCGCCACCCGAAACCGGCTAACATACCTGCACTCATGCGTCGCACGCTCACCCCAACGCCCGCGGGCGCTGCCTTCACGATGGTCGAACTCCTGGTCGTCGTGGCGATCATCGCGGTACTGGTTGGCGTGCTGCTGCCGGCACTGGGTTCGGCACGAAAAACGGCGCGGCTGACGCAGTGCGCGTCGAACCTGCATTACGTCGGGCTGGGCGTGCACATGTACGCCACACAGCACAACGGCTCCCTCCCGCAGGGGCCTGACGCGCCCGCGCCGCCGTTTTATGCGATGCCGCTGATGGCCACCAACCAGCTCTCGTCGGCGGGCGATCAGAACTACATCGGTCTGGGCCTGCTGTTTCGCGACGACTTTCAAAATCCCGAGTCGGTGTTCTGCCCTGGCGATGACGACCCGGTCGATTTCGGCGTTGAACTGACCAAAATCGGCACGGCCGACGCGTTCGCGTCGTACTTCTACCGTCACGGCGCTGAGCAGACCAGCAACCTGGTCGACGACCTTGGAGATAACACCGCCGGCGGCCGGGCCGTCGCCCTGGCGCTCGACCGCAACTTCGTCAACGTCCACACCACCCACCAGCGCAAGCAGGTAAACATTCTGTACATCGACGGCCACACCGAGCGCCGAAGCAACGCCGCCGGCGACTATCAAACCACCACCGGCGCGCCCGCCCAAATGCACGCAATGTTTCGCAAGGCCGATGGTGCGAAGTAGTGCGGGTATCGGAATTCAGATGTCGGGGGGGGTGGTAAAATACCCGGGGATTCAAATACCCCGTAACGAATGACTGACGATTGCTGAATGACGAACGCACAGCGAACGAACACATTTGGAATTCGTCATTCGACATTCACATTTTGCCGTGCAGCGCCCATCCGCTACCATCGGGCAAAGGGCCTGGCCACATGCGTGAAGTTGAATTGGATTTAGGCCCGTATGCGCCCTACGAACCGACGCCGGGTGTGGGTCGATGGCGGTTCGACAAGTCGTTACCCCTGACCACTTCGGGCCATCTGCGCGTCGTCGCACTGGGTGTGGGCAGCGCGTTCGCAGGGGCGAACTATCAAAGCAACTTGATTATCATCAAGGGCAAGACCGCTCTGTTCGTCGACCTGGGCACGCTCGCGGTCCTGCGCTTGCGGGAACTGGGCGTGACGTGCAATGACATCGAGCACGTGCTGATCACGCACTCACACGCCGACCACATCGGTTCGCTGGAGGAATTGGCGTTGCGCCGCCGTTACGAAACGCCGTTCGCCGCGATCCCGCAGGACGATGGCGAGCCGTGGCCGGCCTACATGGTCCGCATCACGGGCGCGCGTTGCGACGGCCGATTCCGTCCGAGACTTTACGTGCCGGACTTTTACGCCCGCCAGTTATGGGCAATGTCGCTGCGCGGCGGGCTGGCGTTTTCTGAAGAGGTCGAAATCGGCGAGCCCGAAGGCGGCATGAAACTCGAACATTTCTTCGACGTCCTGCACCCGAAGCCGCTTGATCAGTCGGCCGAGTCATGGCAGATCGACGTCGGCCCCATCCACGTGCAGACGTTCGTCACCCAGCACGTGCCCGACACCGCCAATGGGTGGAACGACTGCATGTACTCAGTGGGCCTGGTCATCGACCAGAGGCTGTTCATCTCCGGTGACACGCGCTTCGACCTCGAAACCGTTTTGCGATTCGGCAATACGTGCGAATCGCTCTGGCATGACTGTCAGCATTTCGAGGGCGGCGTACACGCGTACTACGGCCAGATCAAAACCCTGCCCGACGACCTGCGCCAGCGCATGCACCTGTATCACCTGACCGATCAAATGGCCCAGGTCGACGTCAAAGCCGACGGCTTCGCAGGCCGGCTGCGGTCAGCACCGGTCGTGTATGACTTTGAATAAATGGGATCAGGGACTTTCCGACTCGCCCCTCACGCCTCGGTCTTGGTTTTCTCGACCAGTGAAATGTTTTCAATGCGCAGTTGCTTATCGACCGATTTGGTCATGTCGTACAAGGTGAGACAGGCGACGGCGACGGCCGTGAGTGCTTCCATTTCAACGCCGGTGCGCGCGGTGATATCGGCCGAAGCGGTGACACGCAGTCGATCGTGCGCCACGCGCTGAAAGTCCACCGCAACGTGATCGACCGGCAGCGGATGACACAGCGGGATCAACTCACCGGTGCGTTTGGCGGCGCTGATGCCCGCGACGCGCGCCACGGCCAGGGCCTCGCCCTTGGGCAGGTCGCCGGCAAGCAGCCGGTCCAGCGTCGCCGGTGACGCGACCAACGCGCCCTGCGCCACCGCACGCCGGCGCAACGGCGGCTTGCCGCCCACGTCCACCATTTGCGCCCGGCCCTGGGCGTCAAGATGACTGAACTCGATTTTCGATTTCTGATTTTCGATTTTCGATTTCCTTTGATGCTGCGTGATCGCTCGGTCACACCGCTGCGTTGGACCAATGCTATATTCTATGGATGTCCGAGGGCACCGTGGTTTTGTTAGAATACGGTCATGCGAAACGTGCCCGGGATGATGATGTGCGTAACCGCGCTGTGGAGTATGGTCGGCTGTGTGCAGCGGACGATTCACATCACGTCCGACCCGCCGGGTGCGCTCGTGCATTTGAATGACGAAGAGGTTGGCCGCACGCCCGTGACCGTGCCGTTTACGTTTTACGGCACCTACGACGTGCGCATGCGTGCCGACGGTTACAGGCCGCTCTGGACCAAACACAAGACGGACATGCCGTGGTGGGAACTGCCCGGTCCGGACCTGGTTGCCGAAGTGATCCCCGGCAACAAATCGGAGCAGAACTGGCATTTCGTACTCGAGCCGAACGTCGAAGGCGCGGCCGAGGGACCTGTCATTGACCGTGCGCTGCAGTTGCGCGCGATGTTGCGGCAGGATGGCGAGATTCCCAATCAAAAATAACATCCCCCGTCTGATCGCACTGTTCGAGCCGCACTGCAACGGTGTCGATCGCCAGCACTTCGCGGGCGCCGGTAATGCGAACGTACTGCAGCCCCAGTTGCCCGATCGGCCCCAGGCCGACAATCGCCACCGTGTTGCCCATCGTGTGCTGCGCGCGGCGCACGGCGGTCTGCGTGATCGTCGCGAGGGTACCAAACGTCCCCTGCGCGTCGGTGATGTCGGCCGGCAGTTTGATGACGGACTCACCGGGCACGACCCACCGCTCACAATGGCCGGTGCATGAGAACACGCGGTCGCCGACCTGAATCGGCGTGCCCGTCGCATCCACGACCGGCACGTCGTCCGCGGGCGCGACCTGTTCCACCACCCCCACAGCGCTGTAACCCGGCTCGAACGGGTACTTCACCCACGACGCCCAGTTCGTGCCCTCCCCAAACTCACCGCGATAGCAATAACATTCCGTGCCCGTGCTGATCAAACTCACCGCCATGCGCACAAGCACTTGCCCGGCCTGCGGCTCGGGCAACTCGTTATCAACCACCGCCGCCTGCCGCGGCGCAGTGAACACGATCTTTCGCGTTTGCATGGATCATCCTCGTTGTGTGCAGTGCCGGACAATCCAGGCCCGCGTCTGAGAAGCGCCCGCGAGGCATACCCAGGTCATCGCACCACAACTCGCTGCGCTCGCAGTGTCGGGCTTGGGTGCGAACATTTGACTGTTGGTGTTCGTCGTTGTCCAACGCGTTTGCTCTGTCCGCGCACAGCGCGTAGCATGATCGCAAAGTTCTCTCGGGGTGTCCCTGACAAACCAGGGGACTAAGAGCACACCCGTGGAACCTTATCTGCAAGCAACGCCGACTGCGCGAGGCCGGGCAGCGTAGGCACTGGCGAACACGGCCTCTGGGCGTGACACGTCCAGCGATGCGCTCACCGCAGAAAGCCCTTCCACGTGGTGTGAATCCGGCGCGACGCAACGTCGAAAGGACGCGACCATGATCAGGCACGATGACCCGCACGACCGATGGGGCCAGTGGACTTTGCCGCCCGTGGGCAACGACCCGGGTACGTCCACACAAACGACGACACCCGGTAGTTTCGCCAGGCAGCCGCACATCGCGCCTGGTACGCGCGGCGCGTACACCTTCGCCAGCCCCGACACGCCCGGCATGCCCCCGCCCAGCGACAAAACCGCGTGGGACTTTTTGCCTCACGGGTGGGAGACGTGCGAGGGTGACCAGGCCCATGGATTGCATTCCGCGGGTTTCGATGCGAATGCGTCCGAAAGCACCACTTTCACGCAAGGTGACGGCACGATGCGCACCGTGCGCTACCCGCGGGAGTTTGCCGCAAGCACACAACTTGAGCACGCGCGCCTCGGCGTCATCACGCCACAGATGCAGCGCGTCTCCGAGCGCGAGCCGCATCTGACACCTGAGCAGGTGCGCGATGAGGTCGCCGCCGGGCGTATGGTCATCCCCGCCAACAAGGTGCACCTGGCGCATCATCTGGATCCGATGTGCATCGGCCGGGCGGGCAAAACAAAAATCAACGCCAACATCGGCGCATCGCCCGTGTCGTCCGGCACGGATGAGGAAGTCGAAAAACTGCGATGGGCAGAGCGCTGGCAGTCCGACACGCTCATGGACCTGTCCACCGGCGGCAACCTGAACGAATGCCGCGACGCCATCGTCCAACATGCCACCGTACCCATCGGCACCGTGCCGATTTACGCGATGATCCTCGGCAGGAAGATTGAGGATCTGACGTATGACGACATCTTTCGCGAGGTCGAGCACCAGGCCCGGCAGGGCGTCGACTACATGACCATTCACGCCGGTGTGCTGCGCGAGCACATCAAGTACGCCAGGCATCGCCTGATCGGCCTGGTCTCGCGCGGCGGAAGCCTGCTCGCCAAGTGGATGATCCACCACAACAA
>NZCH01000096.1 GCA_002688155.1 Phycisphaerae bacterium
GGCTCGACGCCCGGTACACCGCCGAGCAAAATGCCCCGCCCCATCATCGGGCGTTCCAGATATTTGGCCCCCTCCTGGATTGACATCTTGCCCGCGACCTCACTCATCGGCGTGAGCAAAGGCAGCCTGCCTTGCGCGTCTGTCAGCGTCTCGTACGCCACCGCGTGAATGCCCGCGGACAGGCATGTGTCCGTCAGAGCCCGGTCGGCGGCGAAATGAAAGTACGTGAACACCACCTGCCCGCGTCGCAGCATCGCCAGCTCGTCGCCCACCGGCTCCTTCACTTTCACGATCATGTCCGCGCGTTCGAACAACATCGCCGATCCATCCACCATCGTCGCCCCGGCTGATTCGTACTGCGCGTCATCGTACCCGCTGCCCACCCCCGCGCCGCGTTCGACCAGCACGCTGTGCCCCTCACGCACTGCCATCGCAGCACCCACGGGCAGCATGGCCACACGGTATTCATCTTCCTTGATTTCGCGGGGAATGCCGATTCGCACGGGTTTCAGGGTCCGGGTTTCGGGTTGAGGCAGGAGAGCTTAGAGAAAGTGCGCAGAGCAATTCACCGTACAAACCCGCACAAGGCCCCTGACCACAACCCGGAATCCGGATTACCTGTATGCCGTGGGCGGTGTGTAGCCCGGGTTATCTTCGTCGTGCTCAATGTCCTCGCGTTCCCTGTGCCAGGCCTGTTGGATCGCCTCGAGGATTTGCTCGTTGACGTTGTGCCCGGACTCGGCTTGAAATCCGTCAAGCGCTTCGACCCGTTCGCGCAATTCGGTGAACTGCATCTGCAGCGGATCCTTGTCCGGATGTGCTTCGTACAACTGGTAACCGATTTCGTCAATGTCAGTCCACGAATACATGTGCAGAGTCAGAAAGCCAGAATCCAGGGGTCGAAAATCCTTCCGTGATACCCGTCAAAAAGGACTTTCCTGCCCTTGGACTTCTCAAAGATTTACGGGCATCACGACATAGAGGAAGTTTGGGCCTGTGCGCAGGACGCCAGGTTTGTTGCTGGCTTTGAGGTCGAATTGGATTTCGTCGGACTGCACAACCTTGAGTGCGTCGAGGATGAACGAAGGGTTGAAGCCGATGTCCACCGCGTCACCCTCGTATTTAGGCATTTCCACGTCGATCTCGGCCTCGCCCATTTCCGGGGCCCGGCTCGAAAGCTTCAGGCCTTTCTCGCCAAACGACAAGCGCACGCCTTTGGACTCTTCATTTGTGAGCAAGGCTGCGCGGCGCACCGCGCTGGCGAGCAAGTCGGTATTTAAGGTCGCCTTCTTGTCGCCGTCGCGCGGAATGACATCGTGGTAAGGTGGGAAGTTGCCCTCGACGAGGTTGGAGGAAAGCGTGGCCGACTCGGTCGCGAATATGACCTGGTTGTCGGTGAGCTTGATCTTCACCGGTTTGTCCGCTGTGTCCAGTACCCGGTTGAGGATGCCAAGCGTTCGGGTGGGGATGATGACCAAGGTGGACCCGTCGCCGTTAACCGACTTACACGAGCCTTTGGACATTGCCAGGCGTCGCCCATCGGTTGCGACGACGGTGATCTTGTTCCCCTCGAGCTCAAACAGCACGCCGTTGATCGCGTAGCGTGAGTTTTCGCGCGCGGTGGCGAACACGGTCTGATTGATCAGCACAGCCAGGTCCGTGGCGGATATTTCGAAATCGCCTTTGCCCGTGAGTTCGGGCAGCGTGGGGAATTCGCCGACCGGATAGCCGAGCACCTTAAAGTGCGCGTCCTGCCCGCGAATGTGTATCGCGTCGTCTTCAGTGTCCAGCGTGAGCGTCGGATCGACCGATTCGCGCACGATCTGATTGAGCTTATCGGCGAGGACCAGCACTTCGCCAGGCTCACTGACTTCGACCTGATTAATCGTGACGCGCACGGCGGCTTCAAGGTCGGTCGCCGCGAGCGTCAATCCGCCGTCTTGGGCAGACAGTTTCACGCACGCCAGCACCGGCTTGGGTGTGCGCGTGATCACCACCGGGCCGACCATATTCAATGCGTCGAGCAATGCCCCGCGATCGCAGATAACTCTCATGGTGTGATTCCCTTCTCGAATGTGCAAGCTTACCCGGCCCAGCGCGTCAATTCAAGTGTTTTGTGGGCAATTGGTGGATAGGGTGTCGATTGAGAGCGGCCAGCATCGCGATTCCGCAGGTATATAAATGGCGGGGCGGGAACGAGGCGGGTTTCACGCAGGGCGTTGCGGACACTGAGATTTTGGTTACAATGCCCGGCTCGATCATTTGGGGCGGGATGACCGTTATGCCTAAACTCAAGACCCATAAAGGGCTGCTCAAGCGCGTGAAGATCACTGGCGGCGGGAAGGTCAAATTCCGCAAGGCGTTCAACGGGCACCTGCGCAGCCACAAGACGGGCGCCAAGATCCGCGACTTGCGCCTTAAGGCGGTCGCAAAGCCCGGGGATATGAGGCGACTGCGCGCCATGTTGCATCAGCCGATCAGGCCTGCGGGGTAGCACGTTGTGGTTGCACCGCAAGGGCGCACCCGGGATCGTTGCAAGAATTAGGAGCATCACCATGCCACGGGCACGCAAAGGCGCCGCACGACGACAGTCCAAGGTCCGCTGGTTCAAGCTGGCCAAGGGCAACCGCGGCACGCGCAGCCGCAACTGGCGGCGTATCAAGGAAACGGTCGTCCGCGCCGGCGCGAATGCAACGGGGCACCGCCGGCTTCGCAAGCGCGAATACCGCCGGCTGTGGATCCTGCGCGTCAACGCTGCCGTCCGAATGCGCGGCTTAAATTACAGCCAGTTCATCGCCGGGCTCAAAACCGCGAACATTGCGCTGAACCGCAAGATGCTCAGCGAAATCGCAATCGCCGACCCAGAGGGGTTCGACGCAATTGTCGACAAAGTAAAGGCGGCGGGGTGAGCCCCGGCCCCGGCCCTTCTTGTACCATGTCAAATCTAGACGGCGAAGCTTGGCGCATGTTTCGGATCATCAGCGAATTCGCTGAAGGGTTCGAGGAGATGTCGCAGGTTGAGCCGGCGGTAAGTGTATTTGGGTCGGCGCGGACGAAGCCGGACCATCCGGTTTACCAACAGGCGGTGCAGTGTGGGCGGAAGTTGGTCGAGCGGGGGTTTTCGGTGATCACCGGTGGCGGGCCGGGGATCATGGAGGCCGCCAACCGCGGCGCGTTCGATGCCAAGGGCAATTCCATCGGGCTTAATATCGCCCTGCCCATGGAGCAGCAGGGCAACCCTTACCAGACACGTTCGGTCACCTTTCGATATTTCTTTGTACGAAAGGTGATGTTCGTCAAATACGCCCGGGCGTTTATCATCTTCCCGGGTGGGTTTGGCACCATGGACGAATTTTTCGAGTCCATGACGCTGATTCAGACGCTCAAGATCGCCCCATTTCCCGTTGTGTTGATAGGCCGCGATTTCTGGGAGGGACTGCTTGGATGGGTTAAAAGCACGATGCTCGAGGCGTACGGCAACATCAGCGCCGCGGACCTGGAGCGATTTCGCCTGACCGACGACGTTGACGAGGCGGTGCACATCGTGAGTGACTGCTACGACAACAAATGCTGGTTGGGTCCGCCTCCGCCGGAGATGCCAGCGGAGGTTGTCGAGCCGACGGCTGAGGGCACGCGTTCGGGCGTGGATCCGAAGCGGCGGCCGGCGATGTGACGCCGGTCACCGATTACCGTCGCGCCAGTTGTCGCGATTTCGGGCGCGCGCCCATCACCGCCTGTCCCAGCGACATTCTCGCACCCGGGTAGTACGTGTTCAGTATCGCACCGTAGTCGCGTCCCTGGGCGGCCATTGCCTGCGCGCCGAACTGGCACAGCCCGACGCCATGGCCGAACCCGCGCCCGTGCTCGAATCGCACGACCGACCTGATTACGCGGGGCTCGACGTGACTGCTGCGTAGCGGCGAACTGGATGCCGGGAGGTCGGGCGACGTGTGATTGCACGCAAAGCGGAACGGTTCAGCGTTTAACTGGAATGCCCGGCCGCGGTCGTCGGTGATGGTGAATTGGACGGGCCTGCCGGCACGGTTGCGCTCGGTGACGCAAATGTCGCGAATGGACGTTAGCGCTGCGGCCGGATGACCACTTTGTTTTGCCCACGTGCTGATTCGTGATGTCAGCCCATGCGCATCGCGATCGATCGGTCCCCATCGGTAGTACTTGCTCGCGACGCACCACGTTCCGCGCGCTTTGCCGTGCAGCGGTGCGATGTTCTCGCCGGCGGGAAATGCGAAGCGTGCGTCCTGCCCGGCGCCGCCGCATGTGCTCGAGTAATACGCGGGAAAGATACGTCCGTCCCACGCGAGAACGACTCCCGCCGTGTCGCGGACGGCTCGTCGTGCGGCGTCGTGTGCGTTCAGCCCTCCGTACACCTGACTGGCGGTCGTCGCTTCGAGGTCAAAGTGTTTATGCCGGCTAGGCGCCAGTTGCGCCAGTGCGTAAGTACGCGCTGCGATCGCCTGCGCACGGTAGGCGTTAATGTGCCAGTTGGGAGGCAACTCCCCGCCGAGTACGCCCGGCAGGTACGCTTCCACGTGTACATGGGTAACTACGTCATAACGATCGGCCGCAGCACGCGTCGCGAGCGTCATGGCGCCGGGATATGCGGTGCCATCAACGTGCAGCGGCACGTCTGATTGTGCCGGTTTGATATGCACGCTCGGCGCAGTCAGTCGCATTTTGCTGCGCTGTGTGGCAATGGCGAACGTTGCGCCGCCACGCGTGATCGTGATCGGCCCGATGAATCGCTTTTGGTGGAGCAGGCAGTTTGTCCGTGTCGGCACGCCCACGATCAGCCCGCCATCCGACATGAACAACGCGTTGGTGACATTGTCACTGATGCGCACACGAACGATGGGTCCGTCACCCCATCTGCCGGTTTCGGGACCCGGCCGAGTCTGACACGCCCCCAGCACCGTGACGATCGCGGATGCCAGTACATATGTGATAATCGCCCGTGGTGTCATAGGTACCGGCCTCAACACTGCGCATTTAGCTGCGTCGCTAAATGGCGGAACATGAAGTTGTATCGGCCGGTGAAAGCGAACGAGTCAAAAGTCTAAAAGTGATTTAATACAGTCTTGTTGCCACCGAGTCATTGGCGTGGAAGGCGCCGGTTGTTTCGTCGTAGAACCACGCGCTGGTGCCCACGGCGGTGTTCGCGATGTTGGAGGTATTCACATTGGGGTTCACGGGGATGTCGCGCACGTACGGTCCATGGGGGAAGCCAGCCATTCCTATGGGCGCGGTGACGCCCGATGCGGTCGAGGACAGGGTCAACTGATCGATGATATTAGCCAGCGTCGGCACATCGCCGTTGTGCTGGTTCTTGTAGATCTCGATTTGGACACGCATGCGGTACAGATTGCCGCGAATCGTGTTGGCACGTGAGTCGCCCGCAACGCCGGAAAACTGCGGTACGACGATCATTGCCAGGATCGCGAGGATCACCACGACGATGAGGATTTCGACCAAAGTAAATCCGCGGTCTGCCCGTTCCCGGCCAATAAGCGTTGTCTGGTGTGAGAGATGATTTGTCATGGCGAACCATTCCGTTGTTAGACCACGATGTAGACGTGGCGCAGAATCGCGACATCCAGCGCGCTCGGCGCGCGCATTCCACCCGGTGATGGATCGGCTGATGCCGAGGCGAAATTAGCGCCGGATGTAAAAAACCCTGAATCCTCGAGGGGTCAAAATCGGCACCACCCGTGCCGCTGTTACCACGTGGTATGATCGCACCATGTACGAGTCGGGCGTGCTCAAACGATGGCGGTTTAAGGACCCGCTGGACCGTGACTCGGCGTCATGCCGGGACCTGGCGAGCCAGCTTGGCGTGGACCCGCTCGTCGCGAGCCTGCTTATTCAGCGTGGCGTTGGTGATCGTCAGCACGCGACGCGGTATCTATCGCCGACACTAAACGCTCTGCACGATCCAGCGCTGTTGCCAGGTATGCAGCGGGCCGCCGAACGCATCGTTTGTGCCATCACACGGCGCGAACCAATCGTTGTCTACGGTGATTACGATGTCGATGGCATTACCGCCAGCGCAATCTTGTGGCATGTGCTGCGCTATTTGGGCGCTGACGTTTCAACGTACGTACCGCACAGGATTGCTGAAGGGTACGGCCTGAACCGCGAGGCGATCACACAGATCGCCGAGCGTGGCAAGCCGCTGATCATCTCCGTTGATTGCGGCGTGACGGCCACGGCTGAGGCGGCCGTCGCCAAAGACATGGGCATCGACCTGATCGTCACCGACC
>NZCH01000097.1 GCA_002688155.1 Phycisphaerae bacterium
CCCCGCCCCCGACTTCCCCCGACTGCCCCCGGCTGCCCCCGGCTGCCCCCGATACCAGGCGACAAACGCCCCGACCACGAACCTTATATATAAGGACCGCCGGCGTAATCACGAAATGACCGGTGTGTCATCAGCCGGCGATGAGGTACCATGGGCCAATGCGCGGCTATCGGACCCCTGCCCCCCCCGGCCCCCCGGCCCCTGACCCCCGGCCCCTCCGATTCGCACGAAAAGAAGCACCTGCGCCGGCGCGTCGCCCAACCCGATCACGATCCCCCGAAATGCACTTGCGGCTGGATGAGGCTGGACCATGAGATGAGTCGCTGAAGATTGGGCTGCCAGGATAACCGCCTGATGTTATGATCGCCCCAGAGGGGGCACGCCCCAGATGGCCGGGCCACACCGGCAGCCACACGCAAGCACGATCATTTAATCCGCAGCCAGGAGGCCTTATGTCCGACGAAGCAAAACGCGACCCCCTGCGATTTCTTGTGGTTGTCGCGCATCCGCACGACTTCACGCATTGTGCCGGCACGTGCGGGATTCATGTTTTGATGGGCGATTCGGTCACCGTGGTCACGATGACCGACGGCGGCCGCAAACACAACGAGGCCTACCTGGACGAGATGTCCAAGCCCGAGGCCAAGCGCGATCCGGCGATCGCCAATCAGACGCAGGAGGATTACGCGGCAGCAAAGAACCGGGAAATCACGGAAGTGTGCGCCGTGTTCGGCGTCAAAGACCTGCGGATTCTGACGTTTCCCGAACCGCTTCGACTGCAGCATTCGCCCGAGGCGGTCGATACACTGGCGGACATCATCGCCGACGTGCGCCCGCACGTGCTGATCACCCACGCGCCTTACAACATGTCGCCTGCGGGTATCACGACGCACGGGTTGCCGACCGCGACTTTGAATGATCATCGCGAGTGCGCGATCATGGCGATGGAAGCCTGCGCGATGGCGAACATGCCGGACTACGAGGCGAAGAAACAGCCTCACCGCATCGCCGCGATCTACTACCTCGGCGTGGACGTGATGCCGGACCAGGTCGACTTTTATGTTGACATTTCAGACTGGAAGGATCACCGCCAGCGGGCCGAGGCACTGTTTAAGAGCCAGGGACAGACCGAGGCATTCGCGCGAAAGCGCATCGATATCGGTGCGGGTTCGATGGGCTGGGCGGCACGGACACAGTACGCCGAGGCGTTCGTGCGCAGTCAGGTCGAAACGCTTCCGTGCATCGAGGTGCCGCAGTGGTCATTACA
The DNA here is from genome assembly GCA_002688155.1 of Phycisphaerae bacterium. Classification (GTDB taxonomy): domain Bacteria; phylum Planctomycetota; class Phycisphaerae; order Phycisphaerales; family Phycisphaeraceae; genus ARS1224. The sequence goes on from NZCH01000097.1 coordinate 1,268, forward strand.
GCTCGCGTCGGGCTCGCGCATCGAGCACCTCAAGCACATCGCCGGGGAGTCGACGGCGCAGGGGTGATGTGACGGCAAAGTTGCCGTTGTTTGGCGCCACCTACCCGGACAGCGCCTCGACGAGCACATCCCGCAGACGCGCCGTTTCCTTCTGAAAATCCCAACCGGCTTCGAGTTGCTCGGATCGCGACATGAACTCCGTGCAGATGACGCCGTCAAACCCGCCGGCCTTGAGCGAGCCAATGATGCGTGCGAAGTCGATGTCGCCCTCATCGGGCCGCGCCTGGGTTCCGTCGCGGGTGACCTGTTTCGCATGCAGATGCTTGGTATAACGATGCAACCGTTCGATCTGTTCCTGGCTGTAGCCCAGTGGCACCTGGTGCGCGTAGTCGAGCGTCAGTCCAAGGCCCGAAACCGCCTCGCACAGGTTGATCGCGTCTTCGACTCGGCCGGCGATTGAACCTTTGTTGGGCTCGACGTTGCAGCCGATGCCGTGGTCCGTTGCAACGCGCACCATCGTCGACAGTTCCGAGACGGACAGGTCGAACGCTTCCTGCGGCGATTGGCCCTGGTCTTCGTGGACGGGGCCTGGAAGCATCATGATGGACTCGAATCCGGCCCTTGCGGCAAAGTCGGCCAGACCGGCGAACATCCGCTGGGTTTCGGCACGCTTGTCCACCGACGGGTCGTTGACGTTGTGGCCAAACGTCATGACGAACAACTCGCTGACACCGAGCCGATGTTCCTGCATAACACGACGCAGGTGGTCGGCCTGACCCGCAGGGTCGGCGACGGCGGCAAGCGGCTTGACCTGATCGTACTTGCCCCACGCAGCGCCGACGTCGACCAGATCGAAACCAAGGTCACGCACGATCTTTGCTGACGATTCGAGCGTCTGTTCACCGAAGCCGAATGTGGCGCAGGCGATTCTAATCATGGGGGGTTGTGTCATCGTCAACCATCATCGCGCCGGGCCAGCCACTGCTCGTACTCTTTCTGTCCCTGCTCATTGAGCGGATAATACTTCTTGATCGCTCCGCCTTCGCGCAGTTTCATGCGGATGAATATTTCACGTGTTTGCTTTTCACCGGCGTGTTTAATCAGCGAGGGCGCCAGCGCAGGTGGGACGACGATCGCGCCGCCGTCGTCGGCCATGATGATGTCACCGGGTTCGACAAGCACGTTGCCGCATCCAATCGGCAGGTTGAAATCGATCGGCCACAAGTTCTTGTGACTGGCGCCGCCGGTCGTCACGCCGCCCGACCAGACGGGCAGTTTCAGTTGCTCAAAAATGTTCCGCGAATCACGAATGCACGCGTCCGTGACGATGCCCGCACCACCTTGCGCCTTGAAATAGGTACAGAGCATTTCGCCGAAACACCCCGTGGCATGATCGCCTCGGCCGTCGACGACGATCACGTCGCCCGGCTGCACGTGGTTCATGATCTCCCACAGGGCGGACCGTTTCTCCGCCTCTTCCTCTTCACCGCTCCCGGAAGCATCGCCTTGATCCGATTCAGCAGATTCCGAAGGTTCCGGGGGCGGGGGCACGAAACCCTGCATTTTGTCCTCGCGCTGGGGCACGAAACGCAGCGTCAGCGCCGGGCCGACGATTTTGCTGCCGGGCACCCGGCAGACCGGGCCTTCGATGAACGTGCGGCGCACGCCCATCCAGTCCATCATGGTCGTGATGGGGTCGACGTCGAGCTCGGACAGTGCATCAATGATTTGCCTCGGTGGCCGTTTCATGGGGTGCGAATTCCTTAATGTGCGGCGCCCTTCGCGCCGCCGCCGTCAGCGGACTTGCGCCTCGAACGCTTCGTACAACCCGGCGATCCCTGCCTCTTGGGGTGTGCCGTCGTGCGCGACAACGCGAATCGCGACGTCGACACAATCACCGCGACTGACATACGTGGCGCCTCGGCGGAACGGGTTCACGCGGACGGTACCGTATGACCCGGCGTACCATGCGACGTTGCCCAGGCTTGGAAACTGAAAGATCGCCAGACCGGCCGTTCGGCCCTGGTCGTCGGTGCCGTAGTAATCGATCCAGTCCGCGTGTTGCCAGCACACCTGATCATTGGTCCGACCCTGCGAATCGATCAGCGTGCCACCCTGCGGTTCGCCGCTGCGCAGATCAACCGCACGCAGCCAGTCCGCCACGCGGACGGTGAAGTAACCGTGCCGCGACGGCCCAAGACGAATGTCCCAACTCGTCGGGTAGAGTTGCGAACGTACGTCGATGATGTTCGCATGCCCGGTGGCGGTGCCGGGCACAGCCGCGGTTACGGTGATCGTCCGCTGCTCTTCCGCGATGACGCGGCGCACCTTCGGGCTGTAGCCTTCCTCGGGGCCGCGCCACTGCATGCGCGGGATAAACTCGAGTTGGTTCTCGGCCAGCTCGGTCACTTCATTGTGTGTCCACGTGGCGATCTGCCCCTCACCGCGGCCGCGCATATCGGGCATGTTCGTGTAAAAGCACATGCCCGGATCTTCGAAACGCCCGGCTTCGGACGTGCGGTAAGTGAAAACGTAATCGTTGCCGACCGTGATCGATTGATGAAACGGATGATCCGTGGTCGGCCGGTCGTTGGTGACGATCACGCCGGCGGGCGTCGTCACGGGGTAAACGTATGTCCGCCGCGCGGACTGATTGAAGCCGGCGATCGCCTTACCCTTCCAGTTGATCGTGAGCAGGCGAACCGCGTCATCCGCCGGGTCAGAGGGCATGGAGATCGGGTTGCTTTCGATTGTGAAGTGTTTCATGTGACTTTCAACCATTTATCGAAACCAATCATAATACAATCCAAGTGCACGGTCTTTGAGTGGCATTTCGATCCGCGCCGCGTTGTTTGCCGCGGACTGTTTGAGTGCGATTTCAACTTCGAGTGCGATGGCGACGCGCCGGCCGCTGTTCTTGGGTTCGTCCAGGTGACCTTCGAGGCAAGCGATCAGGTCAGCCAGTCCGTACACAGCGTTGTAGCCCGGCGCAAGCCCGGGCGCTGGCCAGGGCACTTGGGCACGATGTGTTCCACCTGGCGTGTCGATGTCCTGCCACAGTTGCAACCCAGGCGTACCGAACACGATTTCGCCCGCGCTGCCGGAAAGTCGAAGCGTCGGCGCGCCTTTGCGAAAATGAACTGCCAGCCCACCGGCCGTGACCATGACACCCTGCCCGGCGAATTCGTCGCTGCCGGTGTCCCTGCGCGGGGCATCGCCGTGGCCGACGACCCATGCGGGGGCGTCGTCGACAAAGTACGACCAGTACTGTTTCTGCGCTTTGGGCGCCGACGCCTCGATCGACAACAGATCTCCGATCGCGCCGTCGTGCAGCAATTGTTTCGCCTTCGCGAAAGCCGGGTGATTCAGCGGCGTGGCACCGCAAAGAAGCGGCACCCCCGCATCGCCACACGCCTGCACCATGCGGTCCGCCTCGTCGAGCCGGTGCGCCATCGGCTTCTCGGTCGCGATCGCCTTGACGCCACATTCGACCGCCAGACCGGTCAGGTCCGCACGCCCTTTCGTGTTCGTCGCGATCGCCACGATGTCGAGCGATTCATTGCGAAGCATGTCCCGGGCGTCGGTGTAAAGCGATTCGCTGTGGTAACGCCTGCCGAACGCATCCAGCCGCGTGCCATCGCGCTCCGCGGCGGCGACCAGTTGCACCTCGGGGCGATCCCACAGGACCTGGGCCCACGTGTGCGGCACGTTTTGCGGGCCGGGCCCGTCATGCGCGTAGAACCGGCGATGCACGTCAAGCTCGGGCGTCGGCCGATCGACGTCGTCTACCTCATATCTTCCGCGGTCGCCGCCGACCGCGATGTCGTGCAGCAAGCCCATCCAGCCCAGACCGATGACGCCGGCGCGATAGGACGGTGTCGGTGTCGATCCTCTGGCAACAGGTCCGTTGGGCATGGGACAGCTCGTTGACGTATAAATACCCGAACCCTTACTGTAACACCATAGGGCGCTATATTTCGAAAAGGCGATGATGACGCAAATCCCACTACGGTTGTCCGGCGATGCCAGGGTGCCATACCGTGACTGGCCCGTCACGCAGGGTGTGCCGTTCGCGGACGGCCAGCTGCAGGCCGGCACGCCGGTGCGCGTGGTCGATGAAGCGGGCAACGCGCGCCCGACACAGTCAGACGTGTTGGCCACGTGGCACCGGGATCGCAAGTTCGTCAAATGGCTGCTCGTTGACTTTCAAGCTGACTTTGGCGCGGGCCCGCCAGAGAACCTCTTTCTCGAATACGGCCCCGACGCGGCGCCGCCGGCGCACGATCATGCCATCGAGTTCACACAGCAGGACAGGCAAGTCACATTCGACACGGGCGTGTTGCGCCTCGAATCGGCGTGGGCGCCGTACTACGTGGCACCGACGCCTGGACATGGCAATCCGTTTCGACGGTTGCAGGTGCGCACCGGGGACCGCTGGCATGACCTGCTGCGTAACGACGAGCCAATCCAACTCTACATCCGTGACCATATGGGCAACGTGTACGACTCGACGGCTGCGGCGCCGCGGCCGCGTGTGATCGTGGAAGAGACCGGCCCGCTGCGCGCGTGCCTGTGCATAACAGGGCTCCACGCCAGCCCCGGCGGAAAACTGGTTTGCCCGTACACGTTGCGACTGCACCTGTTCGCCGGCCGGCGCGACATTCGTATGCATCACACGTTCGTGTTCGACCAGGAGCCGCGCGCGTTCGAAGTCGTTGCGATGGGCGTGAAGCTGCCTCTGGACGTGGGCAAGCTGTTCGGGTCGGCGGTCGGGGGCGTCGACCAGTCGTACGAAAGCAAGAATGGCGGGACGATCGCCATGCTGCAACGCGACGACTTGAACTGTGAAGTCACGGTTGATGATGAATCGTTCGCATGCGACGGCAACACGCGCGGCTGGGCCATCAGTCTCGGGGAATCGGTCCGCCCGGTCGCCGTCGTCAAGGATGCGTGGCAGGAGTACCCCAAGGGTTTCGCGGTCGATCCCAGCGGCATCGATGTGCAGATCTGGCCTGAGTCGTACGGTCAGTCGCTCACGTTCACCACGCCCTATGTCGAACAGGCGATCGACTTTAACGTCTTCGACGAGCTGCTGGGCACGATGATGGACGAGGACGCGTTCGTGCGTCTGCTCAACGAACACCCCAATGCGCCGCTGAACCTCAAGAGCGTACACGCGCGCACGCTCGAGCAGGTGCTCTGGCTCGAGCAAATGGTCGAGAAACACGCGGGCGACCGGGCCGTGTCGTACAACGACACGGACACGCTCGACGGCATGGGCGCGGCCAAGACGACGCAGATCACGCTGCACCTGGGAGACGCGACGCTGGGCGCCCGGGACGCAGAGTCGTTCGCACAACAGGTCCAGCAACCGCTGATCGCGCCCGCGGACCCGCAACACACGTGCGCGACGGGTGCGCTCGGTCACGCGTACCACGCGGGCGACCCGCGCTTCGCACGCGTCGATGCGCTGCTCGACAAGCTGTTCTATATCTCGGCCGTCGAGCCCAACGTGTTCTGCCGGCGCTACGGCATGATGACGTACGGCAACATGCCCTGCGGACACGCGAAGGCCGCTCCCGGCATCGCGTACGTGCACCACCACGGAAACAACGATCCAGACAAGGCGCTGCGCTGGGTCGGCCAGTATAACAACGAAGCATGCGATGAAATCATGTCCGTCTGGATCGACTTCGTGCGCACCGGCCGGCGCGAGTCGTACGCGGTCGCGCAGGGGTACAGCCGCGCCGTGGCGGACGTGGGCTTTTGCCACGCAGACACGCGCCACCCCGAGCACGTCGGGCTCATGCACTATCACAACGCGTCGCAGTGGTCCGGCGGGCCAAGTCCGTCGCATTCACTGATCACCGGAATCATGTGGCACTACTACTTCACCGGCGACCGCCGCTTGCTCGAAGTCGCCGTCGAAAACGCCGACTGGGCGGTGAACCACCAGACGCCCTCGGGACTCGTCTATAACGCCGGCGGCACATTGCACCGCGAATTCACGGGTCCCATCTGGTCACTGGCGGAGGTTTACCAGGCGACGTGGCACGCCAGGTACGCCGACGTCGCGCGACGATCGATCAACTGGTTCCTGCGCACCGTCAGTGAAAAGGGCTACTACCCGATTTCGGTGTACACGCGCGGCGAGTTCGGAGACGAAGCGCACGTCCACCCGGACCCGAAACTCTCGCCGGGTCGGCTGAGTAACGGCAACCACCGCAACATTTATCCGCTCTGGGAAATCGCCCTGCGATTGTTTGACTCCCAAACGTTGCGTGACCACCTCGTCGCTGAGGCCGACCAGTTCCTGTGGCTGATCAAACTGGATACGATCGGCTACTGGACGCCCGTCGTCTGCCTCGCGTACGACATCACCGGCGATCCGAAGTACGCCGCCTATGCCAGGCACATCGTCGACACCGCCGGCGTCGCGCGGCTTGAGATGCTTTGCGAAGCCCTCAAGCTCGGTTCGTACAACATCCTCAGCGACATCAACCGCCTGACACGCACCGCCGCCGACGGTATGGACCGTGACCCGGCCGCGTTCGACAGTGCGCTGCAACGATGGCAACAGGAACGCGCCAAGTGCGATAGCGACCCGGTCGAAATCTTCGACCCGCCCAAAGTTGGCGAGGTAGTGAGCATCGGAGTATTGAGCACGGCGGATCTGCCGTAGGCGGCGAGTTGACGTGCGCAAACCCCGGACGCGCCGGGGGTGTCACTGTTGAGCCATGGCGGTGCGACCATGCAGTCCAAGTCTGTCCGGTCACCCATTGGCGCTTCGACTATTCGTGATGTGCTGATGAGACTTCCGGTCGGCCAGCGGCGCTGCAGTCATTGCTGGTTTGCAGGACCGGTGCATTGGGCCGCTGTCTGATCATTGAATTGACTGTGCAAACCGCTCTTGCGAACAGGCTGCCGGCCTGGCGTGGGGAACCGGGTCTGGTTTCCCTTCGAGTCGCTTTTGCGCGGGTTTTGATGATCCGGTCATTGTGAAGTCAAGTTGCATTCGAACGGTAAGCCATCTTTAAACACGCGCACAGGAAAGAAGTGCTGGCGGGCGAGACGAGTTTGGCCCTCCACGTCGGTCAGCATGAACTGGCCGTCCATGATTCGCAGCAGTGTGATGTCAGCGCTGCGGCCTGGCAGCAGCCGACCGCAGCGATCGGCGATGCCCATCGCACGGGCCGGTTCGGACGTCACGGCGCGAATTACATGCGGCAGAGGCATACCCAGCAGAAACAGCTTGCTCATCGTGGTCGTCATGTCGTACACGGGGCCGTCAATATTGAACCGATGTATGTCCGTGCTGATTGTGTCGGGCCAGAATTCGTGCTGCTGACACGCCGGCTCGGCAACGCGCCAGGCGAAACTTCCCACGCCGTGTCCGACATCGAAGATGACGCCTCGATCGCGCGCCTGGCGCATTGATTTGGCCGGGGCATGGTCCGGCCCGGAAAAACCCGTGTCTGATTGCGGATGGTACATGTGCGTGACGATGTCGCCCGGGCGCAGGGCCGCAAGCATGTCACCCACCGGAATGTTTGAGCCGACGTGGTGGACCATACACGGCAGGCCTGTCCGGTCCGCCGCTTCCACGGCGCTGCTGAGCCCGGCCTGCTCGTTGCCCGGATGATTGTTCGCCAGGCTCGCGGACAGCCGGACTTTCGTTCCCACAATGCGCTGCGGGTACTGCTTGATGCAGGCCACTGCCGACTCGACGTCAATGTAGTTGATGTCCCACAGGTCGCCGATGCGTGGGTCAACCCGGGGATGACCCTGCACACCGATCCTGGAGATGTTCAGCAGCGCGTAGACTGCTTCGCGCGCTTGTGGCATGACGTATCGGTGAAACGTCGGGTAGGTCAGCGCTCCGGCCGAGCCGGTGTCCAGAAGCGTCGTGACGCCGGTCGCCAGTCCCACCTGGTCCGGGTCAACGCTGTAGATGCCCATGCCCCCATACACGTGCGTGTGCAGATCGATCAGGCCGGGCGCCACGATCAGGCCGGACGCGTCGATGATCTGGTCGCCATCGGCGGGCAGCCCCGGTTCGATCCGGTCGATCAGACCGCTGCGCACGCGGACATCATCTTGCACCGCCGGTCCGCCACCGCCATCGTGCACCTGACCACCTTTGATCAAGAAACCTTCGCTCATGTGTCCTTCAGGGGTTGATCATGCTCGAACACCAGTCGGGTGACGGGTTCGCGGTCCCTGTCACTTCGACATCACGCACTGACACTGACTGCCCGGTTGTTCGGGAGAATCCCCAGGTTACCACGTGCTCTTAGCGTCCGACATGGCAGATAGTATATCTGACTTGCAGTGGGCGACCAGGCAACTGCAGCGATGTGCAGCGAATGTCCGCGTGAGTTGTTCTGCCATCGGATGGTGTGTCCTTTCACCGGGGGCCATTGCCCCTGCCATTCACAGCGGTGGGACCTTTCGCCGGCCGAGTCTTGAACCCGTACGCGTTTGTTTCATTTTCGCAAATCGTCGCATTCTGTCGCATTTCGTCGCGTACTGACGCCGTAGAAACGGCAAACCGGTAACATATGCGGTACGGTCAGAGGCTCCCTGCGCACACGCAGGCTCCAGGACAGCACCCCGTTGGGGCATGCCGCTGCATGTGGATGAACAGTTACAGATGAGCGACCATCCCTTAATCGATCGAGTCGGCGAGCTTCTGGAGACGCACGACTGTCTGTATGGAATGATCTGCCGCGACGCGACTCTCACGGACATCGAACTGATGGCCCAGGCGGGTTACCACGTCGTCTGGCTGGACCTCGAACACGGTCCGCAGTCGACGCAAGTTGCCATCGAACTGGGACGCACCATCTCGCATCTGGGCATGGTCCCGCTTGTGCGCATTCCCGAGCTTTCAAGAACGTACATGCAGATTCTTCTGGATGGCGGCATCCAGATTATGACGTTGCCTGATGTGCGGTCCGTCGAGCAGACGCGCAGGTTTGTCCAGTTAGGCAAGTACCCGCCGATGGGTCAGCGCGGCGTTTCGTCGTCGAGTGCCGGGATCGGCTTCAATCTGGGCAACGACCCGGAAGAAACGCTGCGACAGGCGAACCAGGCGACGTACCTGATGGTCATGATCGAGAGTGATGAAGGTTTCGATGCCCTCGACACGATCCTTGCCGTCGACGGCATCGGCATGATCACGATCGGCCCCGCCGACTGGGCAACGAGCCTGGGCCTGTTTGGCAGTGACGCGGATTCGCACCTGGCTCCGAAGATTGAGCGCGTACTGCGGGCGGCCGCCGACGCGGGTGTGATCTGCACGATGACGGCCGGCAACGCTGAGCGCACTGCTTATTACCGCGACCTGGGTGCGCGGATCATCTTTGCCGGCGTTGACGTGAATCTGACGCGGCGGACGCTGTGCGAGGCCCTGGACGCAGTGTCGCATGCATGACCCGCCCAGCGGCCTGTGGGCCACGTAATAAATGAGAGCACTTTTCTTTATTGACTGGTGCATTTATCATCCCTGTGTCACGCGGGTCACATGCACGATGCCAGTGCGGTGGCTGCGTGAGGACGTCGTAACGGGCAGAATGAAGGACACAAGGTGCAGAGGATGAATCAGGGGTCACCGGCGAATCACAGCGGATCCTCCCTGGCCTGCACCATGAGGGCGGTGGTCTTGCACGAGTTCAGCAAGCCGTTCGTCATTGAGCAGGTGGATCGCCCCGAAACTGAACCCGACGAGGTGTTGATTGAAACACGCACCTGCGGGATCTGTTGCACCGATATCCACATGCAGGACGGCGTGGCCTACGTACCCGAATTGCCGTACATTCCAGGGCACGAGCCGGCAGGCGTCGTGGTTGAGGTCGGCGGCGACGTCAATGACGTTTTCGTCGGCGACCGAGTCGTTCCCTATCTGTTCATCACCGACGGAGACGAACTGCACAAAGACCCCCGGCATGCACCCAGCGCCACGGTCAAACACATCATTGGCACGTCCATCCCCGGTGGATTCGCCGAGTATTTCAAGGCACCGGCCCGCAATTTGCTCAAACTGCCGCCCAACATTCCCTTTGAGAGTGGTGGTTTGGTCAGTTGTGCGATTATCACTGCCGTCCACGCCTTGCATCGGTCACGTGCTGCCGCCGGGGAAACGGCCATCGTGATCGGCATTGGCGGCATCGGCATCGTGGAGATACAGATTCTCGCAGCCAAAGGTTGTCGGGTCATTGCGATCGGCCGCACACCCGAGGATCTGGACCTGGCACGCCACGCGGGCGCGGACCTGGCCGTGACCGCTGAGCAAAGCGCTAAGATCATGTCCTTCACGGGCGGCAACGGCGCCGATCTTGCATTCGATTTGGTCGGCATCGCATCGACGATGAAAACGTGCGTCGATCTGCTGCGCGTCCGCGGCCGGCTGATCATCATCGGGGAAGAAGATGAATGCCCGCCCATCAACACAATCCAGATCGCGCAACGTGAGTTGGAGATCCTCGGATCGCGCAACGGCGGCATCGACGACGCCCGGGAAGCGATCGAATTGATGACCCGGGGTGTCGTGACGCCCCGCATCGATCGTGTCATGCCGCTCGAGCAATTCAACGAGGCGATGGATTACATGCGATCGGGCAAAGCCCGCGGCCGCGTGGTCATCCGCGTGAAGGATGACTGACCCGTGAGGCCAATACACCAGGACAATGACCCGGTTTCGTGCGGCCCGTCTTCGGTCGACCATGCCCACCGAGCCCCGAGCAAAGCACTATGAAAAAATCCATCATCGCCAACCCGATGGTACTGACCCACTATGGGTGGCCGCTGGAAAAGGCACTGGCACTTCTGGCGGAAATCGGTTTCGGGCGCATTGAATTGTGTCGCCCCGATCTCGCCGGCTGGCTCACGCCGGATCTGCGCGGGCAACTGGCCGATCACGTCACGGACCTTGGCATGACCCTGGCCGGCCTCAACGTCCCGGATTCCGATGAATTCCAGGGTCTGCAATCTCCTGACGACGTTGCGCCCGTGCTCGCCTCACTGAAGCGCGAGATCGACCTTGCGGTCGATCTGCGCGTCGACTACCTGTTGACCTGGGAAGGTCGCGTACCCCGGGACGTCAGCGCAGCCGACCGTCACGACTGGCTGCTTGACTGCACCGTGGACCTGTTTCAACAGGTAATGCAACACGCCGAATCGCGCGGTATCGATGTCGTGGTCGAGGTGCATCCCTTCACGATGGGCATCGATGTCGATTGGCTTGTCAAGCTCATCGACGGCGTCGACAGCGCTCGGTTCGGTGTTGCCTACGATTCCTGCCACTACGGTGTGGGCTCGCCGGAAAAATACATCGAGGCGATCGATGTGCTCGGCCCACGCATCAAGGCGGTTCACCTGTCCGACAGCGACACCCGCAGCAGCGAACTGCATTTCCCGCCCGGACGCGGCTGTCTCGACATGGACGGTATCGTCGCGGCACTTGAGAGGATCGGCTTCGACGGCAATCTCATGGTCGACACGTGGTTGTACCCCGCACCGGAGCGCGCACTGCGAGAGGGCATGGCGTATATTCAACGGCTACTCGCCTGATCGGCGCACACCAAGGAGAAAACAGCACCATGGGATCAGATCAATCACCACCGGATTTGTTCGAAGGGATGCGGCGGTTCCGCGCGCAGCTGGCCACCGGTGCGCCGCAGATCTGTGGCGCCGTCACGTTTAACGACCCACTGGTAAGCGATGCGCTGGCCGACTCGGTGGACATGCTCTGGTACGACCTGGAGCACAACGCCCTCGACCCCGCCGCCCTCAACGCCCACCTGCTCGCTGCGCGCTACAAACAGACCGCCACCATCGTCCGCGTCGCCGATGTACATCCCGCGGTGCTCAAGCCCGTGCTCGATGCGGGCGCGACCGGCATCGTGGCGGCGCAGGTACATACCGTTGACGAGGTCGAACAGCTCGTGCGCAATTGCATGTATCCGCCCGACGGCACGCGCGGCTGTGGGCCGCGCGTGCCGACGAACTTCGGGCGGGCCGGGGGTACCGCGTATCTGCGAATGGCAAACCAGACCATTTTTACTTCCGTGATGATCGAAACCGCCGAGGCGTTGGACGCAATCGATCAGATTGTGCGTGTGCCGCGGCTGGATTCGGTGGTGATCGGGCCGTCCGACCTGGCCGGTGCCATTGACCAGCTTGACCGTGTGGACGGTCCAGCGGTCAACGAGGCGATCGACCGTGTCATTGCCGCAGCGAAGGCGGCGGGCATCTACGTGGGCATGGGCATGCCGGCTGATACCAGATTCGCTTCGACCATGCTCGCTCGCGGCGTGAACTGGATACAGTTCGGCAGCGATTTTGAATACATGATCCAGCACATTGATGCCAACGCGGAG
>NZCH01000098.1 GCA_002688155.1 Phycisphaerae bacterium
AATCAAGGTCCTCGGGGCTGTGTGCTGCCGACAATTGCACGCGAATGCGTGCCTTGCCTTCGGGGACAACCGGAAACGAGAAGCCGATCACATACACGCCTCGCTCAAGCATGGCGTCGGCGAAACGCGTCGCCACCACCGCGTCGCCGAGCATGATCGGCACGATCGGATGCTCGCCTGGCAGAATATCGAATCCGGCGTCACCCATGCGCTCACGAAAGCGCCTCGTGTTGGACAGGAGCCGATCGCGCAATTCGTCCGACGACTCGAGCATGTCCAGCACCTTCAACGATGTTGCAACGATGACAGGCGCCACGGAGTTCGAAAACAGGTACGGACGCGAGCGCTGTCGCAACAACTCGATGATATCTTGCCGTCCCGACGTGTACCCGCCACTGGCGCCGCCCAGCGCCTTGCCCAGCGTCCCGGTGATGATATCCACACGGCCCATGACGCCGCAATGCTCGTGCGTCCCCCGGCCTCGCGCGCCCATGAAGCCCACGGCGTGCGAATCGTCAACCATCACCAGCGCGTCATACTGGTCCGCCAGGTCGCACATCATTGCCAGGTTCGCGATGTACCCGTCCATTGAAAAAACACCATCCGTCACGATCAGTTTGAATCGCGCTCCCGCGGCGTCCGCTTCACGCAGTTGCGCCTCCAGGTCGGTCATGTCGCTGTTCCGATAGCGATAGCGTTTCGCCTTGCACAGGCGGATGCCGTCGATGATGGACGCGTGGTTCAACTGATCGGAGATCACCGCGTCCTGTTTGTCCAGCAAGGTCTCGAACAGCCCGCCGTTGGCGTCGAAGCACGACGAGTAGAGAATCGTGTCCTGCGTGCCGAGAAAATCGCTCAATCGTCGTTCAAGCAGTTTGTGCTGCTGCTGTGTGCCGCAGATAAACCGCGCGGACGACAGGCCGTAGCCCCATCGATCGAGCGCTTCATGTGCCGCGGCGATCACCTCCGGATGGCCCGAAAGGCCAAGGTAATTGTTGGCGCACAGGTTCAACACGTCAGGCCGATCGACCACGCTGGTTTGCGCATTCTGCGGCGTGGTGATCACACGCTCGGGTTTGTACAGGCCGGCTTTTCGAATGTCACTGAGTTCATTCGCGAGATGGGTTTTGATCGAATCGTGCATTGCCAGGTACCCTCAAGTGAACAATCGCATCCGCGAACAACTCGCATTCCGGCAAACGGGGTGTTCAAACCGACGGCTTCACCCATCGGACCAATTCAGAATCACCTTCCCACACGCCCCGTCGCGCATGACGGCGAAGCCTTGTTCGTATTCGTCCCACGCGATCCGATGGGTGATGACGGGCGCTATGTCCAGACCGCTTTGAAGCATGGCCGTCATCTTGTACCAGGTTTCGTACATCTCGCGGCCGTATATGCCCTGGAGCGTGAGCATGTTGAACACGACGGTGTGCCAGTCAATGGTCATGTCGCGCTGTGGAATGCCGAGCATCGCAACTTTACCGCCATGGCACATGTTGGCGATCATGTCGCCCAGCGCTTGCGCATTGCCTGACATTTCCAGTCCGACATCGAAGCCTTCATCCATGCCAAGCTCACGCTGAATGGCGTTGATTGATTCGTGCCGCACGTCGATCGCGCGCGTCGCGCCCATCGCGGCAGCGAGATCGAGCCTGTACGGATTGACATCGGTAACGACAACGTGCCGTGCGCCGGCGTGGCGTACGACGGCGGTCGCCATGCAGCCGATCGGCCCGGCGCCGGTGATCAGTACGTCCTCGCCCAGTACGTTGAACCGCAGGGCGGTATGTGCCGCGTTGCCGAACGGATCGAAGATCGCCTGTACGTCCCGATTCAGCGACTGGTCGTGAAACCAGACGTTGGTCTGTGGCAGCACGATGTACTCGGCGAACGCGCCGGGCCTGTTCACCCCGATGCCCTTCGTGTGCGCGCACAGATGCCGCCGGCCCGCCATGCAGTTGCGGCAATGGCCGCATACCACATGTCCCTCGCCCGACACGATGTCGCCGGCACTGAAATCGTGCACGTTCGACCCGGTTTCGGCAATGATGCCGACGAACTCGTGGCCGATCGTCATCGGCACGGGAATCGTACGTTGCGCCCACTCGTCCCATTCGTAAATGTGAAGGTCCGTCCCGCAGATGCCGGCACGCAGCACCTTGATCAGCACGTCGTTGATGCCGACCGTCGGCTCAGAAACGTCCTGGATCCAAAGTCCCGGTTCGCGTCGGCTCTTAACCAGTGCGTTCATCGTAGGGCCTTATGCCATGCCTGCCACGCATCGCAGCCGGCGGCGTGCATGGTATCTCGCTTTGTTCACCAAGTCGCGGCCGGCTCGCTATCGCTCGCGAAGCACGGTAAAACATGACGTTATGGAAGCAGGCATCATCGGCGTACCGTACATCGGCAAGACAACCGTATTCAACGCGCTCACCGCGCTGGGTGTGTCCGGCGAAGCGTCGGCGAACAAGCCGAACATGGGCGTGGTGCATGTGCCTGATCCGCGGCTTTCAGTCATCCTCCAGTTCATCGAGACGAAAAAGGTGGTGCCGGCGTCGTGGCAACTGGTCGACGTGGCGGGCCTCGTCGCCGGGGCCAGCGAAGGCCAGGGCATGGGCAACAAGTTTCTCGGCAACGTGCGAAACGTTGACGCCCTGTTGCACGTGGTGCGCTGTTTTGAGGACGCCAACGTGCCGCACGTCGATGGCAGCATCGATCCAGTACGGGATATCGAGCAGGTCGAAACCGAGTTGATGCTTTCGGACCTTGAGGTCGTTGAGAACTCGATTTCCAACGCCAAACGCCGCGCCCGTACGGGCGACAAAGAGGCCAGGCTGCGCCTCGAATTGATGGAGCAGTGTGAGGTTGCGCTTGGCGAAGGCAATCCGCTTTCGACGCTCGAACTGGATGCGGAACGAGAAAAGCTCCTGCGCAGTTTCGCCATGCTCACCGTCAAGCCAGTGCTGTACGTCGCCAACGTCGGCGAGGATGACCTGGCGGGCGACAACGCGCATGCGCGCACGATGGCCGAATTTTTGTCGTCGCGCGGCGGGCAGGTGGTGCCGATCTGCGCCAAGCTCGAAGCGGAACTGGCGGAACTCGAAGGGCCGGAGCACGATGAGATGCTCGAAGCGATGGGACTGACTGAGCCGGCGCTGGCGGTCATCGCACGCGCGGCCTATCACCGGCTCGGGCTGCAAAGTTTCTTCACCGCAGGGCCCAAGGAGATCAAGGCCTGGACCGTTCCCATCGGCGCAACAGGCCCGCAGGCGGCGGGCGTTATTCACTCCGATTTCGAACGCGGCTTCATCCGCGTCGAAGTTTACGCCGTTGACGACCTGCAACAGTACAAGACCGAACAGGCGATCAAAGCCGCCGGTAAGTTACGCGTTGAAGGCAAAGAGTATGTCATGCACGATGGCGACGTGTGTCATTTTCTGTTTAATGTCTGACCAGAACGCCGACGCCCACATATCGCGGTGATCATTTTTTGATCACCAGGCAGCCCGCCACCATGTCGTGCAGGGCCTGTTTCTTTTTGGTAAACGCGACCATGATCCAGCCGATCAGCAGTGGGATGCTAGAGATAATCTTGCCGAAATGCCTGCCGGTGGCGCGGCCGAATGAAATGCGATGGCCGTTCAGGTCGGTCACCCGGATACCCAGTGCCAATTTGCCCGGCGTCGCTTGCCAACGCGAGCTTTCCATCAGCGCGTGGTAGAGCCAGATCCCGATGATGTTTATTATCCACGAGACAATGCTGATCAGCATTTCGTAATCCTGCATCTTCTGCTCGACAAGACGGTTTATCGCCTGTTCGGATTGGACGCCGGATGACACAATGAGCGGCACGAGGACAATACATCCCAATAAACACGCCACCATCATCGCGGCGATGGCGAGTATCAACTGGTCCAGAATATATGCCACCGCGCGTTTCCAGAATCCCGCGTAGGTCAGGGCACGCGGCATCGTTTGCCCATGTTGCACCGGATGCAAATACGTCGCACTGGCATCGTTGCCGGACGATACGTCGCGGGGCTCGGGGGCTTGTTGTGTTGTTATGTCGCCTGAAGGAAAAGTTGCATCCGGCCCGGACGTAATAATCTGCGGCACCGTGCCCGCCGCGACCCAGTCGGGCATGCCTTCTGTCCAGACCAGGTCCGCGGGCCCAAGCAGGCCGGACGACGCACGCTCGCGCAGGACCGCTTCATCGACCGGGCCGACGGATTGGCCGTTTTCAACGTAGTGCCATTGACGTTCTGTCATGGTGAGATTCCAATCCCGCGTGGCAGGAACATGCGCTGTGATTGCAGGAAGTCACCGCCAGGGAATCACGAATCCCGCTTAAGCAGATTTTCTCGCTGCAGCATCAGTTTCAGCGTCTGCACAACCAGTTCGACAGCCATGTCGTCCATCTGATTGTAAAACGGCAGGGCGATTGTGCGCTGGCTGACGGATTCAGCCACGGGCAGGTCGCCGGATCTGAACCCGAACTGCTCCTGGTAGAACGATTGCAGGTGAATGCACGGGAAATAGTTGGCCGCGCCGATTTCGTGTCGGCGCATCCCGGTGATGATTCGGTCACGTTCGACGTGGGTGTACTGGTCGGTCAGCCGCACGACGAAGGCGAACCAGCTCAATTCGTCTGGTGCGCATGCCGGATCGACGTTGGGAAGAATCAGGTCCTGACAGTCCATGAGCCTTTGCATGTACGCCATTGCGACGCGCCGCCGCGCTTCGAGCAGTTCGTCAAGCCGCTCCATCTGCGCGATGCCCAGCGCACACGCGAGTTCACTCAATCGGTAGTTGTAGCCCAGACACGTGTGGTTGAGCCACCCGGCCTGGAGGTTGCTGGACTGATCGTTGTCGGCTTCGGGCAGGTCGACGCGCCCCTGGTTGCGCATGATTCGGCAGGCGTCAGCCAATTGATCATCATCAGTCACGATCATGCCGCCTTCGCCTGTCGTGATCTGCTTGTTGGGATAGAACCCGAAGACTCCGGTGCGGCCGAACGACCCGGCCGGCCGGCCTCGATGACGGCCTCCCAGCGCTTCGCAGCAATCCTCGATCAGTGGAATTTCGCGCGCGCCGGCAATCTGCGCCAGCCGGTCCATGTGCGTCGTGCTGCCGAATACCTCCACCGCGATGATCGCTTTGGTGCGGTTGGTGATGGCGGCTTCGACCTTGTGCGGGTCAACGTTAAGACTGCGCGGGTCGATGTCCACCAGGACCGGCTTGGCGCCCACGTACATAATGCAGTTCGCCGACGCGATGAACGAAAACGTGGTGGTGACCACCTCGTCACCTGGGCCGATGTCCAACGCGCGCAGCACCAGGTGTAAACCCGCGGTGCCACAACTCACCGCCACGCCGTGGCGGCGCTCGCAGCGCCCGGCGACCATCTCTTCAAACCGAGCCAGGCGCGGGCCCATGCTCAGCCGGCCCGATCGCAGCGCGTCAACCACCGCGCGAACTTCATGTTCCGTAATATCGGGTTGGCTAAGTGGGATGACGGACATGCGGACTCGTAATGCAATGGTGGTGGTGTTCTCTTATCGAAGCACACAAGTATCCGGAAACCCAGACCGCCGACCGTGAAGAGAGTGACAAAATACACACGCTCATCGCGAATCGGCTGTGCCGCACGTGTTTCTGATGCGCGGAATCATTCTTGAATTGCCCTGGTTATCGCGACGTCGATCTGTCCGGTATGCGCCAAGTATAGCCATGCCGCCTGCATGCGCAGCGGTCGCGGGTATGCACCGCCGCCACGAACCAGAAGCGACAGTTCATCGAGTTGGGTATCGGTCAATGTGCTTTGATGACGGGCTCGCAGTACCAGCGCAAGTCCCTGTGTGGCGTGATCGGTGAAGGTCACAGTCGGAGCGATCACGCGCCCCAGGCTTTGCCCATGCGACAGGTTCAACCCCAGCAGCAGCACCTGCTTGAACGTCGCTCCGGTTTCCCGATCAGCGATGACCGGCTTGAGAATCTCAACTGCGAAGTCCGAGTCTTCGTTTGCAAGCATCGCCGTGGCGGACTTGGTCAACTCCAGGCGTACCTGCAGGTTGTCACTGGGCGGAATCTTTGCCTCGAAGATCGCGTGGCGGAGGATTTCGCGGCGATCTGTCGGGGACGCGTGCTGCCTGGCGTAGCCAAGAAGCCATTGGTTGGTGAACTTGTACTGCCCCCGCGCCAATTCGAGCATTGCGTCGGGGATTGCGGACTTGCGTGTTACCGCGCGGCCGGCAACGCCCATTTTCTGCAGTAGTTCATTATCGTCAGCAAGTAGCGGCTCGAACACCCGGTCCGGTGTCCATGGCAACGCCTGCAAGGCGACCAGGCCCAGCCGCAATCGCTGCGCCAGATCCTGTGCAGCTGCATATTGTTTCAAGAACGCGGATGGTCCGCCCGGTGTGCCCAGACGCAGCGCCGTCATCAAGGCGAGCGCGTGCGTGTTGCGCTCGGAATCCGACTCGTTGACGATTGTCATGGCCCACGGGCCTGCCTGATCGAAGCCGCCCGCGAACGCTTTGCGGAGCAACGTCCGCTGGACCAGTTCTTTTTCCCTGGCGTCTGACTGATTCAGTTCGATCAGCGGTTGCAGGCCATCGGGTTGTCCCAACTGCATCATGAGCAAACCCGCGATCGCCCGCCGACCGATTATTGCCGATTTGCGTGCATCGTCGAGCAACTGACCGTCTTGAAACTGTCCGAGCCCGACCAACTGCGTTGCGAGCACGAGTTTGGTTGATACGTCGGTACCCGGCGCCGCCATCAGTTCCTCCATCTGATGCACAGGCAGCAGGTCGGCATCCATCGCCGCGCTCAAACAGTGAACGCGCACGCCCGCCTCATCCAGTCCCGCGATGCGCACCAGATCCATCTCGCGCTGCGGGTGAATCTGCGCCAGCCCGAGCAGGCCCTGAATCTGCAGATGCGGATGTTTCGCTTGCGCCAGTTCGATCAGAATTGGCTTCATTTTCGGGTCGCGCATCCGACGCAGCGCAGCGATCAGGTCACGCTGGCGGTTGTCGCGGTGCATGCGCATCGCTTGACTTAACAGGTCTGCAGCCGCCTCGACCGTGTGATCATTCTCTCTGGGTAATGCGTGTGATGACGGCGCGTACCACGCGACGATCGCGATGGCCGCGACGAAAATGAAACGCCGAAACATGCAGACAGTGTATGGCAATCAACAGCGCGATGCGAGGGCATTGGTCGTTGCCGATCGACGGGGCCAGTGCCTCTGCGGTTCTGCAGCTACACTGCCTGTGCAGATTCATCGCTTGTTTTGCAGGTGGAGTTTTGGATGTCTTGAAACTTGCGGTTCACGCCACTGTGCGTACCATCACCGTGCCTATGGCCTACGAACGCGACAATATCCGTGCACTTGAGCCGTACACGTCCGGCGAGCAGCCGGATGATGCAAGTGTGATCAAACTCAACACGAATGAGAACCCGTATCCGCCAAGTCCGGCGGTGCTCGACGTGATCGTGACGGTGACCGGCGAGCAGCTTCGGCGGTACCCGTCGCCTGCAGCGGCGTCGTTTCGAGAAACCGCCGCCCGCGTCCACAGCCTGTCGGCTGACAATGTCATTGCGACCAACGGCGGCGATGAACTGCTACGGCTCGCTATCACCTGTTTTTGCGAACCATCGAGACAGGGCGGCGGCATTGGAATCACCGAACCGACGTATTCACTTTACAAGGTCCTCGCTGCGATTCACGACACGCCCGTGACACGCGTCGCGCTGGCGGACGATTTCTCACTTCCTGACGATCTGGCAGCGCAGTGGAACACTGCGGGCTGCCGGCTGGGCCTTGTGGTGAACCCCCACGCACCGTCGGGTGCGCTGCGAAGCGTTGAACAACTCGAACGAATCGCGCGCGTGTTTGACGGCGTGTTGCTGGTTGACGAGGCGTACGTCGACTTCGCGGCGCATGACGCCCTGCCGTTATTGGACGCAGTCGTGGATTTGGACAACGTGATCCTCCTGAGGACCCTGAGTAAGGGGTACTCGCTGGCGGGCCTGCGAATGGGCTACGGGCTTGCGCACGCGGCCCTGATCACGACCATGGACAAGGCGCGGGACAGCTACAACACCGACGTGGTCGCCCAGGCGGCCGCGACAGCGGCTCTGTGTCATCGTGATGAGGCGGAAAATACCTGGTCGGTGGTGATCGATGAGCGCGACCGCCTGACCCGCGCGTTTTCGGACCTGCTTTTTGATGTGTGGCCAAGCCAATCGAATTTTCTGCTCGTACGTCCGCCCAGCGGTTCTGCGGCAGGTCTTTATCAGTCGCTCAAGACATGTGGCATACTCGTGCGATACTTTGATCAGCCGGGCCTTGAGGACAAACTCCGCGTCACCGTCGGAACGGCGGACCAGAACGACGCCCTGCTTGCCGCCATCCAGAGGATCCCTGGAGATTCATCACGTGCCTGACAGAACCGCATCCATTCAGCGCAAGACCAACGAGACGGACATTCGTCTGGCGCTCAACCTCGACGGCGGCGAGTATCGCAATCAGACCGGCGTTGGGTTTTTCGATCACATGCTCGACCATCTCGCGCGTCACGGCGGACTCGGGTTGACGGTCGCCGCCAAGGGCGACACGCACGTCGATGACCACCACACCGTCGAGGACGTCGGCATCGCGCTTGGCCAGGCGCTGGGCGAGGCGCTGGGCACCAAGAAAGGCATCGAACGGTTTGGTTTTGCGTCCGTGCCCATGGACGACGCCCTGGCGCGTGTGAGTGTTGACCTGTCCGGCAGGGCGGCGCTCGCGTTCAACGTCGCAAACAGCGACTTTCAAGACCAGCCCGCGAAGATCGGCACGTTCGATTCGCAACTCGTGCACGAGTTCCTCGTCGCGCTGACGGCTAACGGCAAGTTCAACTGTCATGTTGAGGCGCCTTGTGGTGACAACCTGCACCACGTCGCCGAGGCGATCTTCAAGGCGCTGGGTCGGGCACTGCGCCAGGCGGTTCGCGTCACCGGCGATGAGGTGCCAAGCACCAAGGGCATGCTGTGAATTCCTGTGCATCGCGGTAGCACCGCAACTGCACCGGGCATAACGCTACGCCTCTTGAATGTCCCAGCGATCACCCAGATGCGACCGCACCGTCGTCAGGTCGTTGACGCGATTGAAATTGATGAACACCGCGCAATCGCGTGGCCAGCCCAGAGGCAATGTCCTGACGCCGCGCCAACGCGCCATCGTCAGTGGCGCACGGACACCAGCGCGCATCGCCCGGCGAATCAGATCGAACGCATTGACTCCGCAGCAGGCGCACGGAAACGGTTCGACCACGCCACATCGCGGGCCACCGGCCCAACGACCCATCGCAATCGGTGATCGGTCCGTGCGTTCGGCCGCACGAATTAACTGACGCAGATAGGCCGGGTCGACGAGCGGCATGTCCGCGGGCACGAATGCAACGGTGTCATGTGGACCGGCATGCGCTAAGACAGCCGCCATACCAGCCAGCGGACCGATGTCCCGCCGCTCGTCAACGATGCGGCGACGGTATGCCAGATAGCCCGGCGGCGCCGGGTTCGTCGGCGACACGCTCAGCCAACGTCGCGAGCAGCCCAGCGCCGAACCCAGCCGAGATGCCTGGTGCGTCAAAAGCCAGTGGCGCTGTCCCGTTTCGTGCTCCACAAATTGCACGCGCAGCTTCGACGATCCAAATCGCCTGCTGCGACCGCCAGCAAGTATGCACAGCGTCACGGTCACGTCTGGTTCAACGTGTGAGTAATTTTGGCGGCAAGGTCTTTGCCGGCGTCGGCGTCGAGTTGGCCTGGTGTCCATTCGAAGCGTAATCGCCGGCCGTCAACGTTGGGGATAATGTGAAAGTGCACGTGCGGGACGACCTGCCCGGCTTCGGCGCCATTGTTCTGCAGCAGGTTCCAGGACAACGCCCCGGTGGCTGACATCACAGCGGCGCTCAATCGCGGCACGACAGCCAAACAAGCGCCCGACGCCGTGGCATCCAATTGATCAAACCGCTCCACATGCGCCTTGGGAATGATCAGGCAATGCCCGTGCGATATCGGACCGATGTCCAGGAACGACAGCACGTGGTTATCCTCGTACAATCTGTGGCAGGGCAACTCGCCCCGGATGATGCGGCAAAAGATGCAATCGTCGGTGGGTTCAGGCATGGATGGGTCCGGGAATATGGCCATGGTACAGGTGTGCGGTCGACCCGCCAACCGCGTGAGCGTCAAGGCGACTCGCGGGGCGGTCGATACAACAGTCGGCACGACCCTGTTAATGCCGGGTTGATTTGGCCGCGCGTGGGACACCATCGCCAAGACTCGGTTGGGGTGCAGGTCAGGAGCGTCGCTGATTTATGAGTGATTCGAGCATCATTGTCGACGGTGTGTCGAAGCAATATCGCATTGGCAGTAACACACCACACAGGGACGTGCGCCGAATGTTGACATGGCCGGTGCGCGCCGCGACGGCACTATTTCGTTCCAACGGCCATTCGAACGACAGTGACGCCGCCGAGTCCAGCAATTACATCTGGGCGCTCAAGGATGTCAGCTTTGAAGTCAAACGTGGCGAAGTGCTCGGCATAATCGGGCGAAACGGCGCCGGTAAGAGTACCATCCTGCGCATCCTCTCACGTGTGACCGACCCGACCCACGGCCAATGCGAGTTGTACGGACGTGTCGGCAGTTTGCTCGAGGTCGGCACCGGATTCCATCCGGAACTCACCGGCCGCGAGAACACGTACCAGAACGCCGCGATCCTCGGCATGCGCGCCGCCGAAGTTGATCAACGGTTTGACGCAATCGTCGCATTTGCCGAGATTGGCAAGTTCATCGACACGCCGGTCAAGCGCTACTCGTCGGGTATGTACACGCGTCTCGCATTTGCCGTTGCCGCGCACTTGCAGCCGGAAATCCTCATCGTAGATGAGGTGCTGGCTGTCGGCGATGCGGGCTTTCAACGCAAGTGCATCCAGAAGATGGCGCAGGTCGCCGGCGGTGGACGAACCGTGCTGTTTGTCAGCCACAATATGGGCAGCATCACTGAACTTTGCGATCGCGTCATTCTCCTCAAAGACGGGCGGGTTGCGATGACCGGCGACCCCGACGACGTCATCAGGGCGTATTTGGAGGAGGGTTCCAATGAGGCCCGTGTGGTCCTGCGCGACCAGGTCCGTCCGACGTACAACGATGGGTCCGTTCGGCTTACGTTCGCCGAAACACGCGACGACGATGGCAATCTCGCCCAGGCGTTCGCGCACGAAGACAACATCAACGTCCGAGTCGGCGTCACGGGCGATGCCGCGCGGGAGTTCAACGTCGCCGTCTCGCTCTTCAACGCGATGGGGCAACAACTCGTGAATTACTGCAACGCGGACATGAACAGTGTGATGACGTTGAACCAGAGCGAAACAGTCGTGGACCTCACATTCCGCAACATTTTCACGCATGGCGAGTACTACTTGACAATCGCATCGTTCGACGCGTTCCTGCGTCGTCAGGACCGCGCCGAAAACTGCTTGACGTTCCAGAGCGAAGGGATGCCGTTCGGCAAGAAGGGAAAGAACGCACCGGTCGTTCAACCGTCGCAGTGGTCGGTCGTTGATACATGATCCGTACGCGTAACCAGTGAAACGAGCAATGATCGGGGCCACCACCAGCCCTTGTTTTTGCCACCTTTGAAAGAGAATATCGGCCAATGCTGAATCAGCAACCCCGGCGTCGGTCGAACTGCAGTGACGGAGCGCCGGGAATTGATCGTGATGCGATTATGCGGTGCCTGGCGCAGCGGTCTTGCTCACATCTGGTACATCCACCGCGACACGAACGCAACACGGGAACTATTTGGGAGCATTTATTGTGATAACAACGCATGGCATCTTCCGGCGCTTGTTGGGGCGCCGCCGTGTTGACGACATCAATACGAACCTTGGGGCGCCGGTCATCATCGGCGGGACCGGCGGATCCGGCACGCGCATCTTCGCACAAACATGTATCTCCGCTGGCTATTTCATGGGGACGAACCACAATGGCGCGCTGGATGCGTTGGACTTCGTCGACTTCAACGATCGCTGGGGCAACGCGTATCTGAAGCGAGATGAGACACCGCTGAGCAATCGGAATCAGCGGCGCATGACACACGATTTCGAGCGGCGTATGAGGCGACATTTGGTCGGCATTGAACCGACACAAACCCGCTGGGGATGGAAGAACCCGAGATCGATGCTCGTGTTGCCGTTTCTCGCCCAGCAATTTTCTCAAATGCGTTTTATTCACGTTGTCCGAGACGGCCGTGATATGGCGTACTCTGGGAATCAGAGGCAGCTCCGCCTTCACGGCATTCAGGTCTACGTCGACCAGATGCAGGGACTCACTGAGTCCGAGCAGTCGATCGTGTCATGGTGCAGAACGAACCTTGACGTCGCGGCGTTCGGCCAGGACCACCTCGCGAGTCGCTACCTCCGCGTACGGTTTGAGGACATTTGTGACCGGCCGGCAGACACGATTGGCACGATCCTCGAGTTCATCGAAGCGCCTGGCGCTGATCCATCAGACTTGGTTGGGCAGGTGAAACGTCCGGACTCGATCGGAAGATGGCAGGGCCATCCGGATGACGAAGTCCGACACCTCCACGAACTTGGCCGCGAAGCGCTCGAGGCATTTGGCTATCTCAATCCAACTTGATGCGTTTGTCGTCCGCCACGACGTCGTTAAGCATCACGGCAAAATCGTGCCCATAGCGTTCGAGTGTGAATCTCTCTCACGTGTAGCGCGCCGCGTTGGCGCCCTGTCCTGATCGTCGGCGCACCGCGCGGCGAACCCTCTTGCTGCTCAAACTCCTTGCCGCGCAACCCAGAGTCACGATGAGCATGGAGCCGGAAGGGACCTGGCAACACGCGGTTGGCCTGCTGGACGATGATGCCCCGCACACCTGCACTGGATACAGGCGGCAGAAACTGCGCAGGACGTACCACGCCCGGCTTGAGCCGGACCGGCCGGTATTGGTGACCAAAGACCCGCG
>NZCH01000099.1 GCA_002688155.1 Phycisphaerae bacterium
CATGCCCGCCAGTGAAAGCGCCGCGACGAGAAACAGCCCCGCCACTCCGGGCGCCAGCGTCAGCACGCCGCCCATCTTTTTGAGTTCCTGCGTCCCACTGACCCTCTCGACGATCCCGCCGACGAGGAACAGGCACGACTTTACGATGATGTGGTGGACAACATAAAAGACGGTGCCAGCGATCGCCATCTGAACAATCCGCGGGTCCGCTGACCCCGACAGGCCGATGCCCATGAGCATGTAACCGACCTGGCTGATGATGTGCCACGAAAGAATTCGCCGAATCTCCCACTGACACATCGCTCCCAGCACGCCCAGCAGCATGGTGAACCCGCTGAGCACGAGGATGATGTGGATGGCAAATTCGTGTCCATCCTGGCGAAAGACCATTACGAACACGCGAAGCAGCGAGTACACGCCGACCTTCGTGAGCAGCCCGGCGAAGAACCCGTTCACGCCCGGGGGTACGACGGGGTATGAATCGGGCAGCCAGAAGATCAGTGGGAACATCGCCGACTTGAGCGCGAACACGCACAAGAGCACCATCGAAGACGCGGTGACCATCGCCGCCTGCGGGCCATGCAGTGTCGCCGTGCGCTGCGCCAGGTCCGCCATGTTCAGCGTGCCGACGGTGGCGTAGATAAGCCCGACGGCCGCGACGAACAGCGCCGAACCGATGCAGTTGATCGCGATGTATTTCATCGTCTGCCGGACCTGTGCTCGTGACGCGCCGACCATCATCATGCCGTATGAGCCGATGAGCATGACCTCGTATGCGACGAATAGGTTGAACAAGTCGCCGGTGAGGAACGCCCAGTTCACGCCAAGCAGCACAATCTGCATCAGCGGATAGAAGAAGTACCGCTGCTGTTTTTCGGTGACCGTCCAGAAGGTGTAAAGCATGACGACGGCGCCGACGATCTGCGCCAGGGAGAGCATAATACACGCGAGCCGGTCAGCGACGAATGCGATTCCGTACGGTGCGTCCCAGCCGCCCATGACGACCGCCTGTGTGCCGTGTGTGTCCACGTACACGAGCAGCCAGAGCACCCACGCGGTCGCGCCCAGTGTCGAGATCAGGCTGACCACCTTTTGAAGTTTCAGTTTCCGGTTCAGCAGCGCCAGGACACTGGCGGTGAAGAACGGGATCAGTA
The DNA here is from genome assembly GCA_002688155.1 of Phycisphaerae bacterium. GTDB lineage: Bacteria > Planctomycetota > Phycisphaerae > Phycisphaerales > Phycisphaeraceae > ARS1224. Next base: position 1,155 of record NZCH01000099.1, read on the forward strand.
ATGGGATGATCGGGCTGTTCATGAGTTTCGTTACACCCGTGTCTATCGCCCATGCGGCGGAGCGGTTTGAGCCACTGGGTTCACCGGCACGTCCGCGCCAGACGCGTATTTCACATTCCGCTTTCGACCGCGCGTGTGCTGGTTGAGTTCGACCCGTGCTGCGCATCTGCGGTCCCGGAGCCATTGGCAATCTGATCGATGACATCGGGCACCTGCGGCGTCGACGCCGCCGCATCGTGCTCCGGGTCGTCATGCAGTGGAAGTTCTTCGGGGTTGTCCGTGCCGTGGTCCAGGTACACGCGGTAGCAGACAGTCAGCAGCAGCGCGCTCACGGCGAAGCTGATGACGATCGCGGTAAGGATGATGTCCGGCGGCAGCGGATCCATAAACGCGCCCGCGTTGACCTGCCCTTCACCGACAAACGGCGCGACCTTGGCCTTGGCGTAGCCGCCGGACGTGATCAGCAGCAGGTTTGCCGCGTTTGAGTAGATCGCGAAACCCATCACCATGCGGATCAAGTTCGGCCTGAGGATCAGGTACGTGCCCGCGGCAAACAACACGCCGACGACAATAGCCATCAGTACGTTCATTTACACACCCTCCTCCTGACCCAGTTCGACGAAGACGGTCATCAATGTGCCGAACACGATCATGTACACGCCAAAGTCGAAGAACGTGGCGGTCGGCAGGTAAAACGAACCGATGTGCCAGACGGTGTGGTCCATGAATGTCTGGCCAGACAGCATGGGCCAGACACCGGTCAGAATCGCGATCAAGAGTCCCACGACGGAGCATTTCCACCAGGCCCGGCGGCGCGCTTTTTCGATGCCGAACGCCAGCAGGTGCATGGCGCCCGCCGCGGCGACCAGCACGCCGGCAATGAACCCGCCGCCCGGCAGGTTGTGACCCTGATAAAAAATGACCAGTGACACCAGCACGGTGATCGGTACCGCGATCCGCGCGACGGTGCGCAGGATTGGACTGTCGCCCGTAACCTGCCGCTCGTCGCTTTTTTCGGGGGCGCAGGTCATGTCATCGTCCTCCTGGAACGAAGCAGTCCATAGATCAGCAGGCCCACGACTACCAGCACAGTGATTTCGCCCGTTGTGTCGATCGCACGAAAATCAACGATAATCACGTTGACGGCGTTGTGTCCGTTCGCGTCGGCGTACGCGCGGGTCAGATAGCTGCCTGCGAGGTTGCGTGTTTCGCGGAATTGGTCGCTCGTGGCCACTACCGTGAAGAGGAACATCACCACGCCGACGATGCTCGCCACGACAACGTTCATCAAACGCCCGGCGGGCAGCAGCTTGTCCGGCTTCCACGCCGGCATGAAGTACAGAATCAGCAGCACGAAAATCGTCGACACGGTTTCAATGAGAATCTGCGTCAGCACAATGTCCGGCGACCGGTAGACGACGAAGAGCAGCGCCGTGAGGTACCCCGTTGCGGTGATTGCGATGGCTGCGGCGATCCTGGTCGTCGCCCGTGCAACGGCCACGGCCGCGATGATCAACAGGCCGCACAGCGCCACGCCGTACCACGGCGCGCCGGCGAGTGAAAGCGGCACATTGTCGATCCCGATGCCGCCCCGGTACAGCGCAAACACGCCCAGCGTCGAGACGAACAGCCACGTGCCGGTGAAGTACCACCGCAACGAGCCGTTTTGCCAGTGGTTGGCGAACGCAGTGGCGACCGTCGTGATTGTGTCCATGAACTGGTCCCACAGCGACTGCATGGTCGGGATTGCGTCGCGAATCGCGACCTGCACGGCGCCGACCCTGGTACGTGCCACGTAAATACCAACTCCCAGTGCGATTGTTGTCAGCGACAGCAACAGCGGGCCAGGGTTCTTGAAGTCAGGGATTAGCGCCACGTGCGCATGGGCATGCGTACTGGACGAAAAGCCATTGAGCAGATTCTGAGGTCCGTGCGTCACCGCCGCAGCGCCGACACCGATGACGATCGCGACCAGCACCGCCGGCGAGAACAGCAGCCCCAGTCCCGCCTCGTGCGCGTGGCCAGCCTTCGCAGAGGGCTTGCCACAAAACACGCCCAGAATGATTTTGAAACTCACGGCAAAGATAAACGCGTTCGACAGCACGCAAATCGCGATGACGAACCATTGCAGCGCCGGCGTCTGATGCAGTACCTCGTTGTCCAACAGCGCGCCATACAGCGATTCCTTCGCGACAAACCCGAACATCGGTGGCAGTCCCGCCATCGACAGCGCGGCGACGACGCATAGCAGGAACGTGCGCGGCATATTGTGCCGCAGGCCGGTCAGTTCGCGGATGTCGCGCGTGTGCGTTGCGTGTTCGACGATGCCGACGATCAGGAACAGCGCGCCTTTGTAGACTGCGTGATTGAGTATCTGTACGGCGTCCTGGCTGGCGGCGTTGATGCCGTAAAGGAACATCACCAGGCCAAGCGTTGACAGCGTTGTGCGGGCGAGAATCGCTTTGAGGTCGGTTTCGTGAAATGCCTGATACGCGCCCAGCGCAAACGTGATCAGCCCGGCCGTGGCGACAATCGGCGACCACCACTCGGCGCCGCCGAATATCGGTAGCATCCGGCCGACGAGGAAGATGCCCGCCTTGACCATCGTCGCTGCGTGCAGGTACGTCGACACCGGCGTGGGCGCGACCATCGCGTTGGGCAGCCAGAAGTGAAACGGCCACTGCGCGCTCTTCGTGAACGCGCCGGCAAGCATCAGCAGCAGTGCCGGCACGAACAGCGCTGAGCCGGCGAGCGTCGATTGCAATTGTGTGCTTGTCTGCAGTTCACTGAGCGAGAACGTGTCGCACACGACGCCGATCATGACAAACCCGACCATCATCGCCAGTCCGCCCAGCGCGGTGACCTGCAATGCAGTCATCGCACCCCTGCGCCCGTCATCCTTTTCATACCAGAACCCGATCAGCATGAACGACGTGATGCTCGTGATTTCCCAGAAGACGAACAGCAGGATCAGGTCATCCGCGAGCGCGACGCCAAGCATCGCGCCCATGAACGCGATCAGGGCCGCGTAGTACCGGCCCACCCGGCCTGGGTCGAGTTTGGGGATGTACGAGCACGAGTAAATGCCAACGAGCGTGCCGATGCCCGACACGATCATGGCGAAGAACAGGCCAAATGAATCCCCGCGAAACGCCAGTTGAATGTTCAGCGCCTCAATCCACGGCACGATGCTGTGCGCGACACCCGCATCGCTCTTTTGGACCAACAGCAATATGCATTGCACAAATGACGCCAGCGCCGCGACGACCATGAACCCGCCAGTCGCGCGGCCAAGAGATCGTCCCGTCACCAGCGCGAGCGCCGCGCACGCGAAAGGCACGAACACGATCAAGTGAAGGCTTGTTTCAGGAGTTGGCATACGACACTTTCGTGAGGGCCGGCACGGTCCATGTCGCCGTCGTTATCCGGACCTTATGCGCGCACCGCACTTGCCCCGGGTATCGCGTGCCTCTTGCATCGGCTATTTGTACCGATTGCATGCGTTGTAACGTTTGGGTTGGTCGTAATTGTTGCGCAGGTTGTGCCGGTTGCAGGTGATCTGAGGTGTCCCGCCCCGCCGCAACGCGGTGCGTTGATTCGATCCCGACAGCTTTTCCCCACCACACAGGGTGCACATCGGCCGTTTGCTAACATCGCCAACCTGCCGGGATGCATCGTCAGGTGCGGTCCGTCCCATCGCTGCCGGCAAGGTGCGCACATGCTCGTGTTGCGTGTTTGTGCGGGCCTCATTGGATCGCCACCTTTCCGGCTGGAGGATTGCCCATGCGTGCTGCTCGATGGGTTTGTCTCATCTCACTGGCGCTGTTGGTGTGTCATACGCCGCAGGTGATGGCGGCCGGTCACGAGGCCGCCGAACCGGTGATCAACAGCGGAACAATCGCGTGGATGCTCACGTCGACCATGCTCGCCCTGTTGATGGTGCCGGGACTGGCGATGTTTTATGGCGGACTGGTGCGCACCAAGAACGTGCTGGGCACGATGATGCACTGCTTTGCCGCGATGGCGGTGATTGGCGTGCTTTGGCCGGTTGTCGGTTACAGCCTCGCGTTTGGCAGGGATGTGGGCGGCGGCTGGCTTGGTTGGGACAGCGGCCTGCTGTTTCTTAACGGCATCGATACATCGGTGACCAACGGCCTGCCGGATTATGTGTTAGTAATATTCCAGAGCAAGTTCGCGATTATTACGCCGGCTTTGATCGCCGGAGCATTTGCTGAGCGCGTGCGGTTTCGCGGGTACTGTGTTTTCATCGCGATTTGGTTCCTGGTCGTATATGCGCCGCTCTGCCACTCGGTGTGGTATGACGGCGGTGAGGAAGGTGGCAAGGGTTACCTCCTCAGTCAAGGCGCGATCGACTTTGCCGGTGGTACGGTCGTCCACATTTCCGCAGGGGTAAGCGGCCTGGTTGCGGCATTGTTCCTGGGCGCGCGGCGCGGGTACCCGCGGACGGCGATGCACCCGAACAACCTGACCATGACGCTGATTGGTGCGGGTTTGCTGTGGGTCGGTTGGTTCGGGTTTAACGCCGGTTCAGCGGTCGAGAGCGGATTGAAGACGGCCCAGGCGCTGACCGTGACGCAGGTCGCCGCCGCGGCCGGGGCGCTGACGTGGATCATCATTGAAGGGTGCAAACACGGTAAGGCAACAAGTTTGGGCATGGCATCGGGGATTCTTGCCGGGCTGATCGCGATCACGCCGGCTGCAGGCGTCGTGACCGTCAAGGGCGCGCTCGTGCTTGGGTCCGTCGCGTCCATCGCGTCCTACCTCGCCATCGCAGTGAAGAACAAACTCGGCTACGACGATTCGCTGGACGTGTTCGGCATCCACGGCGTCGCAGGCATGCTCGGAGCCATCCTGCTCACTTTTTTCGTTCGTACCGGCGACATGCCCGTCAACGACCACAAGGTGCCGCACACGATCGGGCAGCAACTGTTTATTCAGTTTGAAGGCGTGGCCATCACCTGCGTCGGCGCCGCCATTGTGACGTTGATTCTGCTGTGGCTGATCGACAAGACCATTGGCCTGCGGCTCAAGCAGCAGGACGAACACGCGGGCATGGACCACAGCCTCCACGGCGAGCACGGATACGGGCTGTTGAACCTGAACTGACCACCGGCGCGGGCGCGTTGCGCCTGGCCACTGCGGACCCACGCTAAACGGGAAGCCGCCATGAAACTTGTCATCGCGATCATTCAATCGGACAAGCTTGAACAGGTCCACCAGGCGCTGGTGGACAACGAGATCTTTCGCATCACTGTCAGTCGGGTGACCGGTCATGGTCAGCAGACCAACGTCGATTTGTACCGCGGCCAGGAAGTGACGCCGAACCTAATTCCCAAGGTTCGCCTGGAGATCGCAGTCAACGACAAATTCGTCGAGCCAACCGTAAGCGCGATCCTCAAGGGCGCCAAGCACGGCGACGGTGAAATTGGCGACGGAAAGATATTCATCCTGCCGCTTGAGGAATGCATCCGCATCCGCACGGAAGAACGCGGCGGGTCGGCGATTTGATCGAATTGCGTGCGGTGTTTTCCGGTATTCCGCCCCGCCGTTTGCGGCGGGCGCGTGGAAACGACGTGGTTAAATCGAAGACGCGATTCCAGTGGGCGGCATTGAAACGGTCTAACGCGCACGCGACTGGTTCTTTTCCCACACTTCAACCGCCTCTGGCGGGCGCACATACATCGGCACAAGCACTTCGGCGCTCACAAACGCGCCGCGTTGCGCCGCTTCACGGCCCAGCGTGTATACAACGTCGCTCCGCGGAACTGCCAATTCAGCGGGCAAACGCGTTACGTGATCACTTGATTCAAACTCAGGCAACGGATCGCCCAGCAGTACGAACTTTGCCGGCATCGCCTTGTCGATTTCCTCAATCGTCCGCAGTGCGGGCTCCGACAGCGCGCACCAACGTTCATCGCGCGACTCATACAGCCCTGAATACACCGACTCGCGTTTCAGGTTCAGGCACACCGCCAGGTGCGAATAGTCGTGCAGCACGTTGGCTGCCAGTACGTCGAGCGTCGGCACGGCGACGATGCGCACGCCAAGACTGTACGCGAGCATCTTCACGGTTGCCACGGCGATGCGCAGGCCGGTAAACGAACCCGGTCCGATCGACATGTAGACGTCGCGCAGATCGCTGGGCGATGCGTCAAACCGATCGCACAGCCGCGCGATCGTCGGCATCAGTTCGGCGTTGTGCCTGCGCACCTGCTTGAGCGCTTCCGTCGCAAGCACATCGTCGCCGCAACCCAGCGACACGAAACCCTGCCGCTGCGACGTCTCAATCGCCAGGTTGAACTGTTTGGAACCCACGGCGTGGCTGGTCACGGTGCTGGTGTCGGGTCGGAGCTGGTCAGTGCAACCACCGTATCGAGCACGCGCCGCGCCGCGCCCGAGTCGATCGCTTCGGCGGCGAGCGTCAGCCCGTGCGCTAGTTCGTCTGCCGCGCCTGCGACCAGCAGCGCCGCCGCGGCATTGATCAGTACGATGTCGCGCGGTGCGCCCTGATCGCCGGCAAGCACGGATGCGATCACCTTCGCGCTCGACGCCGGGTCCGACACCGCCAAATCGTCCGGATCACAGGCCGTGACCCCCAATGTCGTCACGTCCAATTCGTACGTGTCAATTTTTCCATCGTGCAGGTGACTGATACGTGTCGGCCCGCACGTGCTGATCTCGCCCATGCCCGCGCCGTCGGGCGTTTGGCCTCGAAGTACCATCGCCACATCGGAGCCCAGCCTGCCCAGCACTGTCGCGATCGACTCGGTCAGCGCGGCGTCGTACACACCCATGATCTGCCGCGTCGCACCCGCCGGATTCGTCAGCGGGCCAAGCACGTTAAAGATTGTGCGGAAGCCCAGTTCCGCACGCACGGGCCCGGCGTACTTCATTGCCGGGTGGTATGCCTGCGCAAAACAAAAGCAAAACCCCGCCTCGTCGATACACCGTGTCTGCGTCATTGGATCAACAAACAGTTTGACGCCGAGCATTTCAAGCACCTGGCTTGAACCCGACTTGCTGGTAACCGATCGGTTGCCGTGCTTGGCGACCCCGACGCCCTTTGGCCGGCCTGCAGCCGCCGCGACCAGGCCCGCCGCCGTTGATACATTGAACCGATTCGAATGATCGCCACCGGTTCCGCATGTGTCGATAACCGTCAGCCCGTCAGGCACGTCCACGCGCGTCACTTTGTCGCGCATCACGCGCGCCGCGCCGGTGATTTCGTCGAGCGTAAGCTCACGCTGCGACAGCATTGCCAGCAGTGCACCGACCTGCACCGGCGACGCCTGGCCCGTCATCACCAACTCAAACGCTGCGACAGCCTGCTGCTCGGCGAGCGGCTGCCCCTGCATTACCTGCGCCAATAAAGGCTGAATGGACATCAGACCAACTCCACCACCAGCCACAGCGCCGCCGCCGCCATGACCATGAACGCCAGAATCTGCGCCGCCATCATCACCACCTGCCTTGGCAGAAGCGCCATGTTCTCAATTTTTACCGACTTGTAAATGATCGCTACCGCCAGAATGAGTGGGACCAGCAGCAGTAACCAGAACCCTTCGAGCGGGATCGGCTCGAGAAATGGACGGTAGGCGAGTGTGTGCATGGTGGACATTGATGCGTTTCTGATGGTGTGTGGCGCGTCATGGTTAATGGCTGATAGTTGGTGGTAATCTCCGGGATCATCCACGATCCATTAACCAAAATCCATTAACTATTAACAATCCCCTCCGCTTCCGGTTCCTCCTCGATCCGATGTGCGTGTCCGGTCAGCGTGATCGTCATAACATCGATAATCACAAGTACGTTGAGCAGACCCGCCAGGGCGGTGAAAAGCACGCCCTGCTCGCGTGACCTGCCATGGGCGGGCACGTAGCGTAGTCGTTCGTTCGACGGCAGTATCCGGCCGGTCGCCCCGGCTTCGAGTTTGTGGTGCACCAGATTCACGACCAGCGACGGCGCGATCAGCGCCTGTCCGAGAAACGCGAGATTCGGCCGTCGCGGGTTGTCGTGGTTGCGGTGGTCGATCACCGTCACCCCTCCGATCAGCAGGCCGCCCACCCAGACGGCCAGGATCGTCGACATCAGAATCACGCCACGCCGGACCTGTCCAAGCAGGATGTGCCCCAAGCCCGGAAGCAGCCAGGCGCCCAGCGTCGCGTAGCAGGCGGTGAGGATCGTTTTGCGGTCCATGATGCGTAGATGACCCGATATAGGGTTTCGTGGGGCGACGGGCGCTGTGCCTGCGAGCCGGTCGGCCAATCGGTATCCGCCGGACGAAAACAAAAAAACCATTGACAAACGACCTGCGTTTATTAGTGTAACCGCCGAGCAGGGGTGGTCCAAACCACCAGACATCCGCCACCGGTTGAAGCACCAACCTGCTTTCGCGATGCATATGGAGGCCTGCATAATGATTCAACTGATTGACCCCCTCGTGCCTTTGGGCACATTGTCCGATAAGACAGGTGCGATCGTACCTGCCAGTCCATTCGGTCCGAACGCGATCCGCGTTTCCGTCGGTCATCGGCTTATCATGCAAAATGATGAGGATGACGATATGGACGACGACGCCTTTCTTGACGATGACGACGATGACGAGTTGTTCGATGACGACGGGTTCGACGATGACGACGAACTCTTTGACGATGACGATGACGATGACGACCACGATCAGCAGTAGCGCAGCGGCGCCTTGCCCGACTCGGCTGCTGCTTCGCAGCAGGAGAAAGCCATGCAGCAGCCGCCCACCCCTGACGGTGTTCCACACGATCGGCGCCGTAGTACTCAACGACGCGCAGCCCAGAACACGGATAAATTCGGGACCGGTCTCGAACGCCGGCGCGGTCCAGGCCGGCGACGATCCGATTTCATCAAGTCCGCTGAAGAAGGCGAACTCACACCCGAGCAGTTCCTCTTCGTCATGGCTATCGCCGCGTACAAACGCAGCAACGATCGGCCTTACCCGACCTGGACGGAAGTGCTCGAGGTCATCCGCAAACTCGGGTACCGAAAGACCTGCACGTCTGAACTGAATCTGGACAACTGCGAAGACTGGACCGAGCCCGCCGAAGCGCCCGTCTTTCCCGAAACGCCCGCCGAATCCGCGTAAGCGGTGATCGTGCATGCAACGTCCTCGGCAGAAGCAAACCGGCCGATCAATTAGAATCGGCGCATGGCCGACGCGCTGCCGTATCAAATCGCCGTGTTGTGTTACCTGTTCGACGCCGACGGCCGCGTTCTGCTCATTCATCGCCACAAGCAACCGAACAAGGACCTGTACTCGCCGGTCGGGGGTAAACTCGACCGGGACGTCGGCGAAAGCCCGGGCCGGTGCGCACAGCGCGAAATACACGAAGAAACTGGCCTCAGTGTCGCGGTCGATGACCTGCACCTGGCCGGCCTGATTACCGAGACGGGCTACGAAGGGCAGTCGCACTGGTTGATGTTTTTGTACGAACTGACCAGGCCGGTCAGTGTCGCACCGCGTGTGTTCAACGAGGGTCGCCTTGAATGGCACGCGCGCGACCAGATTGACAAACTGCCCATTCCGGCCACGGACGCGAACGTAATCTGGCCCATGTTCTGGCGGCATCGTGGTGGGTTCTTTCATGCTCACATCGATTGCACCGACGATCAATTGAGATGGTGCGTTGAACAGGCGCTCGATCGGGGGGCTTAAGCCTCGCGGCCTCATATCTAACCCTCCGGACCCGCACGGTAGGATGCACGCATGCCCAGAATTCACCCGATCCCCGCGATTCAGTACGCCGCGCCACCGGGCGCGGATGTGTCGGACCGGATCGCGCCACCTTACGACGTACTCGACGAGACGAGCAAAGGCGCGCTCGTCGCCGCCAGCGCGGACAACATCGTGACGGTAGACCTGCCGCACATGCCCGCCAAGACGCTCGGTCCTGACGTTACGTACGAGCGCGCCGGCGACACCTGGCGGCGCTGGCTGGCCGACGGCGTAGTCGTGCAACGCGATGAGCCTGCGCTGTTCGTGTACCAGCAAACGTTCACCGTTGCCGGCACGACGCACCGACGACGAGGGCTGATTGCCAACGTCGCGCTGCAGCCGTTCGGCCCAGCGCCCGATGGGCACGGCGGCGTCCACCCGCATGAGCAGACGTTCGACGCCGCCAAACAGGACCGCCTCATGCTCATGCGCGCTACCGGCGCACAATTGTCGCCCATCTTCGGTCTCTACGACGACCCGGCCGACCAAGTTGCGCCCATGCTCGCGGGCGTCATCGACATCGACCCGCCGGACCGTTTTGGCGTCACAGCTGACGGCACCCGCCATGACCTGTGGACGGTCCGCGACGCCCGGCCATTCCTGGACGCCATGCTCGACATGGACGTCTTTATTGCCGACGGCCACCACCGATACAACACCGCGCTGATGTACCAGCAGCAAGCACCGGCGGCTGATATCTGCCTGTTTGTCCTTGTGGCGATGCAGGATCCGGGCATGATCGTCCTGCCAACGCACCGCGTGCTCGGCGGCCTCGAAGGCCTGACCATCGACGCACTCGCCGCCGCCGCGCAAGGCGTGCTCAACATCACCCGAGTCGACAGCGACGACCTCACACAACTCGAGACCGCGCTTCCGAACGCCGGCCACCATGCAATGGGCCTGTTTTTGCCTCGGGACGACCACCCGCTGGCGATCGCCACAACCGCCGGCCCCGATCCGCTTGCGGTTTCGCACCCCGACCAGTCGCCCGCCTGGCGACAGCTCGACGTCGCCATCCTCCAGCACCTGACCGTCAACCAACTGCTCGCACCAATGTGCCCCCGCGACGGTAAGCCGACCTGGAAGTACCCGCACACGCTCGACCAACTGCGAACCGACGCGGCCGACGATGGATTCCAACTGGGCGTGATCATGCAGGCGACCCCACTCAAGTCCGTGCTCGCCGTCAGCCGTGCCGGCGAACTGATGCCCCAAAAGAGCACCTACTTTTTCCCGAAACTGGCGACCGGCCTCGTCATCAATCCGATATCGCAACAAAAGGACCCCGAATCTAAGCCGTAGCGCACAAGGCCTGCCGAAACACTTGCCGGCTCCGATCGCACCCCAAATGTAAAATTAGGCAAAAATAGCACTCGCCATTTGGCATTCAAAAATACATCAAGCATGTCCAAGACCCCGTCTAACTCCCTCAATGACCAGCGCGACGAGCAGCTCGTCGAGCGATATCGGAACGGTGAGGCAGCGGCACTTGAAGTACTTATCTCGCGGTACCATCAGGAGTTGTATCATTTCCTTGCACGGTTTGTCTCCGACAGAACCGCCGGTGAGGACCTCTTCCAGGAGACATTTGTGCAGGTTCACCTTTCAGCCGACACATTCGATACAAGCAGAAGATTTCGTCCGTGGCTTTTTACGATTGCGGCGAACAAGGCACGGGACTATTTACGTAAGATGAAACAGCGAGCCGCGTTTCCCCTCTCGGGACCCATGGCCGGGGACGCTCGCGAACGTTCGGTGCTGGATCTGCTCCAGGATGACCTGCCCTTGCCGGATCAGCAGGCAGTGTCCGCCGAGCAGCGGTTGCGGGTAAGGAGTGCAATCGAGCAGTTACCGGATCATTTGCGGGAGATTCTTTTGCTGGCGTACTTTCACCAGTTGCCTTACAAGCAGATCGCCGAGGTGCTCGAAATCCCGCTGGGCACGGTAAAGAGCCGGCTGCACACCGCCGTTGGCACCTTCGGCAAAACCTGGCAGGCCGACCCCGCGAACCGATCCGGCGGCTCGTGACGTACTGCGACAGGTAATCAATCGCACACCACGATACCCGAATCCTGACCCATATGGCCGAACGGCAAAATCAAACCCAACCCCCGACCGACCTTTGCGACGTCGACCAGCGTGTGCTCGACGCGCTGATCGAATCGATGTCGCCCGGCCAGTCGCCGCCCCACCGGCTCGCCACGGACGTGGCCAAACAAGGCCTGGACGATGAAGCCGTCGACCGCGTCGAACCGATGGCCCGCCTGCTGGATACGGTCGGCCAGGCGCCCGTCGATGACCCGCCCGCCGACCTTGTCGCCAACACGATGCAGGCAGTCGCCGACGCCAATCAGCGCAAGCGCTTCGGGCATCAGATTCAGACCCTCGCCGCCGGGCCCAGCCTGTCGTTTCGGTGGCGCGAGCTGATTACCGTCGCTGCCGTCCTGATGATCGGCGTGTCCCTGCTCTGGCCCGTGATGAACCGCTTCCGCGTCGACGCCAGACAGGCTCGCTGTGGCAGGAACCTCGCAAACGCGGGCATGGCCTTTGGCAAGTACGGCGCCGATCACAACGGCCAGATGCCTCGCGGTGCCGTCAGCGCCGGAGACCACTGGTGGCGCGTCGGAGAACAGCAAGATGACAAACATCCCGTCCGCTCCAACTCCGCCAACCTTTATCTCCTGATCCGACAGAAGTACGCCCACCCGACCGTCTTCAACTGCCCGACCAACCCCTTCGTCATCCAAAGCGCTGGCCGGCAGCACCACGACTGGCCAACCCATCGCGCCATCTCGTACAGCTACCAGAACCAGTTTCGCCAAAAGCCCGCCCGCATCGACCGGCATCTCACGCAGGACCAGACCATCCTCGCCGACCGCAACCCGTTGTTCTCGATCGCCATCCACCGCCGCACAGGCAAGCTCGCTCTGATGCGCACGCCCATGCCCTTCGAAAGCCCCAGTCAGAACCACCTCGACAACGGCGGCAACCCGCTGGGCCACAACACGCTCGCCACCTCCGGCCAGGTCACTTGGTCAACCTCCCCCATCCAGGGAAACGGCGACAATATCTGGATGCTCGGAGACACCAAACGCTACAACGGCAACGAAGTGCCCGCCGGCACGGATGACGTCTTCCTCGTGCCGTAACATCGGTCGCAATTCGGAAAGTCGAAAATCAAAGGTCAAATACCACGGTCACCTCGTCGCCAACGACGTCGCCATCCGCACCGGCCTGACGAACACAGACTACGCCCTTGAGTTGCACGTTGAGGATCCGGATGGGCACGTTGTGAGGTTCGGTTCCAAACCGGAGTGAAGCGGCGCTGAACACACGCGTTTTGATGTCCTACGCCCTGTTCAGGCCCGCCGGGGCGGGGACCACCTGGCTCGCTGGAGGTCAACCGCAATAAGCAGGTTTGAACACTGAAACGATCTGTTCGCACGAAACCTGGTGCGCGATCGTTCGACAGGTCACCGCCGACGCGTTACGCTCGCGTATATGCCAGCGCGACGGGACTTATACGTGCTGATGGCGGGAGTGGTGATAGGGGTGGTGGCTGGACCTGTGCATGTTCGTGTGGCGCCCGGGTCGTATGACCGGCTGCTGCGCGGCGGCGGGGCGCAGCGATCGGAACTTAAGCGAATCGATGGCGAGCTCGACGCGTGGCGTAAGCGCATTGAAGCCACGGGCGCGACGGACTCAGCGCTCGATCCGCGTGAATTTCACGACATGCAGCGACGTGATGAACTGGCCAAGGCGCTGAGCGCCGCGGAACGGGGCCAGCAGCGCCAACTCGACGCGCTTTCGCTTGCGATACTACTCGTGCTCGTCCTGATCATGATGCTCGAAACACTTCTTCGGCCCGAGCAGCAACACGCGCGCGAGCGATTCACGGCAATTCGTTACGCGCTTGTGGCCGCGTGGATCGCGCTGACACTCGCCCGGCCGAGCATGTTGCGCGATCTGAACGTGGTCTTCCTGACACTGCTGGTCGTCGTCACGGCGCTGGCGGCGTGGGTGCCACTTAAGCTGAAATCCGGGGGCGGAGGCGAATCGTCATGACGGACGGCGACACCGATCGGCCAAGGGTGTTGGAGCAGCTCGATCATGTCGCCCGTGTTGAGACGGACCGCTACTACGACGGTTGCGGCTACAACCTGCGCGGACAGTATGTTTGACGCAAACCATACACGAAGGTCCTGCTGACGCGCTGCCCCGAGTGCGGTCAATTCGCGCCGGTGCCGGCGTGGAGGATGTGACTGAAATGAATTGGCACGGCGTATCGTGCGATTTGGATACTTTTTCTCGTCAGCCTGCTGTTGGCAGAGGGGATCTGACTCTTTGGGATTCCAATGTGGGTGATTCAGTCGGACGCCCATTGCTACGATTCACTCCTGCACGAGCGTCAACCGTTGCGCATATTCCACGAACGGGCACACACGAATGCTCGATCGCTGTGCTACAACGCCTGCTGCACATTTTCAGCGGTGTCACGGGCGTTAACCACACCCGTGTTCCGAATCCCGCGCTTCATGATAATCGTGTCTTGTAATCCTCATACCCGAACGTCCGCACGATGCGCGTATCACCTGCTACCGAATTGTGAATGGCGATAGCGGGCAGATTGACGCCGTTGAAAGCGGTGTTTTTGACCATGGTGTAGTGAGCCATGTCGGTGAAGACGAGTTTGTCGCCGGCGTGGAGGGGGCGGTCGAACGAATAGTCACCGATAACGTCGCCGGCCAGGCAGGTCAGGCCGGCAAGGCGATAGGTATACGGTTTCTCACCCGGTGCGCCGGTGCCGATGACGTTGGGGCGATACGGCATTTCCAGAACATCGGGCATGTGCGCGGCGGCGGACGTGTCGAGGATGGCGATGTCCAACTCGTTGTGCGTGATGTCGAGCACGGTGGCGACGAGCACTCCGGCGTTGAGCGCGATTGCTTCGCCGGGCTCGAGGTACACGGCGACGTTGTGTTTGTCCCGCAGCGCCGACACGATGCGCACGAGCAGGTCAACGTCGTAGTCGTCGCATGTGATGTGGTGCCCGCCGCCGAGGTTAACCCACGACACTTGCTTTAGTTGCCGCGCGAACTTGTTTTCGAACGTGGCGACAACGCGATGCAGAGCGTCCGCGTTCGATTCGCACAATGTGTGCACGTGCAGGCCGGTGATACCATCGAGCGGCGTATCGCCGAGTTGGTCAGCCGTCATACCCAGCCGGCTGCCGGGGGCACACGGGTCGTATATCGCGGTATGGACCTCCGAATGTTGCGGGTTGATGCGCAGCGCACACGCGATGCCGGCCGACGTCACGTGTGTGCGATACCGATCCCACTGCGACAGCGAGTTCAAGCTGATGTGGTCAGCCAGCGCGAGCAGTTCATCGATTTCATCATCGCGGTACGCGGGCGAGTAAACGTGTACCTGTTTGCCAAAATGCTCGGCGCCCAGTTTGGCTTCATTGAGTGAGCTGGCCGCCACGCCGGCCAGGTACTTACGAATCAGCGGAAACAGCCGCCACGCGGCGAAACCTTTTAACGCCAGCAGTACCTGCGCGTCGCAACGCTTCGCCGCATCCGCAATGAGTTCGCAGTTGCGCTGAATCACCGCCTCGTCGATGACGTAACACGGGCTTGGGATCGCGTGCGCGTCGAGGTTGGGTGGTAGTGCGTGGGGGGGCATGTAACCGGGTTTCGGGTGTTTGGCGTTGCGTGCTGCTCATACGTAATACACGACCACCGGTCGCGGCCTTACACGTCCCCGCCCATTGGGCCGTGGTCGACAATGGCAGTGTCGTCGATGGGTTGGGACCAGTCGACAATGTGCCACGGCAGACCGTGCTTGGTCATGTCGGCAAGGAACGGGTCGGGGTCTAGTTGTTCAACGTTAAATACGCCCGGCCGGCGCCACGTGTTTTGGAGCATCAACTTCGCGCCGAGCATGGCGGGCACGCCGGTGGTGTAGCTAACGGCCTGTGCGCCGGTTTCGTCAAACGCCTTTGCGTGGTCGCAGTTGTTGTAGATCATCTTGCACGCGCGCCGACCGTCCTTGACGCCCTGAATCACCGCGCCAATGCACGTGATGCCCTCATATCCCTTGCCCAGGCCCGCAGGCTCGGGCAGCACGGCCTGGAGGAACTGCAGCGGCACGATCCGCCGGCCGGCGTAATCGACCTCGTCGATACGCGTCATGCCCACATTCACCAGTACGCGCAGGTGCGTCAGGTACGACGGTGAAAATGTCATCCAGAACCGAATGCGCTGCAGGCCAACCGGCGAGAGGAACTTGACCAGCGACTCGAGTTCTTCGTGGTACATCAGGTACGACGCGCGCGCGCCGATGTTGGGGTAGTCGAACTGCACATGCCGCGACAGCGGCGCGATGGTGATCCATTTGCCACGGTCCCAGTATCGCGCGTCCTGCGTGATTTCGCGGATGTTGACTTCCGTGTTGAAGTTGGTGGCGAAGTGCTTGCCATGGTTGCCGGCATTGCAGTCGACCAGGTCGATTGTGTGAATTTCATCGAACAGGTGCTTCGCGGCGTACGCGCAAAAGACGTTGATGGCACCGGGATCAAACCCGCAGCCAAGTAATGCCATGATGCCCGCGTCGGCATAACGGTCTTGATACACCCACTGCCAACTGTACTCAAAGTGCGATTCGTCGCGTGGCTCGTAGCAGGCGGTATCCAGATAATCGACCTTCGTCGCAAGGCACGCGTCCATGATGGACAGGTCCTGGAAGGGCAGGGCGAGGTTGAGCACGACGTCAGGCTTGGTCTTTTCAATGAGCGCGATGGTTTGTGGCACGTCGTCGGCGTCGAGTTCGTACGTTTCGACGTCTTGGCCTGTCTTTTGTTTGACGGATGCGGCGATGTGGTCGCATTTTGATTTGGTGCGCGACGCGATCGCGACGTCGGTGAACACGTTGGACAGTTGCGCGCACTTGTGCGCTCCGACGGTGCCGACGCCACCAGCGCCGATGATCAGAACTTTGGGCATGGGCGTGTTCCGTGTCGGTCGTGCGAAGCCGCGAGCGGCCGCGCTAAGCCGCAGTCGGTCGGGGCGTACGATAACTTGGTGTGTATGATGCCGCCATGCCGAACGCGCTGTTTTGTAATGTATTAGCGCTTGCGCTGCGGACGGAGCATCTGGGTCCGATGAAGCAAGTGGATGCGATGACAGTCCGCGTTGGCGGCAGCGCCGAGGGTGATCACGGATCAAGTGCGAAGCGCGGGGTGACGTTTCTTTCAGACGCGCAGTGGCGCGAGGTGAACGCTGAACTGGGCTCCGACCTGCCTTGGCATACGCGTCGGGCGAACGTGCTGTGCGAGATCGATCGGCTGGGAGTTCTGATTGGTAAGACGCTTCGCGTGGGCGACGTCGTCGTGCGCATTCTCGCGGAAACGGCGCCTTGTGCGGAGATGGATTACCTCCATCCCGGCCTGTGCAAGGCGCTGATTCCCGACTGTCGCGGGGGTGTGTACGGGCAGGTGATGCAGGGCGGGACGATTCGTGTGGGGGACGTTTTGACGGTGGTTGCGTGATACCCACGGATTGCATCCGCGGGTTTTATTTGGACTCGTGTGCGGCGAGCAGCGGGTCCAGCACTTCGCAGAGGGTGTGGTACAGCAGCAGGTGCATTTCCTGAACGCGCGCGGTGGTGTCGCATGGGACGAGCAGTTCGACGTCCGCGAGGCCTTTGCACGCGCCGCCATCATGGCCGAGGAAGGCGACGGACTTGACGCCCATTTGTTTCGCGGCCGTGAGTGCGAGGCGTACGTTGGCGCTTTGGCCGCTGGTGCTCAACGCGGCGAGCACGTCGCCGGGCCGGGCGTGGGCTTGGACCTGTCGCGAAAACAATTCGTCTGCGTCGTAGTCATTAACGAGCGCGGTGATAAGGCTGTTGTTGGCGGTCAGGTCGATGGCGGGAAAACCGCGTCGGTGCATGAAGTATCGGCCTGTGATTTCCGCGGCAAAGTGCGCCGCGTCGCACGCGCTGCCGCCGTTGCCGCAGCAAAGCAGTTTGTGCCCCCCCAGCAGCGCATCGCCGATCAGCGTCGCCGCGGCGTGCAATCGGTCCGCCATCGGATCGAGCAGCGCCAATTGCGATTGCAGCGCACCGATGTTGTTCTTCAGTGATTCGCGTGTAGGCAGGTCAGGCATGTTGGCGCGCATCGGTGAGTGATTGCCGATTTGCGATGATCGATTTCCGATTGTGCATAACGAACGTTTCAAGACAAATCGGAAATCGGGAATCGCAAATTCCCATTGTCTGGCTAATGATACAGCATCACGTAGATCACGACGCCGGTGATCGACACGTACAGCCAGATTGGGTAGCCGACCTTCGCCAACCGGCGATGTTGCGCGATACGATGCTTCAGGCCAAGGCGAATGAGCAGGATCGCGAACACCGGCACCGTGATCGCCAGAATGATGTGGCTGATCAGAATCACGTAGTACGCCGTGCGAACCGCGCCGGTGCCCGCAAACGGCGTGTGCACGCCGCCTTTGAGTACTTTGTCAGTCACGTACAGCACCAGGAACACCGCGGACACGGCGAACGCACTGATCATGCAATTTCGATGCGCGCTAATGCGTTTGGCTTTGATCAACACGAGGCCAACGATCAGCAGAATTGTGGCGATGGTGTTGAGACAGGCGTTGACCGTCGGCAGATCGGCGGGTGCGAGAGCGAGCAATGATTGCGGGAAGAGCGTTTGCATGACAAATCGGAACTCGACAATCGGAAATTGGGAATTACTTGCCCGCCACCAACCGATCGACATCGGCCTTTAATCGCTCTAACTCATGTTTGCGCACAATATGGCCATCTTCCGCGAGTGTGTCGAGTGCGTCGTAGTAGCCGCGGACACGGCCTTGCCGATCGACGAGGACGAACTTCTGGCTGTGAATGATCGGCTGAGCCGGGTCATCTGTTTCGACGACGGGCAGTTTGAATCCGTCTTTAATGAGAGACCACAGCGTGGCACGCGAGCCGGTGAGGAAACGCCAGTGCCTGGCATCTGCCTGCGCCATTTCCGCATACTTAGTCAGCCGCGCGGGAGTGTCGCGGTCGGGGTCGACGGTAATCGATACCAGCCGAATATCGCGCCAGCCGGGGTGTTGTTCGAGTTCCACCTGCAGCGTCGACAGGCGTGAAGTCATGCGAGGGCACATGCCCGGGCAATGTGAAAACACGAAGTCGGCGACCCACACGCTGCCTCGCAGGTCGTCGGTGCCGAACGGTTGCCCATGCTGATCTGTGAGCGTAAACGCGGGTAGCGCAAGAGGCTGATCGAACAGCATTGCGGCTGAGCTCGCGTTCGCCGTACCGTCAGCGTCACGAAAGCCGGTGGGCAGCTGTCCGCGCGTGTTATCAGATTCTCGCTCAGCCAGCGACTCGCGCGCATGCTGAATCTTCACGATCGCCAGCGTCGCAAACAGTGCGATGCCCAGCACGACGATCAGCGATCGGCGCACGGCGGAACCGTTCATCACGTCCCGTCCTTTCTTGGTCTGCTCACCATCGCGGTGGCGGTCGCGAGTGCGATCGCGGCGGCGGCGGCGAAAATCGCCACGTTCACCCACGCAGGCCACATCGACGCCCCCGCCCGGCCACCGTGAAACGACGACGACAGTGCGGACTGGCCGTACGTCAGCGGGTTCGCCAGCATGATCACCTTCAACCACGTCGGGGCGCCGGCGACCGGGAACACTGACCCGCACAGAAACCACATGGGCATAAGCAAAACCATCATGATCGCGTGAAACCCGGCGGTCGAATCCATCGGCCAGGCGATGCACAGCCCCAGCGCGCACAGCCCCACTGCCATCAGCGCCATCACGCCGACCGCCACGAAGCACCATCCCACGGACGGTATGTCGCCAACCAGTGGCCAAATCAGCGCAAACAACAGCGCCTGCCCCAGCGCCAGCGTCGTTCCGCCCAGCACCTTGCCCAGCACGATCGCCAGCCGCGGCGCCGGCGCGACCAGCACGCCCTGCATGAAACCCTCACGCCGATCCTCGATCACCGAAATCGTCGAGAAGATCGCAGTAAACAGAAGAATCATTGTGATCGTGCCGGGAAAGAAGTACGCGCGATAGCCGATGGTCTGTGCAGCGGATACGGACTGTACGGCGCCTTCAATTTGTGTAGCGCCCGCGGACTGCTGTCCGTGTCCGTTAGACGACACGACCATGTGGTCCAACCCCGTCCCGAGAAACAGCCAAAAGATCGCCGGCGTGAGCAACGAACTGGCCACGCGGTTGCGCTGGCGCAAAAAGCGCACCATCTCGCGTTTCCACAACGTCAGTGCGGGCAGCCACAGACCGACCTTCGCCGTATCGTCGGCGACGTGCGCATCACTGTGCGTTAGGGGCACCGCGGCGCTTGGGGAAGCAGGTGGTATCAAAAATGGACTCCTGATCGTGGCATCGAGTTTTGGGTGTCCGGAATTCTGCCCAACGGGACCTTTCCGCCCACATCGCGCACCTCCCATTTAGCCGCGGTGACTGTACCGCGTGATCCCGCCGCAAGTGGCGGGGCTGAATAATTGGACGCTCGACATGACGTTATTATAGAATCTCCAGCCAAACGGATCACCTGCTACGGAAGGACACGAACGCATGTCATTAGTCCCCTACGTGATTGAAATGACCGGCCGCGGTGAGCGGATGTACGACATTTACTCACGGCTGCTCAAGGATCGCATCATTTTCCTCGGTGGCCCGGTCACGGACGACTCAGCCAACATCGTCGTCGCACAGCTACTGTTCCTGTCAAACGAAAACCCCGACGCGGATGTGCACTTTTACGTCAACTCGCCCGGCGGATCGGTCAGTGCCGGGCTTGGCGTGTACGACACCATGCAGTTCGTGCGTTGCGACGTGCAGACCTACTGCATCGGTGTGGCTGCGTCGATGGGCGCGGTGCTGCTGATGGCCGGGTCCGAGGGCAAACGGCACATCCTGCCCAATGGGCGCATTTTGCTGCACCAGCCGCTGATGGGCGGCGTCGTCACCGGGCCGGCGACCGACCTTGGTATCCAGGCGCAGGAAATGATCCGCACACGTGAACGGCTCTACAAAATCATGGCCAAACACACGGGCCAGGAGCCCGCCGCCATCGAACGTGACTGCGAACGCGACAAATGGCTTGACGCCGAAGAGTCCGTCGCCTACGGCTGCGCCGACCGCGTCCTCCAGCACGTGCCCGACTCCATGGCTCAGATTCATGAGAGTGAAGAGGAAGA
>NZCH01000100.1 GCA_002688155.1 Phycisphaerae bacterium
CAGCATTGCGAACGCAGCGCGCCTTCGACCTATCTGGGCCGCGCCGCGCATCCGGCTTGTCAGCCTGTTGTCCAGCGCTGGTCGTAACGCTGAAGCACTTCGACAGGCGCAGATCGCAGTGCTGTTGACACCGAAACGCATCGACGCCGCCGTTGCACTGGCGATGGCGCGCACAGCGTATCTGCGGGACAATCCGGCCGACTCGGCAGAGAAAATAATCGAATACATCGAAGCCATCGAAAAATCCGCACCAGGTGAGGAAAACCTGCTGCGAACAAAAGTGTCGCTGCTGCTGTCAACAAACAAAAAAGACGCGGCGGCCGACGCGATCAGGAAAGCGATCGCATCAGAAAAACCACCCGGCGCGGTCACGTTGGCGATGCTGCGTCAACTCAACAAGCGATACGCGCTCGGCCTTGATGATCTGCTAAGGCAACAAACCACAGCGCCTGAAAAAATGACAGCGCAGTTCGCGATGTCACAGGCGATGGCCCTGGCCCGACAGAACAAAGCGCTCGAAGGCGCCGACCTGTTTGAACAGGAAATGAAAAAACACGGCGCCCCCGGAAGTGGCAACGCACTCGAGTGGCGTAACGCCTGGGTCACCTACCTGGACGCGGTCAGCGACGCGCGGTCGCACACTCAGTGGGTGAAATTCGCCGACGATCACGCCGACAACATCCTGATCCAGAAGCGCGCCGTCGCAGCGCGCAGCGTACAGAGCGATCGCGAGTTCCTTGAGCGCACCATCGAACGTGTGAAGAAGCTGGCTGGCGAAAACAGCGTCACGTGGCGGGCGGCAAAAGCAAATCTGTTGATGCGCGACTTCGGTGAACAGAAAGCCACCGAAGCACAGCTCATCGAAGCCTCCACACTGTTCGACGAAGTCATAGCGCTGGCGCCCCGATCGGTGACCGTGCGCATGCGCTACGCAAACTGCCTGGAACGCCTGGGCCGGCTTGACCGCGCCACCGAACAGCTTCGCGCCGCGTCGTCGATCGACCCGAATTCAAACATGGTCGCGCTGGAACTGGCTCGACTGCACCAGCACCAGCGCAACTTCGACCACGCCCACGACCTGCCGCAGCGCGAGCTCAACAGCAAAACCGCGCTGCCCGCCCAGGTGAAACGCGCCGCGGCGCTCATGACGGTTCAGGGCGAGGGACAGGACGCCATCGAAGCCCTGACCCGCCTGGCCGGAAAAGAAAAGGACGCGGCGGCGACGCAGTTGCTGCTGGCGTCATTGCACCAACAGCGCGGTGAATTCGACAAGGTCGATGCGATCATCGATCAGTTGCTCAAACGCCCCACCGTTTCGGTCATTCAGTTTGCCGCGCATTATTACACGCAGCGTGCTCGACACGATCAGGCCGCCGACACTTTGAAAAAACTGATCGAACTGGACCTGCCCGCGGGCGTGCGCGAATCGATCCTCGGTGCACACTTCCACCGCTCGCGGCAATTCGAACAGGCGCGGAAATATTTCGCATCAGCCACTGACAAAGCGCCCAAAAGCGCGGCCGTCTGGTATCGACTGATCCTGTTCGATATCGAACGCGGCAAACCCGAACAGGCAACAATGTCAATCGACAGCGCTCTCGAAAAACTCAAGGACGATGACGGGTTGACTTTTCTCAAGAGGCATACGGAACTGATCCGCTACGGCATGTTGCACGATTCCACGCGGCCGCTGACGATGGCCATGTTGAACAACCGGTCGTTCCGCGAACAGGCGGCACAGGCGTTACGTATCGCATTTGAAGCGCAGCGTGACAAACATTCTGCCTCGCAAACGCTCGCCGCACTGCGCAAACTGGCCGACAGCCATCCTTACTTTCTGACTCTTCAGGAAGCGCTCGCCCGATCCTACATGGCCGCTGCGATGTCCAATGATGCGCTGACCGTCGCATCGCGCACAATGAACGCCTTCCCCAATACGGTGCCGTGTGCGCTCATTGCATCGCAGGCGCTGGCGCGGCTCGGCCGATGGGACGAATGCCTGGCGACAGCAAAGCAATGGCGCAAACGCGCGGCGCACAATCCTCGACCGGCTGACATCACGATCGCCCGCGCCGCGATCAAACTGAAGGACGCTGCAACCGCCATCAAGGCAATCGCGCCGTACATCGAATCTTCGAAGCGGAACCCTGACGCCGGCGCCGAAGTGATCGTGTTCCATGCGCAACTGCTTCTGTTACAGGGTCGAAACGACCAGGCCACTGTCTTCATCACGCCATTGCTTGAACGATCGCCGAGACTGCGCGCCGCCTGGGCAAGGGCAGCACACCAGTCCACGCCTGATCATTCACTCGGCGCCCGGCTGCTGAACGACATCGAAAAAGTCACACCCGAAAACGAAACAGGAACGCGCATGGTTTTGGTGCAGTCCATGATGCAACTGGCCATCGCATCGAAACAGCCACAGCACCGCGCCGCCGCGCAAACGATTTTGAACGGGTTGCTCAAAGGCAAGGACGCGCCCGCGATGGCGTGGTTTATCAGTGGGACGATTCAGGAACAGGACAACGACCTGGCGAAAGCCGAATCGTCGTATCGCCAGTCGCTGAAACGCGACCCCAATCTGGCTTACGCGCTGAACAACCTGGCAATGCTGCTGTCGCGCACAGAAAACGACAGGACCGAGGCGCTGACGCTGGCCGAACGCGCCGTCAAGCTGCGCCCCACCGACCCCAACGCGTACGACACGCTCGCGCAGGTTCAGTTGAAAGCACAACACTACGACAAATCGATCGCCACCATTCAGTCAGCGATCCGCATCGACAACGAAGGAAAACCGTGGCGCGATACCTTGAAGTTGATCCTCAAGGAAGCCGGCCGCGAGACGGAGTACGACCGGATCATTGCTTCAATCACAAGACCAGGTTCGCCCTGACCTGCAAAAAACCAGTGCTGAACCACGTCACCGGACATTTGTCCGGTTTTTTTTGTGCCACAACCATGCTTCGGATATCCTGTTTCCGGAGAAAACCGTGACAAACCGGGTCAAATTCATTTCTGCTGCCGTATTTTTTTTTCGTCGGCGCGATCGCATCGTCCTCGCGTTCCGCAACGATCAATTACGGATTTGGTGATGACATTGCCATCGATCAACCGCGCGTCTTTGTTGACGTGCGCGAGGTCGGCACGACCAACCTGATCGGGCCACCGATCATCGATCCCGGCGTATTTGATTATCGCTTCAACGCGTTCCTGCTCGACACCGGCGCCAACGCAACTCTGGCTGCGGCGGCGGCGCACTTCGACGGCAGCCTTTTGGGTGGAGGCGTGTCGGTTAATCCAAACCTCTATCCCATCGAACAGCGCACTGACCCCACAGCGATTGCGATGTATGGAACCGACGTTACCTATTTCGAACAGGGCATCGCCGGCCTGGAAGAATTCAATGTATTGGCTCAGGCCGATGTTGCGTTCGCAGGTCACAACGGCAGCGCATTCGCGCCAGTAGCCGGTAGCGAACACACAATATCCAGCACGCGCGCACTTGGAGCGCCTACCGCTGACTTCGGTGGTTTTGCCGGGATCGTCGGTATGACCGGACAGACAGGTCGCCACGTCGTTCTGGATCTCACAACCATGACGCATCCAGTTGATTTGATTGGTTACATCGGCGTCGACTTTCCAGGCGCCGCACCAGCAACGACTGCGAACACCTATACGTTCGACCTGCTACGACTGCCATCGGCGCCAACGGCTGGCCAGGTAGACCCATCTGATCCCGTTCCCGATTTCGTGGACCTGCCACTAATCCAGAACGTTGGAACGACATTTACCAATCCAACCACCAGCGTCACAGCATCAAGTTCGGGTACCTATCTCGTCGATACCGGCGCGCAATTCACGATCATCACGCAGGACACACTCAACGAGTTGGGTGTTGACATTTCCGATCCTGCCCACGTTGTCGGAACCCTCGAAGTGGGTGGCGTTGGCGGCACCACCGATATCACTCTGGTACGACTTGATGAGTTTATTCTGGTCAGCAACGATGGAACCGAGCACGTATTCGATGACCTGACCGTAGGTGTCCTGGATATTCCAGGCCTGCCCGTCCGGGGCATCCTGGGAATGAACGTCTTAACGACCGGTTACTGGAAACACATCCTTGCCCGATCAAACAACGGTGCTTTCGATCGGGCTGTGTTTGATTTCACCGGCACCAACTGGACGATGCAACTCGACGCCAATCCGGATTACATTGCAGAACAGGCGACGTATCTGAATCCAAAGTTCAATTTTTTTGGTGACTTGGGCATTCTTTCCGGCGCGCTTGTTTCACCAGAACTCCTGACGGTCGACCCAACTGCATTCAACAGCCTTTCCGTACCGCTGCCCGCGCAATGGTGGGTAGCGTTCGTCGTCTTAATCGCTGTGGTGTTCGTGCGGCATCGCCGTTTGGCGACTTGACGCTATTTGCAGCGCGGCTAATGGAAATGCGTTACGCCCGCAACAAAAACACGTATCCCGTCCAGACGACATGGTAAACCTGACAGAATCAACGGATAGCTCATTAATCCTGGAACCACTTGAACCGCGCATTCTATTGAGCGCGGTGAATCCTGACGAGCCGATCAACCTTTACGGTACCTGGTTCGATCCGGGCCTTTCAGCAAACGTCAGTTCGATCGTCAGCGCTGAATTGTCAGCATCCGCCTCAGCTGCAGCCCCGCAGTTGATCCTCGGCCCGTCCGACAACGCCGCCACCGAACAGCCGCGCGTCGGCCTGGGTCTTGAAGAAACAATTGACATCTCGCCCAACCCGCTGACCAATGGCGGCGGAATCACATTGTCGGTCAGCGCCACCGACTCCGACGGGTCCGTCACCAAAGTCGAATTCTTCCGCGACGACAACGACGATCGTATCGCCGATGCAGCGGAAAAAATCGGCGAAGACAACGACGCAACCGGCGGATGGTCGATCTCCGTCCCGGTTACCGCGCCCGATGGCGATCACGTTTACATGGCCCGCGCGATGGACGACATGGGCGCGTTCAGCGATGTGGTCAACATGATGCGGCGTGTGATCGATACCGGTGGTGGCGGCAGCATCGTCAGTTCACTATCCGATGACGATGGTGGCATCATCGCCAACGAGGTCGCCAACAATCCGCCGCAAATTGTTTCAACCAACCACGGACCGTTCAGTGGCCAGGCGGCGCTGCTGGACACTGCCGCCAACGCCGTGTTGCTCGGTATTTTTTCCAACCTGTTCGACGAAACATACGACGAAGAACGCCGCACGGATGACAGCGTCGTTCAGTACGAAGAACTGGGCGTATCCGGTTCGGAACTCCTGGACCTGCTCAAGCCGTATCACCTGAACTACATCGGAACCGAAGGCCCGCAGCTCGTCATCGAAAACCTGCGCGCCCTGAACGGACCAGAAGTAGACCTGGGCAGTTTTTCCGCCATCGTCGGCATGCCCGCGATGATCGACAAGGCCATCGTGCTCGACCTGTTCAAACTCGTTGAACCAACGGGTGATCCACTGGCGCTGCCGCAGATTGGCGTTTCGTTCCACGACACACTGCCGGTTTCAACCGCTGCAGTATCCCAGGTGTTCAATGTTCCGTTAGCACAGTTGCCGGTCGAGTTCACCGATCCCATTCAGGCCGGCGACCCGCGCCCGGACTTCGCACCGATTCCACTGATCGAAAACGTCACGACCACGCGAGGCAGCATGAGCGCCACCGGCACTGCAGTGCTCGACACCGGCGCCCAGGTCACCATCATTTCAACCGCGATGGCCCTGGCGATGGGAATCGATCCCGATGTTGACTTCATCGACCTGGTACCTGTCGGCGGAATCGGCGGAACGATCCTGGTGCCACAGGTCCAGGTTGACACGCTGGCCATTCCGACCGTGGAAGGAACCGAACTGGTCTTCACACATCTGACGCCATTGGTCATCGACATCGCCGACCTGGACATGGTCATCGGCATGGATAATCTGACCAGCGGTTACCTGGAACCGGTGTTGAGCCTGGTGTTTGGCGGCGTGGACACTGGCCAGTCGGGGTACTTCCACGAAGTCGCATTCGATTTTACCGGAGGCGTCGCGGCGGCGAGCGCTCCGGGCCAGGTGCAGGCGAGTGCCGCCAGCACATGGAACATGCGACTGACATTGAACCCCGACATCGGCGTGCCCGTGTTCCCGGAACCCGGCGACTCGGAGGTGATTTCCACCGTCATCGAATCATCGCCAGGTGTGTACGACTACACATACGAAGTGGTCAACAACACCTTGACCTCGACAATTTCGCAATGGGGCCTTCCGACATTCGATCCCGCAGACACGATCATCATTGGCGGCCTGGCCGGCATCACGCTGCCCGCTGGATGGAGCGCGCTCGAAATACCATTCATTTCGTATCACGATTTCACCTACTCAGCCGGGTTCGATGATCCCGCGAAAGTCGCGCAATACGAATTGCCCGGCAGTGAATACGAAACACCGAACTACGTCATCACGTTCTTCGCCAGCGACCTGTTGAACCCCAACCCGATCCCGCCGTTTGGCCAATCGCTTTCGTTCAGCTTTCAAAGTACGTTCCCTGGCGGCAACTCACCCGCACTCGTGCGCTTCGATGATCCGCTGTTGACCATCGCCGACCCGCCAATCCCAATGGGGCCGGACCACCATGCTGATGCCATGGAGCCGGACCTGGTCGGCACTTCATTCGATACAGACCCTGACCACGTTTTGCTCGGCCTGACCGACATCACGTTCACCATCGAAAACCTGGGCGATGCGACTTCCGGCGCCGGCTTCGACGTACAGATCGTCCTCTCCGATGACGCCATCATTGACGGAACTGACACGGTCGTCGCCACCGAATCCTTCACGGAACTCGCGGCTGGCGCATCGGTATCGCGCACGGTGTCGTCGCTACAGTTACCGATCGCCGAACTTTTCGGCCGGGCGATTAACGACGACCCGAGCGGTGGGGGCAGCAACACATCAACAAGTTTTGATTACATCGGCCTGTTGATTGATTCCGGCGGCGTGATCATCGAGAGCAACGAAAACAACAACGCCAACCAGGGCAAAGGTTCAGACGGCGACGACATCACGTTCTTCGTTTGGGATATCGATGGAAACGGAACGGTGACCGCGACGGACGCGATCTTCGTCATCAATCGCCTTGGCCTGAACGCCACCGGCGCTAACGCCGGTGCCGACCTGAACGGCAACGGCGTTATCTCGGCTACTGACGCCATCGCCGTCATCAACCGGCTTGGTCTTGAACGCAACGACAGTGTCATCGAAGCCCCCAGTGCCCCAGCCGCGCCGCTTAGCGCGGCAACTAGCGACGACGCGCTCTACTCGGTCTTTGATCTTGTAACCTCGAACACGACACCGCAACGATCATGGAATATTGACACAATCGACCTGTTCAACGATCCATTCGAAGAAGCCGAACAGAAGCGCCGATCACGTTTCTCTGAGATCTGATATCCAAGTTTCTAGGCAATGATTTCGTTGACGACCTGGCCATGCACATCCGTCAATCGAAAATCACGTCCCGCATATCGATAGGTCAATTGTTCATGGTCAAAACCCAGAAGATGCAGAATCGTCGCCTGCAGGTCATGAACATGCATCCGGTTTTCCGACGCCCTGAACCCGAATTCATCCGTGGCGCCATAAACCATCCCGCCTTTCACGCCACCACCCGCCATCCAAACTGTGAACCCGTGATGATTGTGATCGCGACCGTTCACCTTGCCCGCGTTGGCGCCGGGTTTCGGCAATTCCACTGTCGGCGTTCTGCCGAACTCGCCACCCCAGATTACCAGCGTTTCATCAAGCAGCCCGCGCTGCTTTAAATCAAACAGCAGCGCGCCGATCGCCTGGGAACATTCGCCGGCGAGTTGTCGATGGTTTGATGCGATGTTGTCGTGCGCATCCCATGGCTGGCTGTTGCCATGCCACACCTGAACAAAGCGCACGCCGCGCTCGACCATGCGCCGAGCCATCAGGATCTGTTTTGCCTGTAGTGAATTGCCATACATCTCGCGGATGTACTTCGGCTCACGATCGAGGTCGAACGCATCGGTCGCCGCCATCTGCATGCGATACGCCAGTTCAAACGACTGAATCCTCGCTTCAAGTTGCGCGTCTTTCTGGCGTTTGGCCAGATGAGCCTGATTGAGTTTCTGAACCAGGTCCAGCATCTGGCGTTGATCGCTGTAACTCATTCCATTTGGTTTGATGTTGCTGATCAATTTTTCAACGCTGGTGTTCTTCGTGTTCAGATGCGTGCCCTGAAACACGCCCGGCAGAAACGCGGATTGCCAGTTCTGCGCCCCCTTCACGGGATGCCCCGGACACAGCGACACAAATCCTGGCAGGTTCTGATTCTCTGTCCCCAATCCATACGTCACCCACGACCCCATGCTTGGTCGCACCAGGGTCGATTCGCCGCAATTCATCAGCATCAACGACGGTTCATGATTCGGCACGTTCGCGTGCATTGATCGAATCACACAGATGTCATCGATGTGCTCACCCACATGGCGAAAAATCTCACTGACCTCAATGCCGCTCTGCCCGTATTTCTTGAACTTGAACGGCGACGCAAACGCCGCACCTGTTTCGCGCTCGGTCGATAAGTGAATCGGCAGTCGCTTGCCCGCATACTTTTTCAGCGCCGGCTTCGGATCAAACGTGTCGATGTGCGACGGCCCGCCATTCATAAACAAATGAATCACACGCTTCGCACTCGGCGCGAAGTGCGGTTTACGCGGTGTCATCGGATTTGTTTTCGCCTGCGCGACCGGCGTCATCAATCCGGCCAGGCCCAGCATGCCCAGGCCCGTTCCCGATCGCTGAAGAAACTCGCGGCGCGAAAACGGCAGGTCAAACTGTTGCGAATTCATGTTCATCCAATATACCTTCCGGCTCAATGCATTTAGCCGGTTGAATAAAACATGATATAGGGCAGCACCAGAATCATCTGCAACACAACCAGCGATTGCCAGATTGTGCCAAACCGGGACTGTTCAAGCCGGTCCCACATGTCCATCCAGAACACCATGGCCATCCCCAGGTAAAACGTCATCGCAAAATGAGTGATGACGTGGCCAACGTCGGGAACGAAATTGAAAACCGTCGGCACTGCGTAACCGGCAAACGCAGCCAGGAAAAACCACGAGGTTTTCGAATCGTCGTCCGCGCCCAGCAACAGGCGCTTGCTGAACAGCCCTCGTAGCGGCACGATCGCCGCAACACCGAGGCCGAGGATCCAGTGCAGCGGCATCATCAGGATGACATTCAGCGTGTGATGCGGGGCACGCGGGAAATACGTTTCGAGCGTCCATTTCTGCAGCCGCCCCCAGTACGGTTTCAGGTCGGGGAAATTCGCCCACGCCCCCTGGGTGATGTGTTTACGCGCCTGATACTGAATCAACAGCACCAGGAATCCGCACGCAAACACCAACAGGATTTTCGCGCCCTGTTTTGGCAGTTTTCGTTCGTTGATGATCCGCAACACAAAATAAACGATGAACCCGACGACAAACGGATAGAAAAAGAACGGCCGAAAATACACCATCGGCACAAACAGAAGCAGTATCAGAAGCAAATCCGACAGCGCATAGACCTGCTTGCGGAAAATCGCCACCAACCCCCACACACCGACCGCCAGCGCCTCGGGGTAAGGGTTGTAAAGCGCCTGAATAGGGAAGATATTGCGCGATGGCCCGTACCAGTTGTCAGATGGGTTGTCGGTGAACACGTAATCCATGCACGTGAAAAACAGAATGAACAGCGGCCCCGCGACGCGCGCAAATGTCGACTGACTGCGCGTCGCGATCAGCGAACTCAAACCGACTGCCGCCACGGTCAGGCTCGACAGCGGGATCAACAGACGAAACAGATGGACGATCGGGATGTCCGTCGCGATGTGATAGTGCGACGTGATCATGATGTGTGGAAACGACAGCATCCAAAACAGCGGATCAAAACCCTTGCGGCTGTAGTGAACGACCTGATTTTCGTATGAGTTGTTGTCGCCGGCAATCTCGAATGGCTGCCCTTCGTAGCTGATAACGATCCGCACGATCACCAGCAGTGCCGTCGCACCGAACACCATCCACAGATGCCGGTTGCCGTCATCGATCAATCGCAGTTCGCCCGCCGC
>NZCH01000101.1 GCA_002688155.1 Phycisphaerae bacterium
GCACCCTCACGGACGCCGACCCAGGGTTTCGTCCCGTTGATCACGCAGTCTGCCATGTGACGCATCATCACCAACATCTCGGTGCTGTGGCCCTGCTGATTTTCAGGGAAGGTGATCTCATATTCGCGGGCCGGCACGTCGCCTTCCGGCTCGATGCGGACCCTCCCATCGATGATCGTGCCCCTGGTGCCGAACAGGCCCAGACCGTTCATAAGCAGGCCAGGAGGATGCACCACCCCGCAGTAGGTCGCCACCCGGCCTATCCTGCCGCTTGAGAAACGCATGTTGATGACGAAGTTGTCCTCTTGCGGGTAGTCAGTCGCAACGCCGCCTCGCAGCCCGTAGCAATGGACCTCCTCGATGTCGCCCATGAACCAGCGGACCGCGTCGATGGGGTGGCATGCGCCGCCGAGTAACAGGTCTTGAGGCATCTGCGTGCGCCACGGCGTGTCGGTGTAGACGGGCCGGAGGTCGTGAACATAGGTGGCCTCGCTCAGGATCAGCTCGCCAATCGCGCCCGAATCGCACAGACGCTTCGATTCCATGTGCCTGGCGTCGCCGCGCATTGTCTGTGTGACCAGCAGCACCCGGCCGGACCGGTCGACCGCCTCGATAACCTGCTCGGCCTCCTTCATGGTATAGACCATCGCCTTTGTGACCATCACGTGCTTGCCGGCGTTTAGACTGGCGACGATCTGGTCGCCGTGGAAGGGTCCAGGTGTGTAGATACCGATCACGTCTATGTCGCTTTGACCGACGAGTTGCTCAAAGTCGGTGGTAGTCCGCTCCACACCGTAATCGGCAGATGCCTGCGACAGGCGCGCCTCGTCCACGTCGCACAGCGCCGTTACCCGAATCGGCAGGTCCTGGTTCTCAGGCCCGTTAGCGCCGAGCAGAGTGCTGCCGTGTCCCAGACCTGCAAGCCCTAATCTGAGCATGATGCCTCCCGTCTGGTGAGAGTAACTTTCACCGCTTGCCATCTACCAGCCATGTCATCGGCGCACATGACGGGCTCGAAGCCCATGGACAGGTACAGGTGGATGGCCGGAAATCGCTCGTCGTCGGTACGCAGCTCGACGGTATCGTATCCGCGCTCCCTGAAGAACTTCAGCACGCTGGTGCAAACGGCTCGCCCCAGCCCTTTGCCCTGATGGTTCGGGTCAGTGGCTACAAAGTCCAGCACCCCCGCATGGTCGTTTCGGGACGCGAATGTCACCGCTACGGCATGGCGCCTGTACGCTGCGATCCTCGATCCTTCTCGACGCTCATCATCGCTCAGGTAGTCGTCGAGTCGGGGCCGGTCCCAGCCTTCGAATCCGGCTTGGTGTAGGACTCTTAACCAGGCGTCTTCGTCACCGGCCCGGTAGGCCCGTAGCTCATACCCCGGCGGCACGTCGATTGTCGGCAGCCTGCCGATCTTTTCGGCCGCGATCACCATCTTGAGTTGCTGTTTCTGGGCCATGTCTGCACTCAAATAAGTTCCCCGGCCCCCCGGATCCCCGGGGCAACTGGATTATACGCACCGGTTACGCGGGCACACCCCTTTGCTCAGGCCCGGCGCAAAGCATCTTTGGACGCCCAGTTGCGCCAGGCCCCCAGGTCCCTGCCGGAGACACCGGCGAGGCCGTCCAGGCCATGGTGAACACGCGGGGCCCTGCGCTGCACTGGCTGGCGGCATGGTCCTGCCCGCATGGGGCTGATAGAATCCGGCGCTGGAAACTCGAGTGCAGGCCGGCGTGGCTTGAAACCGCCGCTGCCGCATAGAACAGAGTCGGACCATGAACGGGCACAGTTCTCGTCGCAAGTTCCTCGGTCAGTGCGCCGGCCTCGTGGCAGGCGGGCTGGGGGCGGGCGGGCTGGTCGACGCGTGCCACGCCTTGCCCGTTGATCCGGCGCCGATTCGAGCCTACCGCCGTGGCGGTATGCTCTATCGTCGGCTCGGCCACACCGATCTGTTCATCTCGGCCCTTTCGTTTGGTTCCCACACGAATCCGACTTACCGCGTGGCGACCGATTATGGCAGCATGCTCAATGACGAGGGTCAGGCGCGGCGCGACCGTCACATCGCCAAGGCGCTCGATCAGGGTGTCAACATGGTCGACGTGTACGAGAACGCCGGCCAGTGGCAGCCGATGGCGCGGATGGTCAAGCCCAAGCGTGAGAAGGTATTGATATCCATCTGTCGCCAGACCGACCAGCTGGTCAGTCAGCACATCGACGCCGCCGCCCGGCTCTTTGGCCACGTGGACCTGTACCGCATCTACCTCGGCGACGGCCCTCGCGTTGACGACAGCATCCTCGAGCAGTGGGACGCGATACGCCGGGCCAGGAAAACGGGAAAGGTGCGCGCCATCGGAGTCGCGGTGCACCTGGAGAGCATGATGCTCAGTGCCCTGGATGAACTCGAAGGGCTCGACTACATCATGTTCCCCTACAACTTCATTCACGCGCGGGCCGATTACAGCCAGTTCCTGCCCAGGGCGATTGAAAAAGGTGTCGGACTCATCGCGATCAAGCCGCTCGCCGCGGGCTCCATCGCCAAGTTGGATCCCCGAGCGCGACCGGGGTCGCAGCCCGAAGACTCACGCATTCTGCTTTACAAGAAGGCAAACCGGCCGGTCCTGCCGGCAGTCGTCAAGAAACTGACCGAAAACCTTGACCGCATGCCCAACGAATCACTGTGCCAGGCGGCCATGCGGTTCGTCTACTCGCGGCCCTTCATCGCCACGGCGATGCCCGGCATGTTCCAGGAGCACGAACTGGATGAGAACTACGCCGCGATCCTGCGTCACCTTGAATTGAGCCGCAACGAAAATGACGCACTGAATGCGGCCCGCAGGCTCAGCGGTGCCTGGGGATCGACCTGGTTGCCACGTCACTACCGCTGGCTCGACCACTGCTGGCGCACCTCATGAACCGATCGGCAAACCACATCAGCCGACACAAGCCCGCGAAATACACAGTTTTTTCGACGTATCTGGCGGGCCTGGCGCTGGTTGTCATCGTCGCGTGGGCGCACCACGAGTCGTCAGGCGACGAAAGTGATGATCAAGCTGCTACTTCGGTGCCCAGGGCCGGCGCCGAATCAGCGATGTTCAAGGAGGCAGGGACGTGTGCCCGCTGCCACGTCTTTTCCGTGTTGGAATGGGCGGTCTCCCGGCACCTTGAGGTCGCGACGAATTGCCAGTCCTGTCACGGCGAAAGTAAAGGCCACGTCGCTAACGAGCGCAATGAGGTCAAGCCGGAGTATCTGTTTGAAGGCCAGGCCATTGCCGGCCAACTCTGTATGACCTGTCACGGGACCGGCTGCCCTGACACGAACCGGGTCGACAACTGTCAGCAATGCCACCACGTGCACGCACTGATGAATCCAGCGAAGCCGCTACCCGATCGGGGCGAACAGTTCGAAAAGCTGTTGCATCGTTGGGACAGGTTCGACGCGCAGATCGCCAGGGGTAAAGAGCACGCCGATCAACAACAATGGGAGGCGGCAGGCGCGGCGTTCCAGGCGGCCTTGAAGCTGATCCCCGGTGACGCCGGCGCCCGCGCCCAGTTGGCCATGTGCCAACGTCGACTCCAAACGGCGCTTCCCGGTTTCGAGCGACTTGATGACGCATACGACAAGACGACGGGTTTGCCCCGGGCCGTCAAGGTGCCCGCCATCGACATGCCGATGCGATTGGTCCCACCGGGCGAGTTCGACATGGGGTCCGACCGTTGGGCCGATGCGCGGCCGGTGCACACGGTGCGGATCGATGCGTTCTTTCTGGGCGCCTATGAAGTCACGCAGGCTCAGTGGTTGACCGTCATGGGCAACAACCCGGCCGGGCATCAGGGTAAACAGTTTCCCGACTCCCAGCGCATGCCGGTAGAGCATGTTTCGTGGCAGGACTGCCAGGCGTTTATCCGGCGGCTTAACGAGCGCGTTCCCGGCGGTGGGTTCCGTTTGCCCACCGAGGCCGAGTGGGAATACGCCTGCCGCGGACCCAGGGCGGCGGCCCCAGAGGCAAACGACATTGCCGAGTTGGCCTGGTTCGGCGCCAATTCACGAAGGCCAGGTGTGCCGGAGAAACCGGATTTGGATCTGAAGGCCTACGCACCGCGCACCGTGGGGACACGACGTGCGGGCAACTGGGACCTTTACGACATGCATGGCAACGTGCGCGAGTGGTGTTCCAGCCTGTGGCGGCCGTACCTGTACAACCCAGCCGACGGACGCGAAGCACTGACCCATGTCGGCCTGCGCGTCCTGCGCGGCGGCGCCTATTGCGACGCAGCGGCATCCCTGGATCCGGCCTTGCGCCACGCCGAACGCCCAAACCGCCGTCTTCGCTTCAACGGCCTGCGGCTCGCCCGCAACGTGCCGCAGTTGAAACTGCCCGACCTGCGGGATTGAAATTCGTGGCGCCCTTGTCGCAAGAAAGATTGGCCAGCGCATTTAATGCAGGGTACCGGTCGGCGGTGGCAGTCTGGCAGTTGCCGATCATGTCGACGTGGCGGCGGTCCGTCCACAGGGGATCCGGCAAACCCCGAATTGTCTGGAAACTCAGACGACCGCCGGGGCGATGGGCATCAAGTCGGGCCGTGGCCAGGGCGCGCCGGCGCCGATCCGTGATGGAAATACAACCGAAAGTTGTGACTGACAGGGAATTGGATCCCGCGTGGACATTCCAGGGCCATGCACCGTCAACCCGATTCGATTGCAGCTTTCTGAAACTACTCATTCCCCGGCCACCCGGGGAACACGAACCGGCCGTCCCTGGAAATGACTTCACCATCGACGGTGATGGTTCCGCCTGTGCGCAGGTCGCAGACCATGTCCCAGTGCAGGCCGGACTCGTTGCTGTTGCCGGTTTCAGGGTAGCCGGCGCCGACGGCGGCGTGGAAGGTGCCGCCGATCTTTTCATCAAAGAGTGTGTTCTTGGAGTATTCGGCGATGTTGTAGTTCGTGCCGATGGCGATCTCGCCGAGCCTGGACGCACCTTCGTCCTGGTCGAGCATTTCCTTTAAGAAATCTTCGTTCTTGGACGCCCTGGCCTTGACAACCGTGCCCTTCTCGAAGGTCAGTTCGATGTCGTGCACTTCGCGTCCGTGATGGACGGCCGGGAAGGAGTACCGTACGACGCCGTTGACGCCGCCATCGTCGGCGCCGAGGTTCGGGCCGGTGAAGACCTCGCCGTCGGGGAAATTCTCATGGCCGCAGCAGTTGATCCAGGTCATCGCGTCGACGTTCACGGTCAGGTCCGTGCCGTTTGCGGCCTGGAAATGCACCTGCTTCCTGCCGTTTAAGTAGTCAACGACGTGCTGCTGGCGCTGTTCAATGTCACGCCACACGGCCACGGGGTCGGGCTTGTCTAGGTGACCGGCGCCAAAAACGAAGTCTTCGTATTGACGCAGGCTCATCTCCGCATCCTGTGCGCTGGCGAGTGTGGGGAACAGCGTGCCGCACCAGTGCAGTTGCTTCTTCGCGGCACGTTGCATGAAGATCGACATGATCTCCTTACGCGCCGACGAGGCGATGCTCTGGCGTTTGGCGTCGATGCGCGACAGAGCCTTGGTATTGGTCTCGGCCCACAGGCCGATCGAGACGTCGATGGTTTCGATCTCGTACCGGGCAATCGGGCTGACGTGCTTGAGCTGCTCTTCACTGGCGACTTCGTAGAAGATTTCCGACAGGGCATCGGGCGACAGGCGCACGTACGGATGCGCGCCGGCACGCAGGCACGCTTCATAAAGCACTTCGACGAACGGCGTGGCAATCGGCTCGCCCTGAATGCGCACGAGCTGGCCGGGCTTGACGCCCACGGAGTATTCGGTGATTACGCGGGCGAGTTGATCGAGTCGTGGGTCGGGCATTTGGGTGGGTTTCGGGGTTTGGGTGTAGGGTCAGACGGCTCACCATGAAGCACAAGAAGGACATGAACAGTGGGGAAACAGCGTCATTTTGAGGCCTGAACCCAATTCTTCATCCTTCATGCCCGTCATGGTAAAAAAAACAGGGCCTGCGAGCACGCGCCGCGCCGGGTTTGCACCGTGTTGCCACCTCGAATTAGGCAGGATACCGTTTCGTTGATGACCTTTCACGAGTCAGGGGTCGATCGCATCGTGGCGGATGACGCGTTTGCGCAGCAGGCCGAGCCGCTGGTGACGCTGGCGTGTGGCGGGCGCATTTCGCTGATCACATGGTTTCGTACGCCCTGGCAGCGCGGCGGGTCGCTGACGGGGTACACCACCTTTCGTGATGATCAGGGTATTGAGCACCAGGCAGTCGTGAAGCTGCCGGTCGCGCCGTGCGAGCGGCTGTGGCTCACACGGTTGCAGGCGTTCGAAAACGTGGTGCCACGGTTGTTCGCCGCAGGTGACGCGCTGGGCGGCTACGACCTGGCATGGGTGGTGATGGAGCGCTTGCCGTACGGACCGCTGGACAAGGCGTGGGCGGGCGCGGCGATCGATTTGCTGATCGACACGGCGGGCCGATTCTTCGCGGCTGTTGATACATTCGACGTTGACACGGCGCCGCCCCAAAAAGACTGGGACGCCGTGTTCCGGCTCGCGCAGCGCAACATCAAAGCCCACAGCCTCGCACACGAACATCGCTGGCGACAGGCACTCAAAAATGCGCAGCGCAAAATCGACTCGTGGCTGCACGTTTGGCGAGCCCGCGACGCCCGCCAGTGGTGTCACGGGGACCTTCACCTTTCGAACGCGATGACGCGCCGTGAACCACCACACGGCCCGGCCGTACTTCTGGACATGGCGCGCATTCATGCGGGACATTGGGTCGAGGACGCGGTGTACTTCGAGCACCTGTACTGGTCGGCGCCCGGGCGGCTGGTGGGTCGCAAGGTGTGCAGCCAATTGGCGAAAGCGCGCCGCGCACACGGGTTGTCCAACAATGACGACTGGCCGCGGCTGGCGCAGATCCGCCGGGCGCTGTTGGCGGTGAGCACGCCGGCGATGCTCGAACATGAGGGGCCGCCGCGCCACGTGGAGGCGGCGCTGGAGGTGCTCGAGCGGGAGGTCTGAGTGTTCAGATTTCGGAGCCGCGAGGAGCAGAGGTTATGACAGACCCGCGTCAAACACACACGTCAGACAACGAAAAAGCGCACCGCGCGGCGGTGAAAATCGCGC
This sequence comes from Phycisphaerae bacterium, assembly GCA_002688155.1. Classification (GTDB taxonomy): domain Bacteria; phylum Planctomycetota; class Phycisphaerae; order Phycisphaerales; family Phycisphaeraceae; genus ARS1224. The sequence goes on from NZCH01000101.1 coordinate 7,132, forward strand.
AGCGTGCGATGTCGCCGCCGCGGTTGCTGCCGTTGCCATTGCTGCAATGGTTTCGCCGAAAGCGTGCGCTTCGGCTGGGAGCCGTCGGGTTCAAAGTGCGCGCAGACGACGGCGTGAAACTCGACGCGCTGTACCTGCCACCGCTGGCCGAGGACCTGACGAAGCTGCCGGTCGTGCACAACCACGGGTACTTTGAGCACAAGGAAGCGCATTTGTGGAGCGCCTGGGCGCTGTGCGCACGCGGGCACGGCGTGATCCTTTACGACCACCGCCATCACGGACGGTCAAAGGGCAGGTACATCACGTTCGGCGTCAAGGAACGGCACGACGTACGCGCGGTAATCGATCACGCTGTGCAGCAGAAATGGGTGAAGGACAAAGTCATCACGATGGGTTTCAGTCTGGGTGCCGGGACGATGTTGCAGCACGCTGCGATGGATGACCGCGTGGCGGGCGTGGTCGCCAAGGCGCCGTTTCTGGACATGGCTTCGGCGGTGCGATCGTTTCGCAGGCGTTACGGCCGATTTGTGCGCCACCCGTGGCTCATGCGCGGGTTCGAGGAAGCGTCCCGTCGCGCGGGGTTCAACCTGCATGAAGCCTCGACGCTTAAGGCCGTGAAACATATCACCGCGCCCGTGCTGTTTATCGTCGGCCAGGACGACAAGGATCTGCCGGCCAAGGACCACACACTGCCGCTGTACGAAGCAAAAACGCAGGGACAACGCGAACTGTTCGAAGTCCCGGGCGCGAATCACCTCACGCTGGTATTTCGTCGCTGGCCGGGGGTTGAGGAGGCGATCGTTCGGTTTTGTGACAGGGTCGCGCAGGACAGCGGCTACCCCGCAACGTAGTGACGGGTTACGGACGGGTGAATACGGCAGAGCATTTCGTAGCACGACGACTGGGCCTGTTTCGCGAGCGTTTCCATGGCGCACGGTGAGTGTGGGTCGTCACTGATCAGTTCGACGTGGCAGCCGATGCGCGCCCAGGGCAGGTCGGTCAGGTCGAGAATCAGTTGTTCCATGTTGACTTTGCCGATCACGGGCGCGTACCCGGCCGGCTTGTCCGGGTCGGTGCTTTGCGGGTCAGCGTTTCCCGGGGGCGGGGGCGGGGGCGCGACGCCGACGACGGCGTTGTTGCTCAATGTGATCGGGTAGCCGCTGGAGTAGCCGACCGGCGCAATGCCCAGTGTGCTGTCGCGTTTGAGGTGGCGTGTGTGCTCGTAGCCGACGCCGGCGCCTTTGGGCAATCGTTGGATTTGGGCAATGCGCGTCATCCATCGCGCGATGGGTAGTGGCCGGTCGTCGTTCGGCAGCAGTTCCGTACCGTAGCCCCACAGGCCAAGGCCGACGCGCGCCATGTCCGCGACGTACCGGCTGTCGCGTGTGGCGGCATACGTGTTCGCCGCGTGGCGGATGACGTTGGGGCCAAGCGTGTCATTGTGGCGGGCCCACGCCGCGTCAAAGCGAGCGAACTGCGAGGCGGTGACGTCGGCATCGCAGTCCGCGCAGGCGAAATGCGTGTACAGCGCGCCGACGCGCACGTTCGGCGTTTGGGCAAGACGGGCGACCACCTCTGCCAGCGCAGCGTCGTCGAACCCCCCGCGGCTCATGCCCGTGTCGTGGTACAGGTGCGCAGTCACGCGACAGTTCAGGCGTTTGCCCACGGCATTGAGCTGGTCGAGTTGCACAGCGTCGTGCAACGCAAACTGCACCTGTCCGCTTCGCACATGTGCGGCCAGCGCGTCCGACACCTGCAAATCGCGCATCGGCGTGAAGATGAGGATCGGCTGCGTGATGCCGGCATCAATCAACTCGCGCGACTCACCTGGCGTGTAAACGGCGAACATCGGTACGCCCAGTTTCGCCATGCGCTGGCTCAGTGGCACGGCGCCCAACCCGTACGCGTTCGATTTAACCACCGCACACAGATTCGACCCGACGGCCGATAACCGGCGAATCCACCAGGCCGCGTTCGCTTCGAAGCGGCCCAGGTCAATACGCAGCCATGTGCGCCCGGACAATAATCGTTCGCCCGCAGGTGAAACTGAGGTGGTCATCGTGTACGATAATACCGCGGTAACGCGTACACTCCTGGAATACCCCGGGATACCCGGGATGCCCCGTGCGACACGCGCCGTGCCCTGGAGGGCGGGAACCACCCATGACGCAATCAGATACGGCGGGCGCACCAACCACGAGCGACATATTCGACAGCTCAAGTGATTTCGCTTCGATGGGGTTGCGCAGTAGTGTGCTGCGTGGCATCGATGCCGCGGGCTTTGAACACCCCACAGATATCCAGGCGAAGCTGATCCCGGCAGTGCTGACAGGGCGCGACGTGATCGGCCAGGCGAGGACGGGTACGGGTAAGACCGCCGCGTTCGGGCTGCCCATTCTTCACCTGGCAGACAAAGATACGCCCATGCAGTCGCTGATCCTCACGCCGACGCGGGAACTGGCGGCGCAGGTCGCCTCCGAACTGGAAGAACTTGGCCGGTTCACGCCCGTCCGCACATCGTGCATCATCGGCGGTGAGTCGATGCAGCAACAGTCGCGGTCCGTCAAGCGCGGCGGGCACATCCTCGTGGGCACGCCCGGTCGCGTCATGGACATGCAAGGCCGCCGTGAGATCAGCTTTGACAACGTCCGCTTCGTCGTGCTTGACGAAGTTGACCGCATGCTCGATATCGGTTTCCGCGAGGACATCCGAAAGATCCTCAAGAGCATCACCCAGCCGCATCAGACCGTCTTCGTCTCCGCGACGATCAGCGAAGAGATCGATCGGCTGGGGCGGTCGTACATGCGCCAGGACGTTGAGCGCATCACCACGACGGCCGGGTCGCTGACCGTGTCACAGGTCGATCAGAAGTACATCTCGGTGATGCCCTGGGATAAGAAGCAGTTACTGCTGTATCTGCTTCGGCACGAGTCGCTGGACACGACGCTGGTGTTTTGCCGCACGAAGGCGACGGTCGGCCGGGTTGCCGTTTACCTGCGTGAAAAAGGGATCAATGTGCGGGAACTGCACGGCGACATGGCGCAGCAGAAGCGCAACCGCGTCATGCAGTCGATGCGCAAGGGCAACCTGGACGTGCTGGTCGCGTCGGACCTGGCGGCGCGCGGACTGGACATCGAGCACATCTCGCATGTGATCAACTACGACCTGCCCGAGGACTCGGAGGTATACGTGCACCGCATCGGCCGCACGGCACGCGCGGGCCGGCGCGGGTGCGCCTGGTCGTTCGTCACGCCCGAGCAGGGGCAGCTGCTCACCGAGATCGAGAAGCTCACTGGCGCGATGATCGAAAAGCTCGAATACAACGATTTCACACCAGGGCCAATCCCCGACGACAAGAAAGAAATGTTCAAGCCACGCGAGGTCAAGTCGCACGATCAGATCATGCAGGGCTATAGCCAGCGCGCCGAGCGCGCCGTTGACGAGGGCCTGTCCGATTCGGATCGCAAGCAGATGTTCCCCGACGGCGTCGAGCCCAAGAGCAAGCCCAAGCGCACACTGGGCTCGCGCATGCGCACGCGGCGGCGGCGCTAGGCCCCGCAGCCGTACTCGCGATGCGGCAGTCCGCGGCTTCGCACAGGCCGCTTGCGGCTTCGCACGATCCCGCTACCATATCCGCCCCATGGCAGGCAAGACCCGCGAAATCGCCAGCCGCATCAAAGCGGTCGGCAACATCCAACGCATCACCAAGACGATGCAAATGATCGCCACCGCAAGGTTCCAGGCCGCGTTGCGCGCCGCATCGGCATCCAAACCTTACACGCAACAGATTGCCAGCCTGGTCGCCGAGCTCAGCGGCGCCGGGCAGAGTGTGCAGCACCCGCTGCTGGGCTCGGACGCCAAGCCGGCCGGCCGATCGCTGATGCTCGTGCTGACTTCCAACCGCGGCCTGTGCGGCGGATACAACGGCAGCGTTCTGCGCAACGCGCAGGCGTTTCTCAAACAGCACAAGGACCAACAGACCGATATCGAAGTCGTCGGCAACAAGGGCCGTGGCTACTTCAACTTCACCGGCCGTGAGATCGCCGGTTTCCATGAACAGTTTGGCGACAAGCCCGGGTACGAAGACGTCGAGGCGCTTGCCGAGGACTACATGCAGCGATTCAGCAGCGGTCAGTTCGACGCCGTGCACATCGCGTACATGTCGTTCCAGTCCGTGGCACGTCAGACGCCGACCGTACTGCAACTACTGCCACTTGAAGACCCGTCCGCCGGCGAAGAGCAAGCCGCATCCGGTAAACCCACTTCCAATGTCAATTACGAGTTCTCGCCGGCGCCCGGGCAACTGCTCAACGAATTGCTGCCCATCACCGTCAAGACGCAACTGTTCCAGTGCTTCAACGACGCGGTCGTCGGCGAACAGGTGGCGCGCATGGTCGCGATGAAAAACGCGACCGACGCCGCGTCGAAGATGGAAAAATCGCTCACCCGCGTCTACAACCGCGTCCGCCAGACCGCGATCACCACCGAACTGATGGAAGTGATCAGCGGCGCGGCGGCGATCGAGTGATTGATTGACGGTCGGCTCGCGCGCTGCTCACCAGTTCACAGACGGGTTCACAGAATCTCCAACACGTTCTCGGGCGGCCTGCCCAGCGCCGCTTTGTTGCCTTTGATCACGATCGGTCGTTCGATCAGAATCGGATGCCTGGCCATCGCGTTCAGGATCGCTTCATCATCGTCCTGTTTCGATGCCAGTCCCAGCGTTTTGAAGGGCTCTTCACGGCGCCGCACCAGATCGATCGGGCGCACGCTGAGCATTTTGACGATCCGCTTGAGCGTCGCCTTGCTCGGCGGGTCGCTGAGGTACTCAACCACCGTCGGCGATACGCCGCGCTCCTCAAGGAGCGCCAGGGTCTGCCGGCTCTTGCTGCAACGCGGATTGTGGTAGATCGTGATGGTTGACATGGCTGCTCCCACGCGCCGTTACCGTTGCAGGTTGTACTGGCGGGGCGTTTCCACGGATTGCGTCCATGGGCTTCGACGGGCATCCTCCACGCACCCTGATTCTAAATCATCTTGCGCACGTGTTGCTTCAGGTGCGCCATGGTTGCACAGATGCGGCTGTGTGTCATGTTTGCGTGCAGGTCCAGCCGCAGCCGTTTACTCCTGTTTTCCCAGGGGCAGCGCGGTGGCCGCAAGTGCAACACGATCCGGCAACGCATCGTCAGCCCCTGCCCCTGGCCTTACGCCGCATCCTGCACAACCGGCGCTTGACAATCGGTCCCGGCCGAATCAACATCCGTGCCATTTGGGACTTCTTTCACGCTGGACCAGTGGTACGATCAACGCCCGTACGGCGCTGAGTCCCGCTTCCTGAAAACACGACCGGCGCGTACTGGCGCAAGAGGATTAGTTTCTGATGATGAACATCGCACGAACGATGTTGATGCTTTTATTCATACTCGTTGTATGGCACGGCTGCGCTGCGGCGCGCGCCGATTCGGGTGACGTGTTACTTTCGCGCAACGCAACGTATCGTGTCACCGGTGGCGGGTATGTGTATGCGGGGCAGATTCAGCCGGGGATCAACGCTCGGGCGAAGAAGGATGGCATGGTCTTTGCTCCGCTGGTCGAGGCAACGGACTCGGGCGACGAACTCATCGACGGGGACACGGGCGACGAGAGTCTCGTCAACACGACGTGGCACTGGGATCAGCCGGGCAAGGTAATTGACGTTGAGATGGCGCTTCCGGGCGAGTCGACGGTTCATCGTGTGGTTGTGACGTATCCGCAGGACACGATTTACCGGCCCGAGCAGGTGGCGCTTGAAACGCGAGAGTCCGGCAAACAGTGGCGCAAGCACGGCAGGCAGTTCGTTCACCACCAGCGCGACCCCGTCGATATTTCACCAACAAGTTCGACGTTCGAACTGGACGATGTGCGCTGCGGCGAACTCAAGTTCAGTGTGGGCGGGTTCCTGCAGCGCGTGGGCATTACGGAAATTGAAGTCTGGGGCGACGGCCCAACGCAAAACAACCAGCGAGGCCTGATCCGCGCCACACCGCACGTGCAAACGGTCAACCCGCCGGTGATGCGCTTTGCCCAGGGCGCGGTGAAGCTGTCGGCGTCGGCAACGATCCAACTCGATACGAGTCACCCGCTGACAGCCGGCGAGCCGGCGTCACTTATAAACGGTAACCGCCGCGACGGCATCCGCATGGGCGGGCAGGCCCATCAGCACTGGCACGTTACTGCCGAGTTGGACCTGGGCGATACGCACCACATCAACGCGGTGTACGTTTGGATGCCCGGCGGACGCGGTATCGAAACGGGACACGTGCACGAAGTCACGCTGGCGATCAGCCCCAGCACCGGGCATCTGGACTGGCAGTCGCCGGTGGACCCGCTCGTGCCGTTGTACTGGCCGACCGACGATGCGCCCAGGCCGTACGTCATCGCCGCGAGTCAATTGAACGTGCCCGGCCGGCGCGTGCGCGTGAAGGCGTACCTGTCCGGCACAGGCGGCGTCACGTCGTGGCTTGCGCTGGGTGAAATCGAAGTGTGGGGTCGGCCAATGGAAAGTCCGGCAACGGACATGCCGCGGCTGGTACTCAAGCCCGTCACGATCGATCCCGAACCCACCGCCAAACTCGCACCCCGATGGCAGGCACTGCGCAAACAGCGCATTCGCGGGATATGGATCGGCGGGGACCTGGACAACGTATTCGGTGACACGGGAAAGACCAAGGCAAAGATACTGGCCGACGCGGGGTTCAATACCGTCGTGCTCTACATGGGCGTCGACCGCAACAACCGCTCAACCGCGCCGGAACTTGTCGATCGGCTCGAGCGCAACGTTGCGCAGGCGCGCCTGCACGATCTGCTCGTCCTCGCCAAGTGGCAGTTCGGCACCACTCACCAGGAGCCGTACCGCCGCTTCCGCGGGCGCAGCGGCGTCGAGCACGATCGGTCGGCCTGCCCGCAACAGCCCGATTACATCGAACGTCACGTGGGACGGTGGGCCGTTAAGTGTGCCCGGCTCGGCGCGGACGGATTTACGTTTGACACGGAAATGTACGAGTCGGACAGCACACGTTACCCAAGCGCCTGTTACTGCGATCCGTGCTTCAAGCAGTACCTCCAGGCATACAGCACTGACTGGGAGCATCATTTCAATCACATCGAACCGGCGCAGCGCGGCCAGTGGATCACCGGCAACGGGGTCGGCAATCATTACAACCAGGCGCAGCGGAGCCAGCTGATCACAATGTTCGATGGCATTCGCGCGCGTTGCCGGGCGATCAATCCTGAGTTCCTGCTCGCGTACGCTCCTTTCGTTGGGTACATGAGCGGGATGACGCACGGGCTGGGTACACCCAGCCGGCCGGTCATCGTGTGGTCGGAGCGCGAGTACACACACGGACCTGAGTCGCGCACCGTTGGCTACCTCAAGCGTGTGCACGACGAGCAACTGCCTGTGCTCTATGCCGGCGGGCACATGCTCTGGTATCAGAACCCCAAAACGCTGGCGGACAACCTCGTCGTCGCGGCGCTGCACACCGACGGCTGGTGGGCGTGGTTCGGCAGCGCGCTGCTGACCTACCCCGGCACGGACGACCCGCTGGCATACCAGTCGCCCTACGGGCGCGCGGCGGGCACCACCGCGATGGACTACCTCAGTGCAATCAAAGCCGCACACGAGCGGCTCGATCAATTGCTCGACGAACCGGCCGACCGCTGGCCCCGTGCGGAGATGTTCGCCGACGTGCCGCGCACAAAAGACTGACGTATTGCATGAAGCCCGCCCCCGCCCCCCCC
>NZCH01000102.1 GCA_002688155.1 Phycisphaerae bacterium
CATGGCGCCGCGCATTTTCATGCTCAGCACGGCGCCCAATACGAGCACCAGCAGGCAACTGAACGCCGACGCGGCGCGGCCGTGAATGCGCCCGAGGATCGATCGGATGAGTTTGCGCATCCGACCGGCAAGCGCGTTGTATGCTTTGCGAACGTCAGGTGTCTGCCCGTACTTTTCGTCGCGTGCCAGATCGAGAAGCTCCGGACTTGTACGGTTTGCGAACGTTTCATACAAAGACTTGCGTTGCGGAAATCGAAGTGGTGGCAGGGTTGTCGCCTTCTTTTCCGCCAGGATCGGTGAATCCGCGCTCTCGGCGGAGTAAGCGCGCACCTCGACAAGTTCAACCATCGCCCGTGGCTCAGGATGCAGCGGTGTTGAATCGACCTTGATCACGCCGGCGCGTGCCTGATAGAAGCCGCGAATCAATCCGTCTCGTGAGAATTGCACCTGCACCGGGCGGTCGTCCGTGCCGGCGAGATTGATGCGTTTGTCCTGACGTGTGAACTGAGGTGATGTGATCTCGTAATGGGTTGCGCTGCTGGTGTCCACAAGTTTCGCGCGTCCGGCGGCACCGGTTTCGCGCGTATTCAGTTCCGTTTCGATGATGCGCAGCATACTCTCAGCGGCGATGGCTTCCGCCAGTTCTGTCTTGCGGCGGTGTACCTTGTCATACAGGTCAACTTCCTGCGACAGAAGCCGCAGTTCATCAAACGTCAGAAATCGTGTGTCGCCCTGAATAGGACGCGGTAATGGAAACTGCAGGCTCGTGTCATCCACGGACAAGTGGATATTCGCATCCGGATCAATCGAGATCACACCCATGAGGTTAAGCGTGACCCACGATTCGTCGCGCAGCTTGTAAAGGAACGCCTCGGCCCGTTTGGCGAAAAACTCGCTTGATTGTCGTGATGTTTTCCTGTCCGTTTTTGATACGGCGACGCCTTGCATGATGACCACACGGTCGGGCGCGCGATCTTCACCCATGCGATCGATCATTTGTGGTGTCGGCTTGCCTTCCCATGCCTGGTCCGCATAAATCACAATGTCGCGATGTCTGAATGACCGGCCTTGTTCCAATTGTTGGACGAGGACCTTGACCGCATCGCGCTCGATCATCTGGCTGGCAGACTTATAAACGAGTGGAATCATCCAGTTGCTCAGAAAGAACAGGCCGATCGCCAGCACAAGGCCGAGCATGAGCAGAGGCATCAGCAGTGACAGATAGCTGATACCGCCTGCCGCGCAGGCGACGATCTCGTTGTCGGCCGTCATTCGGCTGTATACGAGCGTGCTGGCGAACGCGGCCGAATACGGCAACGCGAACTGCAGCATCGTCGGCATTGTCAGAAGAACGAACTTGAACAGCGCAAGCGGGCTCAGCAGGCCGTCAATGAGCGGCTTGATCGATGCGCCGACGCTCACGACGACAAGCAACACCGCCAATGACAGTGCCATGAGCTTCAGGACGTCCTTGAGTATGTAGGAGTACAGGCGTATGGGCACGGTGGGCTCTACTGTTGATTCAGTGTCGTCATCCAGCCTTCGATTTCGGGCAGTCGCACTGCGGACCGAACGCCGCACAGGGAAACGCCCTGCACGATGATAAGACAAAGCAGAACGATATACACGGCGTGGTGTGCGCAACGTGCGCGCCGCATGAGGGCGCCTGCCGCTACCAAAGTAAACGAAATGCAAGCGGCGCTGACGGCCTGATAGCAGGTTGGAAGAAAACCACGTACCGTCCGATCCCGAGCGTCAGCAGGACGGTCGCCGTTGCCGCGATGAATCCGGGGAACCGGAACAACCAGATGCTGTGGGCCTGTCCGTGCAGTGGCCAGCCGACGCCGCCATCCCGTCCGTGAGTGGCCAACTCGTTCACGTGTCACCTGTCGCCGATCCACCGATCCTTGTATGTAAGGCGAAGAATTGTAACGGTGATCACCCGGCCCTTTGCGGACTGCGAGCTCGGCAATGTGGGTTCGAAAGGATCTCATACAGACAAAACGCGAGACCGCGCCGCGGGGTCTTCGCATGTCCGTAATGTGCGACGGCGTTCGCCGGCAGGCGCTAATTGGACTGCTTCTTTTTGTCCGATTCATTGCCGATGATGAAACCGGCGCCCGCACCGACGGCGCCGCCAATGGCGGCGCCTCGACCGCGTTTCTTGTGGTCGATTGCAGCGCCCACCGCCGCGCCCACGCCGGCGCCGATCAACGCGCCCGTTCCCGCGTCGGATTCGCACCCGGCCACGAAGCCAACGCTCAAAATCGCCGTGATTGACAGAACGGCGCCGCAACGTGTAAGTTTTCGAAGCATGACCAGTCTCCACATAAAGATACGTCTGGGTACCAAAAATCCGCCGTACGAACTCACATTATATGCTGCGTAAGGGCTGATCGTTCATGTTGGCACCGCAATCAAACATAACGGTCGGTCACAGCAGCGGAGCTGGGTGCTGCATCGAGTTCCGCGAGCCCGCGCATGATGCTCTGTGCGATCAGGAGGTGACCCTCGGCTGTGGAGTGCGGATCGTGCGCGAATGACCGCTGCACTGCTTCATAACCGTGCCAGGTGCAGTGCTCGCGCAGTGTGGGCATGACGTCGATCAGATAAATCACGACCAAGTGGCACATCTGCGCCAACCGATCGCGCTGTCATGCGAATGCAAGGTGTGCTGGTCCTGCGTGTATGCCCGTCACCTCATCGCAGCGTCACTCACCGCTCACGACCTGGCGTCCTGGTAGACCACCCAGTCCTCGCCTTTGGACGCCAGCGTCATGCGTTTACGAAGGTTTTCAAGCACGTTCCAGCAATACAGGTTGCGATGTATCGGTCGGGTGGGTGAGTCCCACAGCGTCGGCCGGCGATAACGAAAGGTGCGGTACCACGCTCGCGGTTTGTAAATCGCGGAGCGCCCCGTCGCCATGTGGCTAAAGTCGTTGATGCCGACCATGGCCAGCCACATGCCCACCTGCCGTGCTTCGGGCAGGTGTTTGACGAGGACGATGTGGTCGTAGCTGTTGAGCCCGGCCCGGCCGCCACGGCCAACTCTACGCGACCGTCACCGGTTCGTTTTCCCGGCAGACGACGGGGAAGTATGCGCCCGCATCGAGCATGCGCTGGCCGACTTGCAGGTCGATGAACTGGCGCATGACGTGATCGCGGCCGGTGAAGATCGCTTCGCTGGTCATATAATGGATGGCCACGGCCTGCCGCGGGCGGTCCGACTGGTTAAACGGTGAGCCATGCCATGTCAGTGAATGGTGAAAGTGCACTTCCCCGCGTTTGACTGGGCATGGCTGCGCGGTGACGGACTGAATCGGCGCATCGGCGGGCGGTGTGAACGCCGGGAGGTTGGCGAACGCGTCACGCGTCTTGAGGTATGCCGCGGCTGAACCTAGAAACTCCATCTGATTACCCCAAAGATGCGAGCCGGGCACCATCCACATGCAGCCGTTGTCGACGTCCGCGTTGTCCAGAGGGATCCACGCGCTCACGGGCGTCATCGGTTCAATCGAAGGCCAAAGCGGCGCGTCCTGATGCCAGGGCGTCGAGCCGCCCGTCTTCGCCGGTTTGTACTGAACCTGATCGTGCCAGATTTGCAGGTCCGTAAATCCCGTGAGTTGACTGATCGCGCGAATGACGAGCGGATGCCAAAGCAGCCGACGAAACGGTTCGGCGCATTGCCAGATATTGACGATCTGGTAGTTGGGGTTCTCCGATACGACGTTGCCTTCCCCGTCACGGGTTGCCGCCATGTCGTGGAAAAGCACGGGGTGCGGCTCGACGCCCGCGAACCCGTCCGGCCCCTTCGCGATCACCGCAGCCAGTGCGTCCCCCAACTCCAGGACCTCCGCCTCGCTCAATACCATCCCGGCATTGAGGAAACCATCGCGGTGAAACCGCTGGACCTGCTCATCGATGAGTCGATCCGATTGCGTACCCATTGTCATGAGAATACTCTCCGTCCAATGTGACGTTGTGGGCGTATGTGTTGTGTTCGCATCGGACGAGGGGACATTGTATACGGGTGACGCCTCACGTACGCGTCGGTACGATCTGTGGTGTTAAATACACGCACACTACGACAGAACGTCATGGCGAACACCTTTCTCGCCGGTCCGGCGCGAGCAGCATCATGTCCGGCGCTGATGCCGTTCAATGGCATGCTTTCACTGGTCGGGCCCGGCCCAGGCCCGCTGGTTGTCTCCGCCTTTGAGCTTGCGCCGGCGACGTGTGGCGTGAGCTTCACAACTCAAGGTGTGTTGCGCAAGTTTTGACGCGATATGATTAACGAAGTAGAGTTTTCGCGATCCGTGATCGATCGTAATGCGTCAGGAAGTAAATGCGGCGATGGTTCTGCAAACTCGGGACAGCGGGCCTGGCCACGTATCTGGCCGGCTGGTTCTGCATTGCGCCGGTGGTCGTGCTTTGCACGTGTTTGCAGGGACATGCGGCGTACGCGCTGCACGGGCATGCTGAGCCTGCGTGCTGGGAGCACGAACATGAAAGTCAACGCGAACCGCCACTGGGGTCCGGCAATCAGCACGATCATGAGGATGCGCAAGTATCGCCCGACGAGTTGTTGGCACGCAGTTCGAATCCCACCAGACTTGTCAGTTCGGTTGTGTGCATTGGTGTGACCAGCACAACGTACAATCGGGCGGGAACATTCCTGTCCGCCAATCAGGTGCATCGCGCGCATGGGCCACCCAAAAGCGTGTGCACGTCAATCACAAGCACCGTTCTTCTGATGTGATCTTTGGACATTGAACGTCATGCTCCACCCGCGCCGTCGCGGCGGGCGGCATGTGTCATTGTGCGCTATCGCATACCGCGTTCTGCGTCACAGAGATTCGTCATGAAACGCCCATTGCACTGGTTGTCTGTCTGGTGGCCGGCCTTGCGGGATTCCTCCGAACTCGGATGATCGGGACTGCTTATCATGAATGACCATTGGCCGATCTGGCTACTCATAACGATCGTTGCGGCGCTTGCCGGCTGTGCGGCGCATCCCCTGCATGACCAGGGGTGGGTCATCCCACGTCCGGTCGCGGCGCGATTCGATGCATATCGGTCACCCACGGACCCGCCGGATGAATCCGCGTCTCCACCGGCGTTCAACGAGCCGACCGGTGCGGTCACATTGCGCGATGCGCTGAGCGCCGCGTTGTTGAACAACCCGCAACTGGAATCATTTTCGTGGGAAGTACGTGTGCGCGAAGCGCGGACCCTGCAGGCGCGGCTTTGGCCCAATCCAGAAGCCGGCGTCGGGGTGGAAAACATTGCCGGCAGCGGCGCGTTCAGTGGTGTCGACTCCGCTGAGACGACTGTGCTGCTTAGCCAGCTGATCCCACTGGGGGGCAAGATCCGCAAACAAACCCGGGTTGCCGAGATTGAGCGTGACCTGGCGGGTTGGGATTACGAAGCAGCGCGGATCGCCGTGGTCACGGAGGTCGTTCGGGCGCTGGTGCAGGTTGACGCGACGCAGCGGCGCGTCAACCTGGCCATGAAGAATTTGGAGCTTGCGGAACAAGTCTATGACGCGGCGGCCAAGCGGGTGAAGGCCGGCGCAGCGGTGCTACTGGAACGCACTCGTGCAGGTGTGGTCGTCGAAACGAGCCGGATCGCACTGCAGCGCGCTGAGCGGAGGCTGATGTCTGTCCGGCATCGTCTGGCTGCCACGTGGGGAAGTACAACTCCGGCGTTCGAGAAGGTCGCCGCCAATCTTGACGCGATCGCAGCCGTCCCTCCCCTGGAGGTGTTGGAAAATCACGTCACCGCGAACCCGGATCTGGCGCGCTGGACGGCGCAGGTCAGTCAGCGTCAGGCGGCGGTGGAGTTGGCCAGAGCGCAAGCGGTGCCGGACCTCACGGCCGGCGTGGGCGCTCGCCGTTTTGAAGAGTCCGATGACACGGCAGCAGTCGTCGAGTTTTCATTGCCGCTGCCGTTATTCGATCGTAATCAGGGCGACGTCCTGGAATCACGTTTCGCCCTGGCCAAGGCGCGGGCCGACCGGCGGGCTGCTGAAGTGCGTGTCAGTGTGGCATTGGCTACGACATACCAGGAACTGGCTGCTGCTCACGCCGAAGCACAGTCGCTGCGCGACAACGTGCTGCCTGCCGCTCAGGAAGCCTTTGACGCTACCAATCAATCGTACCAGCAGGGCAAACGCGGCTACCTCGAAGTGCTTGATGCCCAGCGTTCATTGTTTGAAGCCCGAGGTCAGTACATCAACGCCCTGGCCGGCTATCACAGCGCCGTGGCGGAGGTGGAAGGCTTGATCGGGCAGGGACTCGATGAATTTCGCGCCAAGCAGAACCACGACAAAGACGGCAACGAGACGAAAGGCCATACGGAATGAAAGCAATCCATCCCCACATGATCAGGGTGCTGTCTGTGCTGATCGCAGTAGTGCTGTGTGCCGGTCAATTCGGCTGCAAGGACGACGCCCACGCCCCCCACACCGGGCATGAAGAACACGGCGAGCACGATGAGCACCGTGGACATGACGTGCATGACGAGCCCAGCGTCGATGTTGTTCGTCTAACGGGTGAACAACTCAAGGAAGCCGGCGTGGTCATTGCGCCACTCGGCGGCGGGACGATCTCCAGGCAACTGACTCTGCCGGGCGAGATCGCCTTCAATGCCGACACCATGGCACACATCACCCCTCGCGTCCCCGGCATCGCCGTCGAGGTTCACGCCCATCTGGGTGACGAGGTGAAACCCGGGCGGCTTCTGGCGGTGATGGAGAGCTCGGAGCTTGGCCAAGCCAAGATCGATTATCTCACGTCGGTGCAGACGCTGGATCAGGCGCGGGCCGATCTGGAACGCCAACGCACTATCAGCACCAACACCGACACACTGCTGGCGCTGCTCAAGGGCCGTCCGACGCTGGAGGAACTGCAGGACAAGGCGTCCGGGCTTGTGGTCGGTGAGAACAAGGGCAGGCTGATCACCACCTACGCGAAGATGACTACATCCCGCGCCAACAACAAACGCGAGCAGAGCCTGCGCCAGCAGGGCCTGTCCACGCAGTCGGACCTGCTCGCTGCGGAGGAGGCGTTCAACAGCGCGCGGGCGGAATACTTCGCCGCGCTGGAGGACATCAGCTTCCGCTACCAGGTGCGACTGACACAGGCACAGCAGGCGTATCGCGTCGCCGAGACCGCGATGAACAACGCCGAGCGGCGGCTTCATCTGTTGGGCCTCAGCGACGACAAAGTGAAATCGATCCAATCCGAGCCGGACACCGCCATCTCCCGCTACGAGCTTCAGGCCCCGATCGCCGGCCGCATTGTTGCCAGGCACATCTCGGTGGGTGAGAAAACCAGTGGGGAGCAGCTCGTGTTCACCATCGCCGACCTGTCGACGGTCTGGTTGAACATCAGCGTGTACGCCAAGTATCTCAGCGACATCCATGAGGGCCAAAACGTGACCGTGACGGCCGGTGAGCGGACAGTCGCCGGTCGGATCTCTTATATCGGCTCCACCCTCTCGGAAAGCACGCGAACCGTCATCGCCCGCGTCGTGCTTGAGAACAAAGACGTGAGCTGGCGGCCCGGTGAGTTCATGACCGTTCATATCGAGACCAGTAAGGACCAGGTTAAGCGGGCGGTGCCGGTCGAAGCGGTGCAAACTTTCGAAGGCAAGTCCGTCATTTTCGTGCAGGATGAGGACGGGATTGAGCCGCGCCCGGTGCGCCTGGGGCGGCGCAGTGAGCAGATGGTCGAACTGCTGGTCGGTCCGGAGGTCGGCGCACCGGTCGTGATGAAAAACAGTTTCCTGATGAAGTCGGAACTGGGCAAATCCGCCGCCGGTCATGAACATTGAGGTGAATCACCATGCTTGCACGACTCATCGAATTTTCAATCCGTCAACGCTTCCTGGTCATCATCGCCACGCTCGCCATGGTGGGCGTGGGCGTTTACAACTTCGTTCAGCTGCCCATCGACGCGGTGCCCGACATCACCAACGTGCAGGTGCAGATCAACACCGCGGTGCCCGCGCTATCGCCGGTGGAGATCGAAACGCAGATTACGTTTCCCATCGAATGGGCAATGGGCGGGCTGCCGAAGCTGCAACAAATTCGTTCGCTGTCGCGCTACGGCCTGTCGCAGGTGACGGTCATCTTCGAGGACGGCACGGACATTTACTGGGCCAGGCAACTGGTGGGCGAGCGCCTGACCGAAGCGCGTGAAAACCTTCCGCCGGGCCTTGGCGATCCGCAGATGGGGCCGATCTCGACGGGACTAGGTGAAATCTACATGTGGTCCGTCGAAGCGATCGGACCGAAACCCGACGGGACACCCTACGCGACCCAGGATCTGCGTACGGTTCAAGACTGGATCATACGCCCGCAATTGCGCACGCTTCCGGGGGTCGTTGAAGTCAACAGCATCGGCGGGCACGAGAAGCAGTACCACGTCACGCCGGACCCGGCGCAGCTCATCTCCTACGGTCTGAGTTTTCACGATGTGGTTGAGGCCATCGCCGAAAACAACGCCAACGCCGGCGGCGGTTACATCGAGCACGTCGACGAAGCGTATCTCGTGCGCACGACGGGACTGATTCAAAGCACCGACGACATCGAGAACATCGTGCTCAAGACCGAAGACGGCGTGCCCATCTATATCCGAGACGTGGCGAAGGTTCACATCGGCAAGGAGCTTCGCACCGGCGCGGGAACCTCCGAGGGGCAAGAGGTGGTGATCGGCACGGCCATGATGCTCATCGGCGCCAACAGCCGCACCGTCTCCCAGGCGGTCGACCAGCGCATGGACAAGATCAACAAGAACCTGCCCGAAAACATCGTCGCCAAGACGCTGTACAACCGCACCTACCTCGTCGATGCGACGCTGGACACGGTCAAGAAAAACCTGTTCGAGGGCGCCATATTGGTCGTCGCCGTGCTGTTCCTGCTGCTGGGCAATCTTCGCGCCTCCCTGATTGTGGCCGTGGCGATCCCACTGTCCATGCTGTTCGCCGTCACGGGCATGGTCGAAAACAAGATCAGCGCAAACCTGTTGA
>NZCH01000103.1 GCA_002688155.1 Phycisphaerae bacterium
AGCCGCGCGGGCTCGACAGCGTGTACTGGCAGAATCGCGTAGTTGAGCACAGCGGTCGGGCGATATGGACCGGAACGAGCCTGGCTGCCAACCTCGAGCAAGCGCGTCAACGGGCCCAGAAGTTTCGGCAACTCGATACGGTCTCGCCGCAGCTCGGCGGCGTTGGGCTGCTCATGCCCGCCGACGAGGATGACAGGGTCGCGGTGATTCACGAAGTGCGCGGTGAACTTGGCGAGGCGCTGGCGACCGCGGCTGAGCACTCTGACGCCGTCAGCACGCAGTCGGGCGCGGGTCTGTCGGTCATGCTGTCAGCGATACGCGTTGTGTTGTCGCAGCAGCGCATCCAGGCGGACGTTCCGCCCGTGATCGCGGCCGCACTGAATCGATTGGACCTCGCCATTGAACAGTTCGTCACACGGTGGGCCCCGCTGCCTGTTGAGCAGCACCCTGCCGCGTCGCAGCGTATTCAGAGCGCGTTTGAACGATGGCGCGACCCGCGCGTCGCGGCGGTGCGGGCGATGCTCGACCCGACGCCGCTGTCGCTGTCGGACGTTCCGCCGGAGATGATGCGGTCTTATGTCGCGAGCGACGGGCGTGTAGCGCTCGAGGTCGCACCGGACCCGGCGGCGATCACCGCGTACGGCGAGGACGCCGGACCCCTGCACCCGGCGTTTCTGAATCGGTTCTGCAATCAAATGAGCCAGGTTGACCCAGGCGTGACGGGCGTGATCGTGCAGATTTTCAACTCGGGCAACTTGATTCGCGAGTCGTACAAGATGGTCGGTGCGCTTGCGCTGATAGTCGTATTGGTACTGGTGTTCTTAGATTTTCAACGGCTCGACGATGCGCTGCTGAGCCTCGCACCCGTTGTGATCAGCTTCGCCGTCACGTTCGCCGTCATGCACCTTCTGGGCATGAACATCAACCCGGCGAACATCATTGCGCTGCCGCTCATGTTCGGAATCGGCGTGGGCTCGGGCCTGCACGTGCTGCACCGCTGCCGGATAGACCCGGCAACGCGCCCGCTGGGCCTGACCGCGGGCACCGGTAAAGGCGTCATGCTCACGAGCGCCACGGCGGTGATTGGTTTTGGCTCGATGATGCTCGCTTCGCACCGTGGCATCGCCAGCCTCGGGTTCGTCATGGCGCTGGGTTTGACGCTCACAGCCGTCTCGTGCTGGGTGGTGATGCCAGCACTTCTGGAATTGCGGGCACAGATCAGCGACGCGCTTCAAAAAAAGTCGTGAGTAGTTGGCCGCATTCGTCCGCCATGATGCCTGCGACAACCTGAACGCGGTGATTGAAACGCGAATCGCCGCACAGCTGGTAGAGCGTGTCTACGCAACCCATCTTCGGATCAGCTGCGCCATACACGAGTCGCGCGATGCGCGCGTTGACGAGTGCTCCTGTGCACATCGGGCACGGTTCGAGAGTCACGGCGATGGTGCAGTCCGTCAGTCGCCATGAGCCGATCGTCTTCGCCGCGTTGCGCAGGGCGAGTATCTCCGCGTGTGCGGTCGGATCGTTGCCCGACTCGCGCAGGTTGTGCGCCGTGGCGAGCAGTTCGTTGCCGCGATACACCACGGCGCCGACGGGTACCTCGTCCTGTTCAGCGCCACGTTGCGCCTGTTTAATCGCCAGACGCATCATCGCCATGTCGTGGGCATCGAGGGTTGTGTTGTCCATCGTTTCAAAGATTATACTGGCCGGCGATGAAGATCCTCTGCGCACCGGACAGCTTCAAGGAGTCGCTAACGGCTACGCAAGGGGCCGAGGCGATGAAACGTGGTGTTTTGCGCGTGGTGCCGGATGCGGCGGTGGACCTGTGCCCGATCGCCGATGGCGGTGACGGAACGGTCGACGCGATGCTCGCGGCAACGGGCGGGCAGCGCATGACCAGCCAGGTGCAAGGCCCGCTGGCCGAGCCCCTCGGCGCGGATTGGGGCATGTTCGAGGCCGCCGAGCGGACGGCCGTGATCGAGATGGCCGCCGCGTCGGGGTTGGCGCTGGTTCCCATCAAGCAGCGCGATCCGCGCGAGACAAGTACATTCGGCACCGGACAACTGATCGCCGCGGCGCTGGACGCGGGCGCCAAAACGATCATTTTGGGCATTGGCGGCAGCGCGACCAACGACGGCGGGTGCGGCATGGCACAGGCCCTCGGCGCTGTATTCCTTAACGCTTCAGGTGAGCCGATTGAAAAGCCATTCGTCGGCAAACGGCTAAGCGACATCGCGCGGATCGATCTGTCGGCGTTGGACGCGCGGCTTTCGCAAACGCGTGTGACAGTTGCGTGTGACGTAAACAACCCACTGACCGGTCCGAACGGCGCGGCGGCGATTTACGGCCCGCAGAAGGGCGCGACGCCACCGATCGTTGAGTTTCTTGACGCCGGGCTGGTCAACCTGGCGCAGCACATGCGTGCCGACCTGGACAAGGACGTACAGACCACGCGCGGAGTGGGCGCGGCGGGAGGGCTTGGCGGGGGCCTGGTCGCTTTTCTGGGCGCCATATTGAAGCCGGGCGTGTCGATGGTGCTCGACGCCGTCGATTTTGATACACGCGTGCGCGGCTGCGACCTGTGCCTGACCGGTGAAGGCAGGATCGACGGACAGTCTTTGTCGGGCAAGGCATGCCTGGGCGTTGCGCAGGCGGCGGGCCTGCACGGCGTGGAAACGATCGCGCTGGTCGGCAAGGCCGGCCCCGGTGCCGAGGCGACCCTCGAGCATGGGCTGGCCTCGTATCATCCGATCAGTGAGGGGTTGCCGCTGGACGAGGCAATCCGCCGCGCCAGTGAATTACTCGAAGAAACGACCGCGCGGGTTTTGCGAACGCGTTTCGTGGAATGATTCGAATGACGATGTGGCCGCGAATCATCATTGTGCTTCTGCTGGCACTGATTGTGGGTGTGCCACTCGTACTTAAACCCGATGAGCCGGCCGCCGCGGCCCATGCGCATGTCGGCAACCGTCTGGTCATCGTCAGCCCGCACAATGAGCAGATTCGATACGAGTTGTCACATGCCTTTAATCAGTGGCGCGCGACCAACGGGTTGCCGGCCGTACGGTTCGACTGGCGAAGCTCAGGCGGGACGAGCGACCTGCGCCGAATGGTGCTCAGTGTTCTGGAAAGTAAAGCCAGGAAAGGGCGCGAGGACGAAGGCCTTGGTTACGACCTGTTCTTCGGCGGCGGTGAGTACGAGCACAACAAGCTGGCCAAAGGTGTGAAGGTCGACCGAGGCGGCAAATCGGTGCGGATTACTGCGTCGGTCCCGATCGATTTGCCTGGCGGCCTGCTCGAGCGGGTTTTTCCTGAGCCGATGATCGGCGGAGAAAAGATGTACCACCCGCAACGCTACTGGCTGGGCGCTGCGCTGTCGAGTTTTGGGATCGTGTACAACCGTGATGTGCTGAAGATGCGTGGCCTGGCCGCGCCGGGCACATGGTCGGACCTGGCGGACGGCAGGTACCGCAATTGGGTGGCACTGGCGGACCCCGGGCACTCGGGTTCGATCACGGCCACCTATGACGCGATCCTGCGCCGCTTGGGCTGGAAGCAAGGATGGTGGGTGCTGCGCCGCGCGTTTGCCAACTCGCGCTACTTCACGTCCGGCGCGAGCAAGGTGCCGGTTGATGTGTCGGCGGGCGAGGCCGCGGCAGGCATGTGCATCGATTTTTACGGGCGATATCAGGCCGGCGCCGTGCACTTTGGTGAAGGGGCCGAGCGCGTCGGGTACGGCGATCCGCCTTATATGACGGCGATCACCGCGGACCCCATCAGCATTCTGCGTGGTGCGCCGAATCACAAGGTCGCGCTGCAGTTTGTGCACTGGGTACTGTCGCCCGAGGCGCAATCGCTTTGGCAGACGCGTCTCGGCGCGCGGGGCGGGCCGCAGCGGTTTGAGTTGCGGCGCCTGCCGGTGCGGCGCGACATGTACACGCCCGCAAGGATGGCCGACTGGGTCGACCGCGACGTTGCCCCATTTGACATCGCCAAACCGTTTCTTTCCGGCATGCCGAGCTTTTACCTGACCATCGCGCCGGTAGCGCACGCGATCGCGATCGACATTCACGACGACCTCAAGGCCGCGTGGGACGTGGTACACGGGATGGACGCAGACGATCCAGACCATAGGCGCGCCCTGGCGCTGTTTGACGCGATGCCCGACGACCTTCACATTCCCTGGCCGGACGATGGCAGCGCATCGAACTGGTCCGACATTCTTGCCGACGTGGATCACCCGCGCCATGACGAGGTGGCGGCAACGCTCAAGTCGTTCGTCGATGCGATCCTCGTCCGGTGGCGCGAGGACAAGGACACCGTGCATGGCGATCGGTTGCGTTGGACGTTGTTTTTTCGTGAAAACTATCGGCGGATTGTTAAAGGCGCGCGCCAATAAAGCCCGTGGACAGCGGCCCGCGGGATTTAGCCGGTGTTATACAGATACCGACGCCGCTTGCGCCACATCATCTTCCGGTGCGTCGGCACTCGCGATCAGTGAATAATGGGCCAGTATGGTCGCCCCGCCTGTGACGTGGTCGCCTTGTTTGACGGCGATTTTGGGTTCAAACTCGGCTGGCACGTACAGTTCGGTGGTCGAACCGAGTTTGATGATGCCGATGGGCTGGCCGCGTTGAATGATCTGGCCTGGTTTGGCGTTGCAGCAGATTGTGCGCGCCAGCAGGCCTGCGACCTGTCGGACCGCGGCGACCGGGCGCTTGTGGGCCGGATGGTGCAAAAGGATCATGTTCGCTTCGTTGTCGTCAGCGGACTGGGGGTTCAGCGCGTTTAGGTGTTTGCCCGGCCGGTGGGTGACTGATGCCACGCGCGCGTGACACGGACTGCGATTGACGTGCACGTCCAGCACGGACAAAAACACACGCACGCACGTCGCCGGGCCGCCGAACGGCTCGAAGTGGGCCACCTCATGCACCGAGCTGACCCGCCCGTCAGCGGGGCTTACCATCACGTGCCGGTCGCTGGGGATCGTTCGCTGCGGGTCACGAAAGAATAGAAGCAGCGCGGACACCACGACGATGACGGCCGTGACGACCCACCACCAGTACAACATGGCGGCGGCGGCCGACAAGAGCACGCCGATAGCCAGGAGGGTCATCCACTCGCGCTTGGCGAAAGGGCAAAGCATGTTCGGTGTGGAGTTGCGCGCGGACCTTTACGACATCGCCTGGTTGGCTTGCTGCTTCATCTGGACATCGATCGGCCCGCAAGGAACCCGCCAACGCCAAGAATGAGCGACCCGACGCCAAGGCCGATCAACACATACATCAAATTGCTGTCGCTGGTGAGGAATTTCGTCAACTCCACGGGCACCGCCATGATGCCGGCAATCGCCAGCACCATGACCATTCCCAGTGCGACGACCGATCCGACGGTGAATCCGCACACCATGGCGGTTCCGGCCGGGTCGGACGGTTCCCCCATGGTGACGGCGGTGGGCATCGCGGCGGCTTCGTATACCGCGCTCTCGGTCGGGATGCCTTCTTGATCCTCCGCCTGGGCTGCCAGTTCCGTGCCGCTGGGTACCGCCAGCTCGATCGCACTGTCTTCCATACCCGTGCCCGAGTCGCTGGGACCGGCCGGAGCATCAAGGCCGATGTCCGAGCTGTCCGTGCCGCCGGGGTAAATCTCGTCAAGCAGCTCGGCGCCCAGGCTCGTGTCGTCGCTCTCGCGCGTCAGGTCCAGCAGACCGCTGCCCGATCCTACGCTATCGAGCGCAAGTTCCTGGTCACCACTGTCATCGGCGGTGCCTGTCGCGGGGTCGGTGGACTTGTCGGCACCAGAATCAAACACGTCGATCCCGCTGCCCGATGCGTCGGAATCCGCCATGTTTGGCAGCCCGCTGGGCGACTGGCCCAGTTCGATCGTGTCGGTATCTTCGCTGAGTAGTTCAATCGACGAATCGGTTTCGTTCAGCCCTGTCGAGCCAAGACTCGAATCTTCCAGACGCGCCTGGTCGGGCTCGGTCATTGCGTCGATGTCATCGCGTTTGAACACGAGTTTGCCGCTGTCGCGCAGGGCGTGCAGGCTGCCCCCATCGACCATGTCCTTGAGTTCCTGTTCGGACTTGCCCAGCTTGGCGGCGGTTTCTTCCAATGAGTAAAACAGGTCAGCCATTTTTGAAGACTCCCGTGCACCTGCACTGCTTGACGCGACCGTCGGCTGGCAGGTTCCTAAACTTTACGTTGTTTGTGTGGCGTTGACAAGCCGCCGTACTATAGTGGGTTGTCCTTGATGCGTTATCGTCTGCTACATCCGGTGGAATTGGCAATGCCGTGGGTGCCCCTGGACCTGGAGGGTCTGCGGATCGCGCACCTGACGGATTTACACGTTCAGCGCAGCCGGCGACGCTTTCAGCGGCTGATGACCGAACTGCAGGCTACGCCCGTCGATATGGCGGTAATGACCGGCGACTACATGGACCAGCGCGGCCATGAGGCCGCGACCGTGAAGGTGCTCGACGGTTTGGCGCGGTCGATTCGCGCACGACACGGCGTGTTTGGCGTGTTCGGCAATCATGACACGGAGGGTCTGATCAAGCGTGCTGCAGGTTTACGCATTCACTGGCTCCAGCACGGCGGGCACGAGTTGCCTGATGTGCCGATTCAGCTCGTGGGCATGGGCATGGACCGCGCCGCGCCCACCGACGTGGCGCAGACGCTGGGGCATCTGCCCGTCAGCAATGGCCGAACCAAGCAAACAAATGGCCGGGTGACCATGGTGCTTAGTCATCTGCCCACACTGTTGCCCGCGGCGGCGGACATGGGCGCGCAGTTGCTGTTCGCTGGACACACGCACGGCGGGCAATGTCGCATTCCCCCGCGATTCGCGCTGCGAAATTCAACTGACCTGTCGCTCGGACTGACTTGCGGCGTGCTGCGCCACCAGGATACCTGGTGTGTCGTGTCTCGCGGTATCGGCGAAACGGCGATCCCGCTGCGCGTGTTCTGTCGGCCGCACGTGCCCGTCTACACCCTGCGAAACGGCGAAGCGCCGACGATCAATCATTCACGCATCGTGAATGTGCGGCCCTGGTAAAGGGCAGACGGCGAAGCCGCAAATGACGCAATACCCACGTAACCAATGAAGATCGAATGTCGAAGTCCGATGTGGTGTCCGATATCCGCGCGGCAGTCCGCGGACAGGCAGCTAAAGGCTTGCTGTCACCGAGTTATGACTCTTGACTTTCAGATTTGTCACCCGGAACCCGATCCCTACGTCCGCGTCTCCAACTGTCCCCATGGCCGGTGCCTCTGCAGTGCCAGCGCGCTGAGCAGCGCGTCGCGTTTGTACGGAACCATCTGCTCAAGACTCTCGTTGAAAGTGCGCCAGCATCGACGGGCGAACCCGGTTGCGGATGTGCCCGTCGCGGCCAGCAGCGGTGCATGCTTTAATACCGCCCATGCCAGACCACATGCGAACATCGCGCGTAGTCGCTGCCGTCTGGCGTTGCGCCGCACGAAGTTGAAGTCGGCGTACGCCAGCGTCAGACGCTCGGCGAAAAACGCCTTGTGAGCCGCCTTGTCGGTCAGCACCTGATCGATCGTGGCCCGCAACGCTCGACATCCGCATTGCGCCAGGGTCAGCCTCAGCAACTCCGTCGAGACCAGGTCGCTCAGCAGGCGCATCGACAACTCGAACCGCCAGCCAAGCACCCGGCGTGCACCCCCAAGCCCAAAGTGTGACGTCTCGTCCAAACGGTGGGCGTGTTTCTCGACCAGCGCGCCATTCAACAAGCCTGCGGCGTAAAGCTCTTCACGCCCGATCAGACGCAGCGATTGGACGTACGCCGGGTCATCGCCATGTCGGCTCAGGGCGTCCCGCACCAGCCACGGGTGCCTGCCACGTCGCCACCACATGGCGGCAAGGCACTCGAGCAACGCCGCCGTCGGCTTGCTTGCGGCCACGCTGCGCAATTCGTCGATATCAATGGGCAACCGCTCATGCCGGCTGTGCAGAAAATACGCCAGCCAGTATCGACTTCGTGGCCATTCTCGCTCTTTCGCCTTCATATAGGACCTTCGTGCCTATAGTTACGGGGCGGCTGTGAGGACGGTTTACGGGTATCCCCAGGTCCGTATCGGCGGGACCCACAGCCCTTCGTTACAATCACGTTTGGCCGGGTAGACGTGCGCGGGGCATCGCACCCGGGCATGCCGCTTAGTGCCATATTGGTCTCCTACAACGTGACGCCGCCGCTGGTTCGCCAGAGACATGGAGTTGGACATGGAAATTCACATGGAAGTCGCCCGGGTGCTGGTTCTCGAGAGTCGAGAATCCCAGTTGCTCGAACTGCGCGAAGTCGAGGGGGAGCGGATTTTTCCAATCCGGATCGGCCGGCCCGAAGCCGATGCGATCCGTCGTCGAATCCTCGGCCAAAAGCCGCCCAGACCCCAGACGCACGAACTGCTCGATAACGTCCTGGGCGAACTGGGCTGGGACGTGGAAAAGGTCGTGATTAACGACCTGAGTGAGGAGGTCGTGGTCAACGAGCTGGGCATGGAGGAAAAGTGGGCGACCTTTTATGCCCGTCTGCATCTTCGGCAGGGCCAGCAGGTGGCGGACATCGATTCACGACCCAGCGATGCGATTGCGATGAGCGTACGCAACGACGTGCCGATCTTCGTCGCCCAGCACGTTCTTGAGTACAACAAACCCGAAACCGGTTGACCCACGTCCGGAAGCATCGCCGGGGAGCCCTCCGCCGCTTGCCGCTTGCCGCTTAGCGCGTCCTCAAGTTGACACTCGCAGCCGTAGTGGTAAACTACCCGGCTGTCCATATTTGCGGGGCAGGGACAAAATTGTTCCCAAGTTGGGACCGAAACACGACTTGGCTGGATGAGAAGACTACCGGCCGGGTGTTTGATTAGGTATAGCGTGACACTATGAGTGCGGGACGGATCAGAATTCGAATGGAAGCGTACGACCACCAGGCGCTCGACGCGTCGGCGAAGGAAATCGTCGATCACGCCAAGCGTACCAATGCGCGCGTGGCCGGGCCCATTCCATTGCCGACGCGCATTGAACGATACACCGTGCTGCGCAGTCCATTCGTGAACAAGAAATCGCGCGAGCAGTTTGAGATTCGCACGCACAAACGCATCATCGATATCAGGGAATCCAACGCCCGGACCGTCGAGGCGCTCAACCGCCTGGTCGTCCCTGCCGGGGTATTCGTAAAAATCAAAGCATAACCCCGCCGCTTGCGGCTTCACACAAAAAACCACGCAACGAAACACCGTACCCCAATGCCCACCATTCTCGGCAAAAAGATCGGGATGACGCGCCTGTTCGACGACAACGGGACAAATATCCCTGTGACCGTTATTGAAGCTGGCCCGTGTTTTGTCAGCCAGGTCAAAACCCCGCAGCGCGACGGGTATGCCGCAGTGCAACTGGCGTACGAGGGCGTGAAGCCGCGCAATTCGACGATGCCCAAGATCGCCCATGACGCCGCCGCCGGCATCGCGCCCATGCGGTTTCATCGTGAGTTTCGCATCGATGAAGAACAGGCCGCCGAATTCGAACCGGGCCAGACGGTCACCGTCGACACGTTCGAAGGCGTGCAGTTTGTTGACGTGACCGGCACGAGCAAAGGCAAAGGCTTTGCGGGCGTGATGAAGCGGTATGGCTTCAAGGGCCAGTGCGCATCCCACGGCGTCGAGCGCAAACACCGGTCGCCAGGGTCAGTCGGAGGTCGATCAGCGTATCTGGGCGGTGGTCGGCCCAAGAAGGGCATCCGCATGGCCGGGCACATGGGTAATGAACGCGTCACCGCCCGAAGCCTTCAAGTGATGCGCACCGACAAGGAAAAAAACCTGCTTCTGGTCAAGGGCCCGGTGCCGGGTCCGAACCGGGGGCTTTTGATGATACGAGGAGCTGTTCGATTACGTAAATCAAAGGCCAATATACAGGCCAAGGCGTCGTAAGTCCGCAGGCGATGGGGCCGTGTCAGAGGTCGCCAGCCGGTTGCCCGGCCCGTGACGTTCGATGCCGGAACCCGCAAAGAAACTGCGTCGCCGCGACATTTGGGTGGACATGCCCAGTCGGCGGGTTCTGTCGTGAAGTCATATTATTGATCGTCGCGACCCGATGGCGGAAAGACGCATTTGCCGGTGACGCGTGACGGATTGACGGTTAAACTGCCGGGCTCGACCGTAGGTCGAAACGTAGGTTCAAATGATGATCGAAATACCCGTGACTGACATTCAGGGCAAGCAGGTCGATACCCTGCAGATTGAGGAGCAGACGCTCGGTGGCGAGGTCCGGCACGCGCTGCTCAAACAGGCGTACGTCCGCTATCACGCCAACCGTCGGCAGGGCAGCGCCGCGACGAAAAACCGAAGCCGCGTCGCCTACTCAACTCACAAGATGTATCGCCAGAAGGGCACGGGCAACGCGCGGCGAGGTGCTGCGGGCACCAACCTCATGCGAGGCGGCGGCATGGCGTTCGCCAAACAGCCCAAATCATGGCGGCAACGCATGCCTCGAAAAATGAGGCGACTCGCCAACCGAAACGCGCTGCTCGCAAAGGCCGTCGACCAGGAACTCAAGGTCGTTGACCAACTCGCGCTGGACACGCCCAGCACCAGACAGTTCGCCGCCATTCTCAACAATCTTTCGATCGACCGCTCGTGTCTGATCGCCCTGGGATCGACCGTCGGTCCGGAAGCCAAATCTGCAAGAAACCTCGACGCCGTCACCATACGCCGCGTCGATCAACTAAACGCATTCGACATGCTGAATCATCGATACGTGCTCGTCGACAAGGCCTCACTGGCGAAGTGGCTTGCCGGCGACGACAACGGCGATGGCCCGGAGGCCGATTGATGCACGCCACACAGGTCATCAAAAAGCCTCTGGTCACGGAAAAGTGCACATGGGAGGCGGACTCGCGTAACCGGTACAGTTTCAAGGTGGACCGGCGCGCGACCAAAACGCAGATCAGGCGCGCCGTCACGGAGATTTACAAAGTGCGCGTGGTGAAGGTCGCCACGCAAATCCGCAAAGGCAAGTACTTTCGCACGAAATTCGGTCAGGCCAAGACCGGCAACTGGAAGCGGGCCACCGTGCAACTGCACTCGGACGACCGCATTGAACTGTTTTGATGAACCGTCTCGCCGAGTAGACGACGAACCCACGGACGACAGCGATGGCTATTCAAGTTTATAAACGAACCAGCCCCGGGCGGCGAAACTCCTCGGTCAACATGCACGTCGAGGTGACCAAGCACACGCCTGAGAAGTCGTTGCTCACGCCCAAACCCAAGAAGGGCGGCCGCAACCATCATGGCAAGATCACCGCACAGCACCGCGGCGGCGGCGCCAAGCAACGCTATCGACAGATCGATTTCAAGCGAAACATGAACGACGTGCCCGCCACTGTCATCGGCATTGAGTACGACCCGAATCGATCGGCGCACATCGCACTGCTCGAATACGAGGACAAACAGCGCCGGTACATTCTCGCGCCGATGGGACTGACCGACGGTGAGCAGTTGATGTCCAGCCACGAAGCGATCGAGCCAAAGGTCGGCAACTGCATGCCGCTGGCGTACGTTCCGTCGGGGTTGAATGTGCACAGCATCGAGATGTCACCCGGTCGCGGTGGGCAACTGTGTCGCACGGCAGGAAGTTACGCCAGGCTCACGAACAAGGAGGCCGGCTGGGCGACGCTGGTGATGCCATCCGGTGAGCTCCGCCAGGTGTCGCTGCGCTGCCGGGCGACGATTGGTCAGGTCGGCAACAGCGACCACGCGCTGATCCGGTGGGGCAAGGCTGGCCGCTCGCGATACAAAGGCAGGCGTCCGCGCGTTCGCGGCGTGGCGATGAACCACAATGACCATCCGCACGGCGGAGGTGAGGGTCGAAGCAAGGGCGGACGAACGCCCGTCTCCGCCACCGGCGTCAAGTCCAAGGGCGGCCGAACGCGTAAGCGAGGTCTTGCGTCCGACAAGCGCATTATCCGCAGGAGACGAAGTAAACGTTACGGGCAATTGACTTTATAAGAATTTGAACCAGGGATTCAGACCGCACCGATCCTCTCGGGAATAACCTATGGCACGTTCACTGAAGAAAGGCCCTTTCGTTGATGAGAAGCTCTACCGTAAGGTCGAGAAGCTCGATCAAATGGGCCGCAAGGAGCCTGTTCGTACCTGGGCCCGCGCGTGCACGATTGTGCCCGAATTTGTTGGCCACACGTTTCAGGTGCACAACGGCAAGATATTCCACAACGTGTTCGTAACCGAGGATATGGTTGGCCACAAACTTGGAGAATTCAGCCCCACACGATTGTTCAGAGGACACACCGCCGGCACCAAGGCGCAGCGCACCGCCGGCGTATCAAGATAAACCCCCACCGCTTGCGGCTTAGCGCAGACGCTCGCGGTTTCGCATAAACCACGCCATGCCCTACACCAACATCCATCGCGGAGCACGCATCAGTCCGACCAAGGTTCGGCCGGTCATCGATCTGATTCGCGGCATGCAGATTGACTTGGCGCTGATACAGTTGGAGTTAAGCAAGAAGCGCGCGGCGGTGTTTGTCCGCTCCGCGATCGAGGCTGCCCGCGCCAACGCCGATCAGGCCGAGGCCGACACACGCAATTTGCGGATTACCGACGCACGCGTTGATTCGGGCCCGACCATCAAGCGCTGGCAACCCAAAGACCGTGGCCGAGCGCACCCCATACACAAACGCACCTGCCACATTACCATCACCGTGGACGCCCCGCCGCTTGCGGTTTCGCAGTAACCAGGAAAGTACCACCATGGGTCAAAAAGTCCATCCTTTCGGTTTCCGCGTCGGTATCACGGAGCCGCACAAGTCGCGATGGTACGCGCCCAAGGCGTTGTACGGGGAGTTGCTGATCGAAGACGTCAAGATCCGCAAGTACATCGACGACCGTCTCAACCGCCGCCCGCCTTTCGCATCGGTCAGCGATGTGCATATTGAGCGGACACGCGAGGAACTCAAGATCATTATCCGCACCGCCCGGCCGGGACTGGTCATCGGCCCCAAAGGCGCCGAGATCGAACGACTGACGGGCGATCTGCAGGCACTGACCGGACGCAGCATCACGATCAATTGTGTAGAAGTGGCAACACCAGACGCCGATGCAAAGCTGATTGCTGAGAGCATCGCCGAGCAGTTAAAGAAACGCGCCGGTTTCCGCCGGGTCATGAAAATGAAGGCCGACGCCGCGATGAACACCGGTGCCTGCGAAGGGATCAAGATTCAGATGTCCGGCCGACTCGGTGGGCATGAAATGTGCCGGTCCGAAGACATCCGCGTCGGGTCGATTCCGCTGCAGACGCTTCAAGCCAACGTCGATTACGGGTTCGCGCAGAGCATGACGACCTACGGCGTGATTGGCGTGAAGGTCTGGGTTCACAAGGGCCCGTACAAGGAATCGGCCGAGGGCGAATACGAATCCAAAGCCGCAGGCGCCCGCGCCCGCGCAAGAGGACGAAAATAACCGCCGCTTGCGGCTTAGCGCAATCCGTAATCCCGAGACCACCCCATGCCACTAATGCCCAAACGCGTCAAGTTCCGCAAGCAACAGCGCGGCAAGATCCGCGGCGTTGCAGCGCGCGGCAACTACGTCGCTTTCGGTGAGTTCGGGCTTCAGTGTCTCGAAACCGGCTGGCTTACCGCGCGCCAGATCGAAGCCGGTCGCGTCGCCGCAAGGCAGTACTCCGGCCGCGAAGGGAAACTCTTCGTACGCGTCTTCCCCGACAAGCCGATCAGCAAAAAGCCGTTGGAAACCCGCATGGGTAAGGGTAAGGCCGAACCCGAATTTTGGTGCGCCCGTGTCAAACCGGGCACGATCCTGTACGAACTGGCCGGCATTCCCGAAGCCACCGCCACCCAGGCGTTCACGCGCGTTGCCCACAAAATGCCGTTTCGCTGCCGACTTGTCCACCGAAGACACGTATAAACCAGCCGCTCGCGGCTTATCGCACGACGACACCATGAAAGCATCTGAAGTTCACAAAATGTCCGACGAAGAACTGAACGTGGAGGAACAGTCGCTGCGCATGCGCCTGTACGAGTTACGTTCGCAGGCCGTCACCGAAAAGCTCGAGAACCCGAGGCAGATGCCCAACCTTCGCCGTGACATCGCGCGTTTGCTCACCGAACGAAACCTCCGAAACAAGCAGCAAAAGGTGTCTATCTGACCCATGACCACAGCCACCGAACAGTCAGAATCAAGTAAAGCGCGCAACCCGTTGCGCGGGAACAAAACCGGTACCGTTGTCACGGACAACCGTGACAAGTCGATCGTTGTCGCCATCGACTTTCAGTTTCGGCACGCCAAATACGGCAAGCTGTTGCGCCGGACGACGAAACTGCACGTGCACGACGAAAACAACGAGGCGCGCACCGGCGATAAGGTGGAGATCGCAAACTGCCGCCCGATCAGCAAGACCAAGAGCTGGCGGCTGGTGAAAATCACCGTCCAGGCGCCGCAGGATTGATGTCATGATTCAGCAAGAATCCAGAGTCGAAGTTGCCGACAACTCGGGCGCCAAGATCGCGTACGTGATCCGCAAACTCGGTGGTTCGGGCCCGCGCGGCAAGTTCACCCGGCGGACTGCGGGCATCGGCGACCGCGTCGTGTGCTCCGTCAAAAAGGCACTGCCCGGCTCGGAAATGAAGACGGGTACGATTGTCAAGGGCGTCGTCGTCCGTACCAAAGCGCCCACCCGTCGGCCCGATGGCAGCTACGTGCGATTCGACTCCAACGCGGTTGTCCTCATCGACGACGAAGGCAACCCCCGAGGCACAAGAATCTTCGGTGCCGTCGCACGTGAACTGCGCGAAAAAAACTACATGAAAATCGTTTCCCTCGCATCCGAAGTCGTATGAGCAACACCCCCGAATAGCCATTAACCATTAACTGATACTCTATGCCCCGACACATTTGCAAAGGTGACCTGGTCCGCGTGATCCGCGGTAGCGACAGCAAGCGCCCCAACCCGGTGGGCAAGGTGCTCGAGGTTTTGCCCGGCGGACGCAAGGCGATCGTGCAGGGCATAAACGTGCGTCGCAAATCCGTTAAACCCAGCCAGGCCAACCAGCAGGGCGGCGTCATTGATAAGGAAATGCCCATTGATATTTCCAATATCCTGCCTGTGGTTGACGGTGAGGCGACTCGCGTACGATTCGAAATCGACAAGAACGGTGCCAAGAAGCGAGTGGCCGTCAAGGACGGCAGTCAGATTGGCTCGGAACTCAAGAAGGCAAGGTAAACCGACATGCCTCCGCGATTGAAGGAAAAATTCGACACCCAGATCGTTGACAAGCTCAAAGAGCAGTTCAGCGTCAAAAACGCGATGGCGATGCCGCGCCTCGATAAGATTGTCATCAACGTCGGCATGGGCAATCAGATCGAAGGCACGAAGCTTAACGCGGTGGCGCGTGACCAGGTGATCAACGACCTGCGCCGCATCACCGGGCAGCAGCCGGTCATGTGTAAGGCCAAGAAGTCCGTGTCAAACTTCAAGGTCCGTGCCGGAATGGAAGTGGGCGTTATGGTTACGCTGCGCGGCGTGCGCATGTGGGAGTTCTTCGATCGCCTGCTCACGCTGGCGATCCCGCGCATTAAAGACTTTCGCGGCCTGTCCGACAAGGCGTTCGATGGGCGCGGCAACTACGCCATGGGCGTCGACGAGCAGGGGATCTTCCCTGAAGTGGATATGGCCAACGCCAAATTCGCGCACGGCATGAATGTCAACTTTATCTTCACTCACAGCGATAACGACAAGTCGATGTTCGTCCTGCGGGAAATGGGCATGCCGTTTACGCGAGAGGATGAAAACTGATTCACCGCATACCCGCGGCGCAAATGTCGCGGATGGAGATCGCAATGTCATCAAAATCGACTATGACACGCATGGCGCGCATCAGCAAGACGGTTCAGAAGTACGCGAAGCTGCGTCAGCAGCTCAAGGATAGTAAGGACTACGCCGCGCTTCAGCGTCTGCCGCGTGACGCGAGCCCAACCCGGTTGCGCAACCTGTGCCTGATCACCGGCCGAAGCCGCAGCGTTTATCGCAAGTTCAAGATCTCACGCATCAAACTGCGCGAACTGGCGCTCGAAGGCAAAGTGCCCGGCATGAGAAAGGCGTCCTGGTAAACCTGCACTCGGTCCGGCCGCGAAGCACCATCGGCCGGCGCTCCTGTTTCAACGTTCGACGGAGAACCGCTGAATGTCCTACAACGACACGATCTCTGACATGCTCACGCGTGTCCGCAACGCCATGCGCAACCACAGCGAGTCGGTCGATTGCCGTAATAGCAACGTCTGCCAGGGTATCGCTAAAGTTTTGCAGTCTGAAGGATACGCGGAGGGTTTTTCCGTGATCGACGATGGCAGGCAGGGCATCCTGCGCGTTCGGCTTAGTTATGGTCCACGCGGTGAATTGCTGTTCAGTCACCTGCGTCGTGAGAGCAAGCCTGGTTGCCGCGTATATGTCAAGGCCACCGAAATCCCACGTCCCGCCGCGGGTCTGGGCGTGGCAGTCATCAGCACGCCACGCGGTGTGCTCAGTGACCGCCAGGCGCGTCAGGAGCACGTTGGCGGCGAACTGTTATGCACCATCCAATAAACCCTGCTACCCCCGGCGAGACGCCACCGCTTGCGGCGTAACGAATATAAAAATGTCACGCATCGGCAAAAAACCCATCCCGCTGCCCTCGGCCGTCAAAGTGTCGGTCGCCGGTAACAACGTCACCGTTGAGGCCGGGTCGAATCGACTCTCGATCGCCCATCGTCCGGAGGTAACCGTGCACGTCGACAGCGACACCAACAGTGTCGTTGTCGAACGTCAGGACGACCTGCGTACGTCCAAGGCCATGCACGGGCTCACGAGATCACTGATCGCGAACATGGTCCAGGGCGTCACCGGAGGCTTCACGAAAGAACTCGAAATTGTCGGCGCTGGCTGGAACGCGCAGGTCAAGGGAACGAAGGTCAACTTGAACGTCGGCTACGCGGACACGAAAATCGTGGATATCCCCATGGGCGTGACCGTCGAGGTCACCGGCCCTCGGATCAAGGTCGCCGGTATCGACAAACAAGCAGTTGGCCAGTGTGCCGCGGAGATTCGCGCCAAACGCCCGCCAGAGCCGTACAATGGCCGCGGTGTCAAATATGTGGACGAGCAGATACAGCGCAAACAAGGCAAACAGTTTGTCGGCGGCGAGGCATAACAGGGAAACGTGACCCCCAAGGCCGATATGCTGGCCGCGAAACGCCGGATTTGATGAGATTTCAGCGATGATGAACCCACGCACCCAACGCAGAATTCGCCGCAAGCGTGGTATGCGAAAGACCCTGTTCGGGACGCCGCAGCGCCCGCGGATGGCGGTCTATCGCAGCCTCAAGCACATTTATGTGCAGATCGTCGACGACCTGTCAGGTACGACGCTCGCCAGTGCCAGTTCCGTGCAATCCAAGGCGGCGTCCAGCGGCAACGCCGCCGCGGCTGCCCAAGTCGGCAAAGCCATCGCGGAAAAGGCTGGCGTAGCCGGTATCCAAACCGTCACGTTCGATCGTAGCGGCTTTCGATACCACGGAAGAATCAAATCGCTCGCCGACGCGGCGCGCGAAGGAGGACTCAAGTTCTAACTGGACCATGCGAGCCGACACTCCGCCCGCCTGCGCCTACGCAGGCGAGTCGGAAAACGAAAATCGCAAATGAGCACCCCTTATGGCCGAGAGACTTAAAGAATCATCACCGGAAATGCAGGACCTCGAATCGACGACCGTAAAGATTTTCCGGACCGCCGCGGTGGTCAAGGGCGGCCGGCGTTTTAGCTTTGCCGCGCTCGTCGTGGTTGGCGATCACCGCGGTCGCGTCGGACTGGGTTACGGTAAGGCGCCGGGTGTACCCGCCGCCATCGAGAAAGCGCAGAAAGAAGCGCGCAAGAACCTGGTGTCAATTACCCTGCTTGGTGCAACCATCCCCCATCCGGTCGACTCGCGATTCGGTGCCGCGCACGTGAGACTGGTGCCCGCTGCGCCGGGCACTGGCGTGATTGCCGGCGGCACCGTCCGCGCCGTGCTCGAACTGGCAGGCGTGCGCGATTGTCTGACCAAATCGTACGGGTCGAACAATCAGAAGAACCTGTGCAAGGCAACGGTCCGCGGCCTGGCGCTGCTGCAGAGCAAGGAGCGCGTGGCTGAACTCCGCGGCGTTGAAATTGAGCCAACCGAGGTCGAAGAACGCATTGCGCAAGGCGAGAAGTATGCGCCGATCGTTCGCTCCGAACGGGCTAAGGCACCGGTGTCGACGGCAAAGGACAGCAGGGGCCAGAATCGGGGCCGTGGCCGCGGCAAGCCCCGCGGGAGCGTTGGGCCCCGGGCCGCACAGGCCGCGCCTGTGCCGACTGACACGCAGGCACCGGCCGGCGAGGCCTCGCCTCCAACGCAAACGGACGCACCCGAACAGCAACCCGGCACCGCCCCCGAGGCGCCGACCGCGTAACACCCCAAACCGGTCCTTCGCCGCCGGTCTTGATATATGACTGCACCGAGGAGTTTCGACCGTTATGATGATCCACGAAATTACAGCTCAGGTTGGTTCGCATAAGCGACGCCGGCGCGTCGGTCGCGGCATCGCCGCGGGCCAAGGCAAGACGTGCGGCCGCGGGCACAAGGGCGCAAGGTCGCGTTCAGGGTTCTCGCGCAAGGCTGGCCACGAAGGTGGACAGATGCCGTTCTTTCGCAGGTTCCCCAAACGCGGGTTCTCCAACATTCTGTTCCGCACCGAATACGCGGTGGTCAACATCAAAACGATCGATGATCGGTTTGAGGACGGTGCCGAAATTTCGGCGCAAACGCTCGTGGACGCGGGGATGATTGGCAATGCCGGCCAACTCGTCAAAATACTTGGCGACGGTGAAACGACCAAGAAATTCACGGTCATCGCCTCGAAGTTCAGCAAGTCCGCGCAGGAAAAGGTTACGGGCGCCGGTGGGACCGTCGAGTTGGTGGTCCGCACTCCGGCGGGTCCAGCGGCCGAATGAGTTATGCTGATATAACAAGTGCCTTGCCGGCCATATTCCCTCTCCCTGCCGGGGAGGAACGCTCGCGCAGCGTGCAAAGTGAGGGTTAACCGCCACATGGTTCACGAACCCCACGAATTCAAAGTGGTTTTGGTCACACGTTTCATCGCCTTGCCTGCCGGATCACGGATGAACCCATGCTTCAGGCAATCCTAAACATCTTCAAGATCGCGGAACTGCGCAACAAGCTGGCGTTTACGTTCGGCATGTTGATCATTTACCGAATCGGATTCTGGATCCCGCTTCCGGGAATGAACCAGGAGGAGATCCTCAGCTTCGCTGAAAAGCAGACGGGTGCCGTCGGCGACGTCATGGCGTACATGATGATCTTCACCGGCGGGTCGCT
>NZCH01000104.1 GCA_002688155.1 Phycisphaerae bacterium
ACCGGCGGAGGCGCCAACATCTCCAGTACCTTCGCCACCGCCAGGTCCACGTCGTCCACCCGAATCATCGCTCGCCCGTCCGTCGCAGCCAGCTCCACGCCGGAAGCGACAAGCACCGCCGCCGCCCCCGTCCCCGCCGCCTGCTGCGCCCGCGCCCGATCCCGCACAAACGTCACCTGCCCCGCCGAAGCCAAATCCAACTGCTCCACCGCCTCCACAGCGACATCACCAGGCCCATCGAGTGTCCCACCCACTGCGTCTGCGATCTGTCGTGTCGTCAACGTCATGGCCATCACCTCACCATCTCCAACCATACCGCCGACGGGCCGCACCTGCACGACACGGCGGTTGAAAGTCCAAAAGGCGAAGGCGGCAAATCGGGCGCAAAACCCATGGATTGTAATCCATGGGCGTCTGGGACCCGGGTAATTCACCGCTGGTACCCGAGATTTGACAATACTGCCGAACTTTTTCAAACATGCGTTTGAAGAGTACGCTCACTGCAGACATGCTGCAAACGAAGGGCCGAATCACTCAACGCATCACTGCCCCGCGTCATCACTTGACATGCCCCATATCCGTACTAGAATGCTACCTGCTACCAGAAAACGACTTAAATAATTTTATCAGAGATTGTTCTGATAAATTACAAAAAAGCGCTCATGGTGGATTCGAAAGCCACAATAGCGGGGGGAACGGGTCCAATGGGTTGGCGCATAAGCAGTTGCGTCACCTGGCGCGGTTTTTGTCCGCTTGGTGTGAGTCGGCGGGGGTGAACCCTTCCGAATTGGCCGAGAGGGCGGAGAATGTAAAACAGCGGTGGGTATCCGAGAATCGTCTAAGTGATGAACAGGCAAAGCGTTTTGGGTCGTCTCGGCCT
Organism: Phycisphaerae bacterium; assembly: GCA_002688155.1. Lineage (GTDB taxonomy): Bacteria > Planctomycetota > Phycisphaerae > Phycisphaerales > Phycisphaeraceae > ARS1224. Next base: position 881 of record NZCH01000104.1, read on the forward strand.
CACTTTTACAGGCTGCTCAAGGGGCAGGTCGCGGTTGAGTATGGGGACCGGGACATGCTGCAGTATTTGAGCGAAATATTTGAGATTGACGTGGCGCAGATCTTTGACACGCTGGCGGAGCGGGTGTGGCCGACGGTGCATTTGGCGCCGGCGGACTACCTTGAAGCGCCTTTGAAGGACCCGGCGTCGAGAGGGGCGCGATATCTTTTTCCGCCTGAGCACCTGGCGGGGTGCCCGATGCACCATCTGTACATCGAACTCGAGCCCGGTGGGGCGTCGGGTCGGCATCGGCATTTTGCCGGTACGGAAATGATGCGGCTGGACGAGGGCGACTCGGTCGCCGTGAACTTTCCGACGCGGGCAGTCAACCGTCAGCAGATTCGTCTTGGCCGCGGGGAGACGGTTTTCTTTGATGCGACGCTGTTGCATCAGGTCATCAACGAAGGTGATGCGGCGGCGCGGCTGTTTGTCAGCCGTAACTACGAGTTCGATCTGGACCAGACAGGTAACGGCGACCGGGAGGGCTGACCCCCGCAATCGCCCCTGGACACCGAACCCCGGCCCCCCAAACCGGAGTTTCACGCAGAGTTCGCAGAGGACCAGTGGTTTAGAAAATGCACATTGTTGATTAGGGCGAAATGCCGGACTTTTGTGGACAACGGAGCATGGCCATGGCTCAAGAAACGGGAGAAATCAAAACCATGACGCCGCGTCAGCGTGTGCTCGCGGCGCTGCGCCGCGAGCCTGTGGATCGCACACCAGTATGCAATCCGACGTCCGTGGCGACGGTCGAATTGATGGACCTGGTCGGCGCGCATTTTCCCGCCGCCAACCGCGATCCGGAAAAGATGGCGCTGTTGGCCCAGACGGGACACACGGAGCTTGGGTTCGACACGATCATGCCGGTGTTTTCGATCATTCAGGAGTCCTCGGCCCTTGGCTGCAAGATGCAATGGGAGGGCAAGGACAACTGGCCGACGGTGAAGATGGCCGAGCCGATCTGGTCTGAGCCGCAGGACATTGTTATTCCGCCGGACCTTTTGAAGCATCGCGACACGCAGTGCGTGCTCGAAGCGATCAAGATTCTGCGTAAACGATTCGGCGACGACGTGTGCATCATCGGCAAGACAATGGGGCCGTGGTCGCTGGCGTATCACACGATTGGCGTCGAGAAGTTTTTGCTGATGTCGCTGGACGACCCGGACAAGACGCGGAGGGTGCTGGACAAGTTAAAAAAAGTAACAATCGATTTCGGGATGGCGCAGATCGAGGCGGGCGCTGACGCGCTGACGCTGCCCGACCATGCGACGGGCGACCTGGTCAGCGGCGATTACTACGACCGGTACCTCAAGGAAATGCACATTGAATTCGTCTCGGACATTCCGATCCCGCTGATCCTGCATATTTGCGGGCGCACGGTCGACCGGATGGATTACATCGCGCAGACGGGGATGGCGGCATTTCATTACGACTCAAAGAATGGGCCCGGCGAATCAATGGCCGAGGTAAAAGGCCGCATAGCGCTGGTCGGTAATATCAACAATCCTGAGACGCTGTACTCGAAGGGGCCTGACTCTGTACAGGAAGAGGTATGGAAGAACCTCGACGCGGGCGTGCCGCTTGTTGGACCCGAGTGCGCGATTCCATTGCAGACGGCAATCGAGAACCTCAAACAGATTCCACTGGCGGTCAAGCAGTGGCATAAGGAAAAGGCGGGGCGGACTTAACGTTGCGGATTAATTGTAATTGGTAATGGTAAATGCGCAACAGCCGCAAGTGACCTGGCTAAAACCCGTATCCCGGATCTCATGAACACGTTCCTTGAACAATTGAACTCCGGTCGCGTGCTGATCAGTGACGGCGCGACGGGGACGTATTTGCAGTCGCACGGCCTGGAGCCGGGTGGGTGCCCGGAATTGATGAACGCAGACGCGCCGGCCGTGGTGCGTCAGATGGCAACGGATTATTTCGCGGCCGGGGCAGACATGGTTGAGACGAACTCGTTCGGCGGCAGCCGGTACATGCTCGCGAAATACGGACAGGGCGAGCGTGTTGAGGAACTCAACCGGCTGTCGGCGCAAAATGCGCGCAGCGCGACGCCAGACGGCAAGTTCGTAATCGGTTCGATAGGTCCAACGGGCGAGTTTCTCGAACCCAACGGCACAGCCACCGAACAGGAAATGTTAGACGTGTTTTGCGAGCAAGCGCGGGGCCTCGCGGACGGCGGCGTCGACTGCTTTTGTATTGAGACGATGAGCGACATGATGGAAATGTCACTGGCGATCCGCGCGTGTAAGAAGACGACCGGGCTGCCCGTGTTCGCGTCGCTCACGTTCGATCAGGGCCCGCGTGGGTTTTTCACGATGTTCGGCATCACGCCCGTGGGCGCGGTCGAGCAGATGAGCAAAGCCGGCGCGGACGTCGTCGGGTCGAACTGCGGCATCACGATCGCGCAAATGATTGACATCATTGCGGCGATGCGGCAGGCAACGGATAAGCCGATCATCACGCACGTGAACGCCGGTATTCCGAAAATTATTAACGGGCGCATTGTGTACCCGGACACGCCCGACTATATGGCGAACCTTTACCCAAAACTGGTGGAAGCAGGCGCGGGCATCGTCGGCGGCTGCTGCGGCACGACGCCCGAGCACATTCGCGCGATCGCGAATGTGTTGAATAACGGGAACTGAAACCCGCGATGAATGTTCATTACGAGCACGAGACACGAGGGACTGAAGTCACCTGTCCCGAAGTTGAATGCCCGACACCCGGAGTCTGAATCAACAACGCGTAAGCGGAGAAGACGCAATGCCTGAATTATCTGACGTGCACAACGAGTTTATTCGCGCAGAGATTGAGGAGTTCATCCTTGACGAGAACGAGCAGCGGCACATCGTGCAGATGTACGCGAAAATCTCGCCGCAGATGCAGGACATTGCCGCGACGATTATTGATGGAGACAACCACCTGTCCGACGAGCTGACGAAAAAGGCGCTCGACGGCGGCGTCGAGGCGATTCAGATTATGGACAACGGGCTGATCGCGGGCATGGCGATCGTTGGTATTAAGTTTCGTGAGAACTTTATTTTTGTGCCGGAGGTGCTCGCATGTGCCCGCGCGATGAAGGCGGGCATGGCGCACATTGAGCCGATTCTCTCCGCGGCGGGCATCGAGCCCATCGGCAAAGTCATCATGGGCACGGTCAAAGGCGACCTGCACGATATCGGCAAGAACCTGTGCATCATGATGCTGCGCGGTGCGGGATTTGAAGTGATTGATCTGAGTGTAGACGTGTCGCCCGAAATGTTCATCGAAGCGTTCGAGCAGAACAGTGCGACCGTGATCGGCATGTCCGCGCTTTTGACCACGACAATGCCGAACATGGGCGTGACGATAGAGGCGTTTATTGATGAGGGTTTGCGTGATGATGTGCGATTCATGGTGGGCGGTGCGCCGGTGACGCCGGAATTCGCCGAGGATATGGGCGCGGACGCTTATGGCGCCAATGCGGTGGAGTGTGTCGAGGTCGCCAAGCGCCTGGCGGGCGAGACTCAGACGGCGACGGCGTGACGAAGAATTAGCTCGCTGTTTGGACCGTCGGTCGCGGCGGGATCATGGCGTAAGCACCGCGGCTGAATGTGATGGAAGTTATGCAAACCATTGACCCCGGCGAGTATGAGAAGCGGCGCCAGCGGATCGAGGATATTTTCGCTGACATGGTGCGGCACGCGGACGTGCAGATCCTTACGCGCTGCCCGTACAAGAACAAGGACAACCGCTGCACCGCGAAATTCGGCTGCCGTAACAAACGCAAACCGCAGGGAAGCGATCCGTTGCCGGTGTGTGTCAGCGACGACCGGCTCGATTACCGCAGTGCGTGGGAAACCGCACCGCAATCGTACGGACAGGTCAAAACGCAGCTGCAGATGAACTCGTCAACGCGCGAAAAACAAGGTGACGTGTGTGGCACAAGCGCCAGTGAGATGTCGCGCGTCAATGCAGAGCCCCCGGTACCCGAGGACGGCACGGTCTCGTACGACGGTGTGTGCAGGCCATCGTTCAAAGGCAAGAAGATCTTTGATTATGCGGACGAAATCGAAGTGCGCGTGCCGACATCGTGCGGGCGCACGGGCATTTGCCACGAGTGCATTATTGAGGTCAGGCAAGGGATGCAGTCGCTTTGCGAACGAACTGAGGCCGAGGCATTCTTGCGCGAAAACTACCGACTGGCGTGCCAGGCGGCGGTTGAGGACACGGCCGGTGACGTCGAGTTCACGCTGCTGCGCCGAACGCCGAAGATTCTGACGAAGCAGACGCGGCGCAACGTGCAACTGGATCCGGCCGTCACGCGTGACGGAGAACAGGTGTTCTATCGCGGTAAACTGATCGATAAGTACCGTGGGCGCATGCTCGGCCTGGCGATCGACGTGGGCACGACGACCGTCGTCTTGGAACTCGTCGACCTTGAGACCGGCGAGGAGGTCTTCAACGAATCATTCGAAAACCCGCAGCGCTTCGGCGGCAGTGACATCATGAACCGCATCAGTTACGACGCCGGCGATTTCAACGGCGAACTGCATAACGCGTTTATCAATACGCTCAACACCGAAATACGCGGAATGTGCGCGGAGTCGAACATCACACGTCATGTGATTTACGAGATCGTCATTGTCGGAAACGCAACGATGCGCGACCTGTGCTTTGGACTGAACGTGCAATCGATCGGGCAAAAACCCTACAAGTCGATGATCGAGCATGAAGTACTCGACGGCAAGCGCAAGACGACGACGCTGTGTGAGTCGGCGCGAAGACTGCGCATCGCGGCGAACAAAAACGCGCGGGTGTGGGGGGCCCCCCTGATCGCGTCGCACGTAGGTGGCGACGTGGTCGCGGATCTGGTTGCGATCGACATGGTGCACCAGACCGGCACGGTCATGCTCGTGGATGCGGGGACGAACACGGAGGTGGTGATTGGCAACAAGGACCGTTTGCTCGCGGCGTCGTGTCCCGCAGGCCCGGCGTTCGAAGGTGGGTTGGTGACATACGGCATGCCGGGCTGCGAAGGGGCGATCGAAACACTGCGCTTCGAGCGTGGCAACGGCGATCAACCGCCCAGCGGGTTCGCATACGAAACGATCGGCGACGCGCCACCACAGGGCCTCTGCGGGTCGGGTCTGATCGACCTGATCGCGGAACTGCGCCGGAACGATATGATGACGCCCAAAGGCGTGTTCGCCGATAAGGCGAACAGGTTCGACATCGTCCCCGAGCAGGGGATCACGTTTTCGCGCAATGACGCTAGCGAACTCGCACAGGCCAAGGCCGCAAACTATTGCGGGCAGATCATCCTCATGCGCAAGTTCGGCGTCACACCCGAAACCGTTGACAAACTATACCTCGCTGGCGGGTTCGCCAACTATGTCGATGTGCAAGCTGCGATCGACATCGGCTTCCTCGCGCCCGTGCCGGTGGAGCGCATCGAAAAAGTCGGCAACGCCGCCGCGCAGGGCGCGCGTGAACTGATGCTGTCACAAACCAAACGCGATGAAATCGAGCAACTGATCAAAAATATCGAGCATGTGGAGCTCGAAACGATGGAAGACTTCTTCGACGTATTTGTGGAAGGATGCCAGTTTAAGCCAATGACGTTTCATTGAGTCGAAAAGTCAGAAGACCCCAAAGCCCTTTGGAACACAGTACGGTCGTTGAATTTGGCGGCGTTTGACTTTCTGACTTCTCGGCTCTTCTCTATGTCCCAAACCTCCCCCCCAACCCGCGTGCCGCGCTTTGAACCCTGGTACAAGCCGACGCTTCGGCAGCGGTTGTCGCAGACGGGGGCGTTCGTGACTTGTGTGGAACTGGTCACGTCGCGCGGCATCATTACGGAGCGCAGCAGCCGGCGGGTGCTGGAGTTGGCGCGGCGGTTGGCGGAGCACCCGCGGATCGACGCACTGTCTATCACCGACAACCCCGGCGGCAACGCCATGCTCGGCGCCGACACGCTGGGCACGGACCTGATCGCGCGCGGGCAGGAGGTGATCATTCACCTGTCATGCAAGGACTGGAACCGCAATGCCCTGCAAAGCCGCGGGTGGGAGCTGGCGTCGGGGGGATTCGAGAACGTGTTGTGCCTGTCGGGAGACTGCCCAACCAGTGGTTACGAAGGCCAGGCGCCCGGCGTGTTTGATATCGACTCGGTCGCTCTCTTGAAAATGTTCACCGATATGAATGCCGGGCTCGAAATGCCCTTGCGCAACGGCGGGCGCAGCAAACCGATGCAGCACACCAGTTTCCTCAAAGGGGCTGTCGTCAACAACTTCAAGCTGCGCGAAAACGAAGTCATGCCTCAGTACTTTAAACTCGCGAAGAAGATTGACACGGGCGCCGATTTCGTCATCAACCAGCTCGGTTACGACGCGCGCAAGCAGGACGAGCTGATGAAGTACATGCGGCACAAGGGGCTCGACGTGCCAGTACTTTACAACGTGTACGTGCTGTCAGGTCCGGCGTCGCGGTTTTTTAACAGTGTAAAAATTCCCGGATGCCTGGTGACCGACGAGCTGTTTGAAGTCTGCCAAAAGCACGCGCAATCGCTTGACAAGGGCAAGGCATTTTTCCTCGAGTTCGCCGCCAAACAGGTCGCAATCGGCAAGGGGCTGGGCTATCGCGGCGCTTACATCGGCGGACACATTCAGTTTGACGATTACATGCGCATTCTCGATTTGGCTGAGTCATTCGGCGAAGACGATTGGGTGCAGTTCGCCAAAGAGATTAGATACGACCGTGACAATGAGTTTCACTACTTCGAGATCGACCCGGACACAGGCCTGTCATCGGACGTTATCAACCAGCGGTACCTTGCCAGCAAGACGCCTAGTGGTAAAAAGCGGCAGCGCGGGTTCGTGCCGCTGACGTACAAGATGAACCGCGTTGTGCATGATCGCGTCTTTGAGCGCGACAGCGCAGGGTACAACGTGGGCCGGCGCGTGTACGATAAACTGGACGGCGCATCGGCGAAGGTACGCCGCGTCGCGCATAAGCTCGAAAACGCCGTGAAAATGTTTGGCTTTGACTGCCGGGACTGCGGAGACTGCTCGCTGCCGGACATCGCGTATTTGTGTCCCGAGTCGCAGTGCGCGAAAAACCAGCGCAACGGCCCGTGTGGCGGCACGCGCGACGGCAAGTGTGAGGTCGGCGAAAAAGACTGTATCTGGGCACGCGCGTACGACCGGCTCAAAGCGTATGGCGAAGAAGAGCAGATGCTCGATGGGAAGGTCATCATCAAGGACGCCGCGCTGCAGGGCACCAGCGCGTGGGCCAACACCTTCCTTGGGCGCGATCATCACGCGGGCAACGAAGAAAAACCCGAAGACTCAAACGCCCAATGAATGCCGATCTTCTGTCTTGTCCCTCCACCCACGGAGTCAGTAACCGTGCAAGTACCAGGATTAGAAAAAGAATTCATCGCTGTCGGCGAGAACGTTCACTGCACGCGTATTTTGATACGCAAAGGAAAGCGTGTGGGCGAGTCGCCCGACGGGCGCGAGGCGATTATGTGGACTGGTCTCGATGGCGCGGACCGGCATCTGGTCATTCCCGACAAATTCAAGAAGAGCAATGATTACCAGGAAGGCCGGGTCAAGCACGTGCAGATCGCGGCGCACGTCGCTTACGATGGAGGTGACGATGCAACGACCGCGCTGGAGTATATTCGCTGGGTAGTGCAACGGCAGGTCGACGCAGGCGTCGATTACCTGGACGTCAACACCGACGAGTTCGGCTTCAAGCATGAAGAGCAGCAGGCGGCGATGCGGTTCATGGTCAAGGCCGTGCAGTCGATGACAGACAAGCCTTTGTCGATCGATTCATCGCTGATAGAAACGATCGCAGCGGGCATGGAGGCGTACGACGCGAGCGTCGGCCGACCGCTGCTTAACTCCGCTTCGCTTGAACGCATTGACGCGCTGGACTTGGTGGTGAAGCACCAATGCGAAGTGATCATTACGGCTGCGGGCGAGTCGGGCATGCCCGACGGCACGGCCCAGCGCGTCGACCACGCATCGCACATGATCGATGCGGCCATTGAAAAGGGCATCGCGCTAAGCGACATTCAGGCGGACCTGCTCGTATTCCCCATCTCCGTGGACACGACGTTTGGCCTGCACTACCTGGACGCGGTGCGCATCATC
>NZCH01000105.1 GCA_002688155.1 Phycisphaerae bacterium
CGCATGCTCGATATCTGCGACCGCTTGCTGTTCATTCGTGACGGATGCATCGATCGCATCGCACGGCGCGATGAAGTCACCATTGAGGTCGGCACGATCGACGGGCAGGAGGAATAGACCCAATGACGCGTCGTATGCGGCAATTGGATGGCAGTGCAGTGAGGCGGACCGGCCGTGTCACTGGGCGTGCTGCGCGCATGACTGCCGTGCTCATGTTGACGTTGAGCGTATTGCGCCCGGCGGCGGCGGATCAGTTCCAAATCGACTGTGAACGCCTGACGCAACACGCGCACCGTCGAACAGGCACAAAGGAAATTCACGCCGCGCGCGATTACGTGAAACAACGATTTCGCGAGATTGGCGTTGACGCGCTGGTGGTTCAGCCGTTCCGCACGGCGCAGACACACGTGCAGCGTTGTGAGATTGCACTTGGCGACGCGGACACGGATGCCGGCAGCAGGCGCGTCCTGCCGCTGCATCCGATGCGGCCAAACGAAATCATACCGCCGATCACGCCGCCGTCGGGAATTACCGGCGTGATTCAGCACGTGGGGTTGGGGCGGCCCGAGGATTACGGTGATCGCGACCCGCACGGGGCGATCGTCGTGATGGACTACCGTGCCGGCAGCGCGTGGAGACGTGCGTTTCGCCTGGGCGCCGCGGTAGTGATCTTTACGCGCGGCCCCGCGGAATTGATGCACGCGGGCCAATCACACCACACACGCGCCAAGGCGAATTTCCCGCGATATTTCCATGATGGCAGCGGCGATGACCTGCCGGACGGTCAAAACGCGACCGTCTACAGCGACATACGCTGGGAACCGGCGATCGGGTCCAATGTGCTCGCGTTGATTCGCGGCACGGGGCCTCGCTTCAGTTTTGAGAAAGATGAATTGTTCGTGGTCGGCGCACATTTGGACAGTTTCGGCCAGGTGCCGAAGGTGTCGCCCGGAGCGCGCGCCGCGTCAAACGTGGCGGCGCTGCTGCGCCTTGCCGAACACTTCAAGGCATACCCGCCGCGTCGGGATCTGCTGCTTGCCTGCTTTGACGCCCATACCCGGGGCCAGACGGGCGCCGCAGCACTTTATCGTGCACTCGATGACAAATCGGAACTCGATGACCGAATCGCCTACCACGACAGCGAGCGACAGTTCCTGGATGATCTGACAGCATTGCTGGATGACGATCGGCCGATGGATCAGGCCAGCCCCGTTCGCAACACCATGATTCGGCGGCTCAAACGAAAAGCCGCGTCGGTTGTCGCATCATTCAACGAGCAACTGTTGGCCCTGCGAACAGAGCGACGCTCCGAAGACGTCGCCAAACAGCGTTTGGCGCAAATCGAGCTGCGGATCAAGGAACTGGCGGCGGCCAAGAAGGGCTGGAACGCGCTGCGTCGCGCGCTTGAACGCAACGAACTCACGGACGAAACGACGAACTTGTTTGCGCAAACCGTCCGGCGGGTCCGCGCTGACATTGTCGCGAGATCGGATGAACTCGCCCATGTCGAGGTTGCACTCGATGCCGAAGCGCAAATTCGTGATTTGATCGGATCGCACGTCATCACCGCGCATGTTTCGCTGTTGCTCGGCGACGGAAGCGATCGCTTCGGGCTGATGATCGGTGGACAGGAGGGCCTGCGGTCGGCAAGCGACCTCGCTGGACTGTACGTCAAGGTCCAATCGGCGTTCCACAGCGCGTACAACCAGCTTCGCGCCGGGGGAATGGCACTTGACCTGTTCGAACCGCGCAGTGCCGACGGTACGTTAAGCCCCGAGGACGTACTCTGGGGCGCCTCACGTTTCGCGCATGGCGGCGCGCCTGCCGGGCTGCTTGGCATCTACAATCTCGCGATCGGCACCGTCGGCGAGGCAACGCCGCGCGAAGGCACGCCCATTGATACGCTCGATCGACTCGACGTGGTGCGGGTCAGACGGCAAACAGAACAGGTTGCCGTGCTGTTGCAGGCCGTCGCAAGCGAAGCGTCCCTGTCGCAGATCAGCTCGATTGGGAAGAGGACTTATTACCTTCACCCGCGGTTTTCGTCGGGCCGATCGCATGGGGCAGTCGTGATCGCACGAAGTCTGATCGGCGCATCGGAGACGCCGATGCCCGATGCCGTGCTTCAACTGCGCATCTCGCGCTGGGGACTGCAGCTGCCGCCGATCGCCACGCGGCAATACGCGTACGACGAATTTCGCGTGATCACCACTGATCAAAATGGTTCGTTCGCGATTGGGCCGTTACAGGCGGGTAACAACGTGCCCACGTTTGGGTACACATGCGACGAACAGGGCCAGATCGATCTCGTCACCACCTTGGACAGTAGCGAGCGGGCGTTGTATGCGCACGTGGAGATGGAGCGCTGCCGCCACGGCGCGATCGTATTGCCGCCGCAGGTGCGCACCGGGCTGCCGCCACTGATTATGAACGGCCAGACAAATGCGCGGCTCAACCCGAGCAAGTCATACAGCGGCACGATCGACGGTGTGACGTTCTGGTTCGTGGACCGCCGCGTATCACGGGTAAAGATCTTCGGCCTCAACGGCGCGGTCATGCTCGTTAACGGGCCTGACGTGCTGCACGACACTGCGGCTGGCGCGGAGGAACACGATGGCCATAAGGGCGCCGGCCTGCGCGTTGGCACATTGCCGGACCATCAGCGTGTGTCGATGCGGGCCGGATCCGACCTGTGGCGGATCGACGAAGCGCGTATGCAGGTGCTGCGCTCACGGTCGATCATGAACAGTTCGCTCGAGGAGTTACACGGCCGGGCGGAAGACTTGTTGCTGGACTCGCGAAATGAGCCGGCGGTTGCGCGGCGCGAAGCGCTGGCTGCGGGCGCGTTTCTGTCCGAAGGGCACGTCTACACGCGCGTGCGGGACACCATGGACGACCTTGTGCACGCGGTGCTCATCCTGCTGGCGGTATGCGTCCCCTTTGCATTCGCGGTCGAGCGGCTGATCGTCGGCGCGACGAATGTGTACAGACAAATCGCCGCCTTCGCAGGTATTTTCGCCGTCACGTTCCTGCTGCTGTATTTCACGCACCCGGCGTTTGCAGTCGCCAAAACGCCGGCGATCATTTTTCTGGGATTCGCCATCGTCGTACTCGCGAGCATGGTTATCGTGATCATCGTACGAAAGTTTGACGTGGAGTTGAAGATACTTCAGGGCCTGTCGACATCCGTGCACGCGGCGGATGTGTCACGGTTTGGAACGATATTGGCGGCCGTGTCGATGGGCATTTCGACGATGCGCCGCCGGCCGCTGCGCACCACGATGACAGTCGTCACCATCCTGTTGCTCACATTCACCATCCTTTGCTTCGCATCGTTTGATACGCGAACCGGTGTGGTGCGGCTGTTCGTTGGGCCTTCGCCCTCTTACCAGGCGGTGCAGTTCCACATGGTCAACTGGGCATCGATCCCCGAGTCCGTCCTCGACGTGCTGCACGGCCGGTGGGGTGATCGCGCGAAGGTGATGCCCCGCTACTGGGTCACAATCGGCACGGCAACTGACCGGGCTCGCGTGATCACACGCGCCGACGGCTCGGAGCCTGTCGTGATTCGCGGCATCGTGGGCATCGAGCCGGAGGAACTTTCGCTGCGCCGGGACCTCGCGGCTGTGACAGGCCTTACGCGGCACAACCTTGAAGGCAAGGTGCTTATGACGACGGCGGTGGCGGATCGTCTGAACGTGTCGCCGGGCGACCGCGTGCAGTTGTCAGGTGTGACACTGACCGTTGGCCCGGTGCTTGATCCGGTTGCAATGATCAGCATGAAGGACATAAACGGCCACAGCGTTCTGCCCGTTGACTTTACGGACATGAGCAACCAGATGAACCAGACGGCACTGAACCAGTCTGATAAGTTTCGTGGAGAACACGACGTGTCGCATCTCGACATTGGCACGTGGTCACCGCTGCTACCCGATTCGGTCGTGATCGTTTCGAATCAGACCGTCAGGACGCTCGGCGGAACCCTGCGTGCCGCGCACCTGTACGTCGATGACACGACAACCGCGCGTGCCATCTCCGACGACATGGCGAGGATGATTCGCCAGCCCAACACGGCGACGCTCGATGACGGTGTCTATCGCAGTCTGCTGGGCGCCACACTCGACGCGAGCAACGCGGGCGACCTGATCTTTCCGCTGCTGCTCGGTGGGCTGGTCGTGTTCGGGACGATGCTCGGCAGCGTGTCCGACCGCGAGCGCGAGATTTACAGCTTCAGCGCACTGGGCTTAGCGCCAACGCACATCGCGGGGTTATTCTTCGCCGAAGCCATGGTGTACTCAGTCATCGGCGGACTCGGCGGGTACCTGTTCGCGCAGGCGACCGTCAAAACGCTCGCAGTCACCTCGGCGTATGTCGACATACGCGTGCCCGAGATGAACTACTCGTCGGGTAATGCGATTATCACGATTCTGATCGTCATGGCGACCGTGCTCGTGTCGGCCATTATTCCCGCAATCAAGGCCAGCAAGAGCGCCAACCCCGGCGTCATGCGCGCCTGGCGCATGCCCGCGCCCCAAGGCGATACCTTCGACATCACCTTCCCGTTCACCGTCTCGCAATACGACTTCACCGGTATTGTCAGCTTCCTGCGCGAACATTTCGACAACTACACCGACACCGGCCTGGGCGTTTTCATGGCACAGGAAGCGCGTATCGTGCGCGACCCCGACGGCCAATTGGGTATTCTTGCCAAGGTTGCGCTGGCGCCGTTCGATCTGGGCGTTACCCAGGCGTTTGAGCTGCGTAGCGCGCCCAGCGAACTCGAAGGCATCGATGAAGTGAAAATAACACTCGAGCGCCGGTCCGGCCAACCCCGGGACTGGCAACGACTGAACAAAGTGCTGCTCAACGATCTGCGCCGCCAGTTCCTGATCTGGCGGTCACTGCCCGAAGAAACCATCGAGCAATACCGCGCCACAACACTCAAAGAACTGGGCAACAACCCCTGACCTTTTAGCCCGGTCGCTCGCGATCGGTACTGTCAACAAAAACCCGCGTAAACGATACCACGCACGCCATGGCTCAAAAGCAACCCAAACTCGACCGCGAAGTCGAACAGTTTCGCAACCTGATGCAGACGCCGTCACGGTTTGACGAGGGTTTCAACTGGACGACGGTACTGGCGGTCGCGTTTATCGCCCTGCTGATGGTACCGGGCGCGTTGTATATGTCGCTTCTGGCCGGCGCTGGAATCGGGCCCGCGGCGCAGTGGGTGACCGTGATCCTGTTCATCGAAGTTGCGCGACGCGCGCACAGGGAACTCAAACGCGCAGAGATCTTCGTGCTGTTCTTCATGTCCGGCGCTGCCCTGTCGGTGTACGGCTCAGCTCTGGGCGTGCCGTTCCAGGGCCTGCTCTGGAACCAGTTTTACGCGCGCAGCGACGCCGCCGCGGAAATGGGCATTGCCGCGCACCTGCCCCACTGGTTCGCGCCAGGCGCCGAATCGTCGACGTATCAGAACCGCACCTTTTTTCACCTGGACTGGCTGCCGGCGATGGGGCTGTTCATCTTTGGCACGTTGATTGCACAGATGAGTAACCTCATCCTCGGGTACGGCCTTTTCCGAATTACGAGCGACATCGAGAAGTTACCGTTTCCGCTCGCGCCGATCGGCGCGCAGGGCGTCATGGCGCTGGCGACGGACGCGGACGACCAGGACACCGACCGCGACACGTCATGGCGGTGGCGCGTTTTTTCAATCGGTGGTGCGATCGGGCTGGCGTTTGGAAGTGTCTACCTGCTGCTACCGACCGTCACCGGCGCACTGATCGGCGAGCCGGTCGAAATACTGCCCATTCCGTTCAGCGATTTCACCGACAAGACCGACGGCTACCTGCCCGCTGTCGCCACCGGCGTGTCATGGGACCTGGGGAACCTGCTCACCGGCATGGTGCTGCCCTACTTCGCCATGGTCGGCAGTTTCCTGGGACTGGTGATCACGGTTGTGGTCAACCCGATCCTCTATGAGTTCGGCGTCCTCGATACCTGGCGCGTCGGCGACAATACCGTCATCACGCTGTTCAAGAACAACGTCGACTTTTACTTTTCATTCACAATCGGCGTGTCACTGGCAATTGCGGCGGCGGGGATGTTCCACGTCGTGCAGGCGCTGCACAGTTGGCGACGGCGACGACGTGAAGACGCCGACGTCATCACTGACACGTTTGAAAGCTCCGAGCAACAAGACCGTGAGGCGCTGTTGCGGAAACGCGGCGACATTCGCATCTGGATCCTCATCGCCGCGTACATCGTGACCACGTTGTCGTACATCCTCCTGTCCGGCTACCTGATCGACTGGCACAAGGGCGTGATGATCGTGATGCTCATACTCGGGTTCGTGTACACCCCACTGTTGAGTTACGCGACCGCGCGGCTCGAGGGCATGGTCGGCGAGGTGGTCGAGCCGCCGCTGGTCAAACAGGCGGCGCTTATCTTCAGCGGTTTCAAGGGCGTTGACGTATGGTTCCTGCCCATGCCCATCGCCAACTACGGCATGATGACGGTCTACTACCGCCAGTGCGAACTCACCGGCACGCGCTTCACCAGCATCTGGAAAGCGACGGCTGTGCTGTATCCGATCATGCTGATCAGCGTCCTGTTCTTTTCGAACTTTATCTGGTCGCTGGCGGAAATACCATCGGCGGTCTACCCGTACGCGGACATGATCTGGGAGCTTGACGCGCGAAACCAGTCGATCATGTACACA
>NZCH01000106.1 GCA_002688155.1 Phycisphaerae bacterium
AACAAACGCGAAACGCCGGCGCTCGCCCGGCGTGGACGGGTCCACGTCGTACGCCTGTGGGCTGTCGCGCTCGATCAACTGCACCTGAACAACGTCATCCGCGACGATACATCCGGCCCACGAGTATGCGTAAACGATGAGTCCCGTCGCGGCGCTGAGCCCGATCACCAGCGCCACGGCCCCCCAATACTGCGCGGCATAGAACCGGTAAAACACCTGCCAGATATCGCGCGCCGAGCCGCGCGTGTACTTCTCCGGCCGTTCGAGCGGTGCGTGGACCATGCGCCAGATTGCGATCAGGTTTTGGATCATGATCACACGCTCGCTCAGGCCGGGACCGCCTCTTGTATGGATCCGGTCTGCGTTTCATAGAGCCGACGATAGTACCCGTCTCGCCGTGACATTAATTGCCTGTGATTGCCCTGCTCCACGATGCCCCCGTGATTTATCACGACAATCAGGTCGGCGCTCACGATCGTGCTTAGACGGTGTGCGATAACAAACGACGTGCGTCCGCGCATCGCACGGTGCGCAGCGCGCTGGATTGCCAATTCTGACAGGCTGTCGAGGCTGCTCGTTGCTTCGTCAAAGATCAGGATCGCCGGGTCTGCCAGCAACGCCCGTGCGATGCATAGCCGCTGCCTTTCGCCGA
This sequence comes from Phycisphaerae bacterium, assembly GCA_002688155.1. GTDB lineage: Bacteria > Planctomycetota > Phycisphaerae > Phycisphaerales > Phycisphaeraceae > ARS1224. The sequence continues at coordinate 653 of NZCH01000106.1, forward strand.
CCGACAGCTTGGCGCCGTCGTCACCAATGCGCGCATGAATGCCATCTGCAAACCGATCGATCACAGCACCCAGTTCCACGTCGCGCGCAACACGATCAATCTGCGCATCGTCGGCGTCAGGCCGACCGTACGCAATGTTCTGGGCGATGGTTGTGTCAAATACGATCGGATCCTGCGGGACGATCGCCACGCGATTGCGATACCACCGCGTGTCCAGGTCGTTTAGACCCACTCCGTCAATGGTGATCCGACCAGCCTGTGGCTGATAATAGCGGTACAAAAGGTTGGTGATCGTCGTCTTGCCGCAGCCGGTGGGTCCGACCAGCGCAACGGTCTGGCCCTGCTTCACCGTCAGACTGAAATCCTCAAGCACCGGGGCATCAGGTGTGTAGCTGAAGCTGACGTCTTCAAACGTCACCTGTCCGCGAATCTCCTGCAACTTCACACCCGGTTCGTCAACCGGGTCTCGTTCCTCGCGCATCAACTCGAAAATGCGGTCCATGGCGACCTTGCTTTGCTGAATCTGGTTAGACAAGTCGGCGATCTCGAGCGCCGGACCGAGCATCATCCACGCGTACGAACTGGTCGCCATGACCATGCCGTAGGTCATGTGTCCGCGTATGACCAGGTAGGTTCCGAAGAAGAAGATCGCCGCGTGCGCGAACCAGGAAATTGCGCTGGATGTGAGGCCGTAGGTGGCATTGAGCATGCGGAACCTGTGAAACTGCCGCTCAGTCAGAAAATTCTGGCGCGTAAAGCTGCGCACCTCGCGGCGTTCATTGCCGTACGCCTTGACAATGGCCGTGCCCGCCAGGCGCTCCTGTGCCATCGCGGACAACTGGTCCATACTCCGGCGGTACCGCCGCTGTGCGATACGGATTCGCCGGACGAACCATTTGTAGTTGATGGTGTACAAGACCAGCGCTGCGACGACCACCAGCGCCAGGCACCAGTTCACATAGACAATCACACAGACGGCGATCATCGCGAACAACATCTGGCTAAGCAGCCCCAGGGCCCTGCCGGACACCAGTGTCAAAAGCTGTTGCACGTCGCCCCGCAACCGCTCCAGCAGCTTGCCAGTCGTGGTGTTCTGCATGTACCGGCAACTGAGCTTGTGCACGTGCCGGTACAGGTCAAGCCGGATGTCGAAAATCAGCCGCTGCGCCAGCAGCGTGACCAGGTAGTTGCTCACCATGCCCACGCAGCTGCTGACAAACGGCAGCGCCAGCGACGCGAGCATCAGCACAACGAGCCATTCGTACCGGCTTTGCCCCACGACCCGGTCGACGATCGTCGCAAGGATCAGCGGCGGGATCAGGCCACAAAGTGTGCCCGCGCACATTCCCCCCGCCGCGAGGGCCAATCGGCCGCGGTGCGGGTGCAGCGCTTTCACAATGTATGAAACATAGGTCATGGCACAGCCATAGACCCCTGATCGATCGCCAGTTGTTGGATGGACCAAAACGAACCGCAGGACACGGCCCGCTTATGTGCATGGGTTTGGATTTCAGCTCCGCCTGGCCCACTCCCATTGGTTACTGGCCTTCGCCCGTTAAGCAACTACATTACACGGGTTGTCGAAGAAATCAATGGTGCGGCGTGAGAAAATCCTAAAAAAAGCGGGTTCGATCCCGGCTCAAAAACCTGGGGGCACCGCTGGCCTGGCCGCATATACCGGCACACACCGGCTGGCGTTTGGGGTAGTGCAAAACGCACCCCAAAAGCCGCCACCTGACACTCGAAACCCGACCTCCTATACTGGCCTCATGTCCGCACCCAGACCCCGGAGCCTGCGCAGCGCGACGATCCGAGCCTGTCAGACGACCAGGCCCGTGACACCAAAAGGCTCGGCCAAACCCGTAACGATTCGATACAACCAAATCGAACGCCTTATCTTCAGCTGGCGCGATACCGCGGCAGATAGTCCTGGGAGGCGTGGATCATGCAATATGTCGAAAAGAAACAATGTGGGGAATCGGCCAACATCGAGGCTGACCCGCTCGACGATTGAACACTGAACGATACTCAGCGCCCATGTCGCACGACGCCCCAGTCTTCGACACATTTGCTCGCCTCGCGGATGGACCAGGCACCGTCATCCCCGTGTTCCGACGGCTGTTTGCTGACCAGCTTACGCCTGTGCTGGCGTATAGACGACTTGTTACCGCCGACCAGCGTTTGGCACCCAGTTTCCTCTTTGAATCAGTTGAGGGCGGTGAGCGGATCGGACGGTACAGCTACCTGGGGTCGCGCCCTGAAAAGCAGGTGATCGCGCGCGGACAGAACGTCATAACGATCGGCGCCGATCCGGCACATGTTGAAACCTGCAGGCGCAACGACCCGCTTGGCGACATGCACCACATTCTCGCCGATTGGATTCTGGCACCCGTACCCGGGGCGCCCGATTTCACCGGCGGCTGGGTCGGCTACGCGGGTTACGACACGGTTCGTTACCTCGAAGGCGAAAAGTTGCCCAACCCGCCCCCGGATGATCGGCGGTTGCCCGACTTGCATATGCAGTTGTACCGGCAGATCGTCGCGTTTGACCACGTGCAAAAAACGATCGTACTGGTCACCAACGTATTGCCCAGTGAGCACGCCAGCCCATCGGCGGCCTTAGAGTCGGCAAGACAGGAGCTGGACCAACTTCAGCGGCGGATCACGTCGTCGCGCTCCCGCGCGGTGGACGAGCCGGAGATACCGCCTGGCGAAGCCCTGGACCTAGTCACCGCCCCGCCAACCCTGCCGACCAGCAACATGGGCAAGGGCGGCTACCAGCAGGCGGTCGAGGCCGCCAAGCAGTACATCCGGGCGGGGGACATTTTCCAGGTCGTGCCAAGCCAGCGCTTCGAATTGACCACGCGGGCCGACCCGTTCGACCTGTATCGCGCGCTTCGGGTGGTCAACCCCTCCCCATACATGTTCTACCTCCAGATTGACGGAGGCATGCTTGTGGGCTCAAGCCCGGAAATCCTCTGCCGCGTCAAGGATCGCCAGGTCACCAACCGCCCGCTTGCCGGGACGCGACACCGCGGCCCGACGCAGGCCCAGGACAACGCACTTGAACAAGAGCTCCTGTCGGACCCCAAGGACCGGGCCGAGCACATCATGCTGGTCGACCTTGGCCGAAATGACGTCGGCCGCGTCGCCGTCCCCGGTTCGATTTCATTGCCGCAAGTGATGACCGTCGAACGCTACAGCCACGTGATGCACATAAGTTCGACCGTTGTCGGGAGGCTGCGTGACGACAGCAGCTGCTGGGACGCGCTGCGATACGCCCTGCCCGTGGGCACGGTCAGCGGAGCGCCTAAGGTTCGAGCCATGCAGATCATTGACGAACTGGAAACGACGCGTCGCGGCCCCTACGCCGGTGCCGTGGGCTATGTCGATTTTGCCGGCAACATGGACATGGCCATCGCCCTGCGCACGATGGTGGTGACGCCCACCGAGGCGGATTGCCCTGATCCGACGTCATGGAAAGTGCACATCCAGGCCGGCGGTGGGATCGTCGCGGACTCGGACCCGGACGCGGAGCACCAGGAAACGCTCAACAAAGCGGCGGCCCTGGCCAAGGCCGTCGACCTGGCACAACGCGCGTTCTCGTCCAAACTCGATCCGGCACAGTCCACTTAAGTGGGCCGCGCCTTTTATGCAGGCCGCCCTGTCACGCCGATAACCTGAGCAATGCCCACAGAAATCGACACGATCCTGAACCTGTCCGTGCCCGTCATCATGCAGATCGGTGACCGATCGATGCCGCTGGAAAACGTGCTGGCTTTGGCGCCTGGCGCGATCATCGAACTACCCAGGAATGCGGACGACCCGCTGGACCTGCTGGTCAACAACCGCGCCGTCGGCAAGGGCCAGGCCGTCAAGATCGGCGAGAACTTCGGCATCCGAATGACCGCCGTTGGCACGTCGCAACAGCTCGTCGAAGCGATGGCGGCACTGGCGTGACTGACCGAATACCCGACGTGACCGAACACATCGCTACGTAAGCAGACGCACCTTGATCTGCATTCCATCGGCGGACACAACCGTGATACGCGTTCCACGGTCGATCATCCCGGTGTCGGCGAGGCACTCGTGCCGGTCGCCGTTGATTTCACATATCCCAACGGGACGCAGGTCCGTGATCACCTGGCCCTGGGCGCCAATGAGATCCCTGTTGGACGTAGTCGACTGCGCCGGCTGCCTGGACCGCAGCGTCAGCCATTTCGCGACCGGCGTGAGAGGCCAAAATTTGAGCGCCAGCCACAGCGCCACCGGCATGGCGATCATCAGGCACAGCAACCCGATCATGCCCGCCATCACGCTGATGTAGAACAGCAGCACGACGACGATCACCGCGCACGCGGCCGACGCCATGCCCAGCAGCCCACCCGATGGAACAGCCACTTCCAGAGCGAACACCAGGATCGAAAGAGCGATCAAGGCTGCGATCCAGTAGACCAGCGCCGACCCATCGCCTTCGGCCGCGGGCGTGCCCGGGTCCGGCTGCGCCTGAGCCAGCGTCGTGAACATGTGAGCAATCGTCATGATGCCCTCTGCTGTTGCGCCATCATTGTGCGATGGCAGGAGATTCGTGCGTCAAATGTCCGTATCAGTCATCTCGTGATGGATCAGAACCTCATGGCCGGCATCAACCGTGGCGCGGGCATTTCGCGGTGACGGCATCGAGCGCACGGCAACACCCGCCACCGGCCGGTCAGGATCGCCGAACATGACGCCTTGATCGTCATGCGGTGCATGGCCAGCCTTGTCTTCAAGCCATGCGTGGATATCGTTGAGTGTGGGCATGAGGGTCACGTGATCTACACGCTTTGGACTCAATCGCCGAATTGCGCATCAAATGCAACGCCTGATTGTGTAAAGTCGACGCTGCGGACAAACGCAGCACTCTCGGCGGCGCCGTGCTCGCGGTCCATGCGACTGTCCTCCCATTCGACCGACAGCGGCCCCTGGTAACCGACGTCGTTGAGCGCGACGATGATCTCCTCGAAATCGATGTCGCCGTGGCCAATCGAGCGGAAATCCCAGTACCGGCGCGGGTCGGCGAAGTCCGTATGCCCGCCGAACACGCCCACCGTCCCGTCGCCATGCCCCCACCACGCGTCCTTCATGTGGCAGTGATACATGCGGTTGGCGAACGTGCGAATGAATCTGACATAGTCCACGCCCTGGTAACCAAGGTGCGACGGGTCGTAATTGAATCCAAACCGCTTGTGCCCCTTGACGGCGTCGATCGCGCGCTGGGCCGATGCTATGTCGAATGCGATTTCCGTCGGATGCACTTCGAGCGCGAAGTTGACGTTGGCTTTGTCGAATGCATTGAGGATCGGGGTCCAGCGTTTGGCGAAGTCCTTGAAACCCTTCTCCCAGTACGCCTGGTCGGTCGGCGGGAAAGCGTAAATCGAGTGCCAGACCGACGAGCCTGAAAACCCGTTGACCACGGCGGGTTTTCGGCCCCACTTACCCTTGTGCGGCGCGGTCCGGGGCTTGGCGTCCATGAATCGCCGCACCGCCTTGCCCGCGACAATCATATTTTTCGCCGCGCGTTTGCGCACGCCTTCGGGATCGCCGTTGCCCCAAACGTCCGGTGGCAAAATCAACTTGTGCCTGTCATCAATCGGATCGCATATCGCCTGCCCGACAAGATGATTGCTGATCGCGTACGCGGTCAGCCCGTAGTCCGCAAGCAATTCCCACTTGCCTTTGCAGTATTGGTCGCTGCGGGCCGCCTGGATCACGTCAAAGTGATCGCCCCAGCACGCCAGTTCAACGCCGTCGTAGCCGAAGTCCCCGACTTTGGCGCACAGTGTTTCCAATGGCAGGTCAGCCCACTGGCCGGTAAACAATGTAACGGGTCGTGCCATATCCGAGGCCTCCTTCATGGGAGTTGATTATGAATAATCCTTTGATCTCGTTCACCCATAGTGTTGCGACCCAGACCGGGTTTCGCAAGACAGCGGGCGCGTGCAGCGGCGGCTGTTCGCGTGACACACAGGGGCCGGATAATCGTCATCTCGATGCTTAACCGTCCGGCTTGGCGACCGGGTCAACGGTGCTGACCGCACCAACTGCCCCCAACTGCTCGATTCGGCGGCGCAGATCGGCGGTGGCCTGCTGCTCGCTCGCGTCCGGATCAGGTCTGTACGGCTTGCCAAACCGAACGACGGACTGTGACGGTTGCAGGAAGTGCCACATCATCGTGTCGCGCATCGGCGTGCCTTCGATCCAGACCGGCACGATCATCGCACCAGCGCGCTGCGCGATGCGCACCACGCCGGGATGGAACCGCTGCAAACTCCGATCGGTCCGCTGCAACCCGCCTTCGGGAAACATGCCCACAATTTCGCCTTGTTCGAGTCGGCGCACGATCTTGCGAATGTTCGACACTTTTTTGCCATCTTGCCCAAGAAACACCGGCTCGATCGTGTTCCAAAACCAGTTCAGCACGGAGAACCGGAAACTCTCGAGCATCACCCAGCGTATGATCCGCGGCACTGCCGCCTGTAACAGCATCGGGTCCAGTCCCGTGGTGTGATTGGACGCGAGAATCACCGGCCCGTCGTGCGGCACGTTTTCACGGCCCTCCCAGTGCAACCGATGCCAGATAAGCACGAAGATCCGCGTGATACGCCAAAGCACGTTGCACCGCCTCGTCGGTGCGGGGCCGGACATCACATGGCCAATGCCCGCGTACATACCGATCAGCATCAGGATCGGCCCGAGGACAAATAGCGCGGTCGTCAAAGTGTCATCCGGCCGCGGCAGCCGCCAGATCGTGAAGTAGGTCAATACACTAAACATCGTGTTGGCCATCGCATTGATGCCCATGATGCGCCCGCGCACGTAGTTGGGCGTGGCCGTCTGCAGCATCGTCAGCACCGACACAATCGCAACGTTGCCGAACACACCGAGCCCAAACGCGCAGACGAAGCCGGCCCACCGTACCGGGACGGCGACCAGCAGCAGGATCGACAGCCCCGCCATCGTCATGGCGGCCATCATCACAAGCGCCGATTCGCGCCGTGTGCGAATGCCAACGATGACGCCGGCGCCAGCAAGCATGCCCAGACCGACCGTTGCGGACATATTCGTAAAGTAGTCCTTCACGTCGTCACCGGACAATCCGTAATACACACTGCCGATTCCGATGAACGACGTGGAAACAGCCGCGGCGCAACTCCACACAAGGATGTTCAGTAAAATGTAGATGATCGCGCGGCGATGCTGGCGAAGATAACGCAGGCCCTTTGTAAATGAGCGAGATTGCTGTGGCTCTGCGCTCACCTCATGACGCCGCACGCGCATGAACGCGAAGAAACTTCCTGACACAAGATAAAACGCCGCCCCGATCAGCAAGCCGGTGCGCACCGATGGGGCCGACTCGGCATCGATGATTCTGCCGCCTACGATCATGCCGATCATCGACGCGACGACATTGATGCCCAGAATGACCGCGTTCGCACCCTGAAGCTGGCGCAATGGCACGATCTGCGGCACGATGGCGGAGCGCGTCGGATTGAAGATCGCCGCGAACACGCCAATCGCGAACAGGGCGACGTAGACCTGCCAGTATCGCGGCACGTCGAACTGGCCGAGCGTGAACCACACCGTGTCGCGCGGCATGTCGGCGCTGCCCGTCGCCGCGTAGAGCAGCACGAAGCATGTGAACAGAATTACACCGCGAGCTTCATCGCACGCCAGCAGCAGCCATTTGCGCGGCACATGATCCGCCAGCCAGCCGCCAACAATGCTGAACACGATGTAGGGCACGAAGAAGAAGAACTGCGTGCTGGCCTGAATACCCGCCCGATTGTCAATTCCCGCAACGAGGCCACCCAAAAGTGCCAGCGCCGCGAGCATGATCATCCGGTCGCCGAACCCGCTCGCCGCAGTGCTCGTCCACATCAGCGTGAAACTGAGATTACGCCAAAGTGGCGTGCGCCGCGCCGCGTCGACAGCATCATGCGGGTCGGACATAGGCCGATCGTATCACGGGACGGGGGAGGCGGCTTGACAGGACCAATCCTTCGCGCCCCTGGGCACCGGATCACCCAGGTACACCCGCGACATCGGGCTACCTGAGTTGAGGAAGCACACCTTCGCGGCCGGGGCTTCTAATACCGCGTGCCAGGCACTTAGCGCCAGCCGCACAATAACGCTCAGAATGATCACCAACGGCGCCCAACGGCGCCCAACGGATGCGATTCATCGCGTGCCTCTCGATAATAAAGAAAGCGAACCGTGCGTTCCAGACAGTCGCATTCAATCATGGATGCGCTCAAGGCCATGATACACGTTCATGCGCCCGGACCGGAGAAAACCGACGAGCGTCATGCCCGTTTTCACGGCGAAGTCGACCGCGAGACTACTGGGCGCACTAACGGCCGCGACAAATGCGATCCCGGCGACGGCCGCCTTCTGCATGATCTCGAAACTGGCTCGGCCAGAAACGAGCAGGACCGCCGGATCGATCGGCGCCCGGCCAAGCAGCAGTTGATGGCCAATCACCTTGTCGACGGCGTTGTGCCGACCGACATCCTCGCGCAGCACGTTGAGTACTCCGCCGGGCGTGAAGATACCCGCCGCGTGCAGCCCGCCGGTCTGC
>NZCH01000107.1 GCA_002688155.1 Phycisphaerae bacterium
GCCTGCTCAACCACATCGAATCTGACGGGTCCGATCAGCGCTCGGGGTACGCGCTGTCCATGCCCGCAGACAGGATCGCCGTGTCACGCCTGCTCGACCTGGCACACGACATCACCACCGGCACTCAAACCCGCGGGCAACACCCCGGCTGGGCGTACCTGACCGACCTGGCCGGCGCCCAGCGCACCGCCGCCGGTGACCAAACGCTCGCAAGCATCATCAACAGGCAAACCGATGCCGGCTGACTGACAAGTCATCCTTCACAACCGCGGCCCGCCCGCTTCAGCGGTGCGGGGTTTGTGCGACGGTCGATTTGCGATTCCCGCTTTTCGATGTCTTCGCCGGGAAGCGTGACTGTGAAATCACAATTCGAAAATCGGAAAACGGAACCGCCGGCCTCCTATAATGCCAACATGGTCGCCGCCCCAAACCTGACAATGATGGGCCACACCGTCGATACAACGCCCGATGCGTTTGGGCAACTCGTCGACAGCACCGCCCTGCTCGAAGACGGTGACGCCCTGCGCGCCCGCATGGCGGACGACGGATACCTGTTTTTGCGCGGCCACCTCGACCGTGACCAGGTCGCGGCCGCAAGGTTGGAAATCTGTCGGCGCCTGGCGAATATGGGCTATCTCGACGAGCGCTATCCGATCATCGAAGCGATCCCCACACACGATAAGATTTGCGGGTTTGATCCGCCCGCGCTGACGATGGACAACGAGCCGCTGATGCGACTCTTGTATGCGGGCCGCATGATCACATTTTACGAATCATTGCTTGGCGGGCCGGTGAGCCATTTCGATTACACGTGGTTCCGGACCCTGAACCCCAATTGTCCCGCGACGTGCCCGCACTGCGACGTGGTCTACATGGGCCGCGGCACGCACAACCTTTATACGAGCTGGACGCCGATCGGCGACGCTCCGATTGAAGACGGGCCACTGTGCATCATGCAAGGCTCGCATCGCGTTCAAAAACTGCACGACCACTACTGCCGAACAGACGTCGACACCGTCTGCCGCAACCGCAAATCGGGCGATGGCCAACACAGATTGCAGAGCCCGAACTTCGGGCGCCTTTCAAACAACCCGCCGCGGCTGCGCAAGAACCTGGGCCTGCCGTTTCTGACGACCGACTTTAAAGCCGGCGACCTGCTGGTCTTCTCGATCTTCACCATCCACTGCGGCCTGGACAACGTCGGTAAACGCATCCGCATGTCCAGCGATTCACGCTATCAACTGGCGTGTGAAGCGCAGGACGAACGCTGGATCAGCATTGGTGGCAAGCCCCCCATTGCCCACGGTGAACACGCGCGGCAGGAGCTTGTTTGTTGAACGATCTGCACGTGACGCGCAGGGTACGCCCTCGCCCCTTGGCCCTTTGTTAACTGCTGATTATGCTGCCAGCATGGCGACGCGGCGATGTGATCGTGACAACTCGACCAATCCGCGACTGGCCTGGCTCTGGAGCGTGTGCGCGGCGCTGGTCGTTGCGTGCGTCTTGCAACTGGGCATCCAGGGGCACCCTTATCACAACGACGAGCGTCTGTGGCTCAAGAATGCAGGCAAGTTCTATCCCAAGGCGTTTACCGAACGGGACATGGGCAATCCGATCTGGTGGCGATGGGGCGGACTGGACCAGCCGCATCTGGGACGCTTCTTATACGGCGCGGTGATCACGGCGACGGGACAAGGCGACCAGTTACCGCATTTGGCGACGATGAAACGGTACCGTGCCCGGCTCGGATATGAAAAGAACGTCGAGCGCGGTGCGGCGCCGCCGGCAGCGATCCTTGTGCCGTGCCGGCGCACGTCGGCGGCGATGGCGGCGATGGCGTGTTTGATGCTCTTGTTCATCGGCGCGTCGGCGTTCAACTGGCGCGTTGGACTGATTGCGTGTCTCTGGCTGGGGCTAAGTCCGTTGACATGGCTGGTGTGCAGGCGGGCGATGACGGACGGGCCACTGCTTTTGGCGCTGCTGGCCGGGATGCTGTTTGTCGTGCTGATGCTCAAAGCGGCGCTGCGCGATCAACTGGCACGGTCGCTTTGGTGGAGTTTGCCGGCAGGATTGGCCGTCGGCGTGGCGACGTCGGTGAAATTCAACGGTGCGATGGCGGGCTTACACGCGGCGGGCGGGTGCCTGTTGGTCGCGGCGGCGACCGTTTGGGTGATTGTGCGCGCCAGGGGTGGTCACACCCGTACCGGGACCAAGCCGTACGGGCGGCGCATCGTCACCGTGCTCGCCGCAGGGCTGATCATCGGCATCAGCTCGTTTGCACTTTTCGTCGCAGTCAATCCGACGCTGTACCCGGGGCCGATCGAAAACATCGGCAAGATCCTCAAACAGCGCGAGGAAACTCGTGCGGCCATCGTCACGGATAAAACGCGACGGCGCAAGATTCTGGAAAACGTCGCACAGCGCGCCACGTTCATCCGCGACACGCTGTTCATCCCCGATGCCAGGCGCGGATTCGGCCTCCTGGCGCAAAGTACGGGTTGGCCACTCGACATCGCCCTGGTGCTTGCGGGGCTTGCGGTCGTAACGTGGGCCGAGGTGCGTCACATCTGCCGCACGGGCACGATCACCGCGCACAGCGTCGTGCTGCTTTGGGTGCTGATCACGTTCGGCCTCATGTCTGTGTGGCTGCCGATCGCCCGGTTTCGCTACTGCCTGCCGATGCAGGCAATCGTCGCGTTGCTGTGCGCGGCGGCCATCGACCCGGCGATGTGCCGGCTCGTCGACGCAGGGCGCGCACGGATCGCCCGCGCACGCGAAGCGAATGCTGAGTTTGCACAAGCCCAAATGCTTGAGGGGCGCGCAAAGGACAACAGCGCGTGACCCGTTGACTCAGAATATCAGTGTCGCCGGTTCAACCCGCGGCCCTGGCCGCCGCGAGCGCCGCATCGTAATCAGGCTCCTCGGTGACTTCCGGCACGATCTGCTCGTATGTCACCGTACCTTCGCCGTTGACGACGTAGACGGCGCGCGTGAGCAGGCCCAGTTCCTTGATGCGCAGGCCCCACGCTTTGCCGAACTCGCCGGTCTTGTAGTCGGACAAAACCTCGACGTGCGTGGCGTCCGCCGCGCCGCACCAGCGCGCTTGCGCAAAAGGCAGATCGGCGCTGATCGTCAGCACGGCCACGTTGTCAAGTTCCCCGGCGTGACCGTTGAACTTACGACTCTGCGTGTCGCACACCGGCGTGTCCAGCGAAGGCACGACCGAGACAATACACACCTTGCCGCAATAGTCGGACAGCTTCTTTTCCGACAGGTCGTTGGCGGCCAGTGTCGCATCGGGCGCCTTGTCACCGACGTTCACCGCGTCGCCCTCAAGCGTCAGCGGTCCACCTTTGAATGTGATTACTCCCGTGCGATCCGGCATGATTGCTTCCTTCCCAGTTGGGTCTTGGGGGCCGTTGTTCCCGCGTTTGGGGGTGGGCATTGTAAAGAGCGCGCTGAATGTGGCAAGTGCGGCAGCTCGCCGGGCCCCGTAACAGGCCTCGATTGGCGCGGCTGTGATACGTTCGTAAAGTATCAGCCTGCGGTCGGTACGGGATGCCGAACGACGACGTGAACTTGCATCAGGAGGCGCAGCCATGACCCCTGCGACAGCGGAACGACATTTGCACGGGTGCACGTACGACAACATCGTTGCGACCACGGGTAACACACCACTTGTTCGGCTCAACCGGGTCATCCCAACGGGGCACGCGACGGTGCTGGGCAAGTGCGAGTTCTTCAATCCGTTATCGAGCGTGAAGGACCGCATCGGTCGCAGCATGATCGAGACGGGCGAGCGCGACGGCCTGGTCAACGCCAACACGCACATCATCGAACCGACGAGCGGTAATACGGGGATCGCGCTGGCGTTCGTGTGCGCGGGCAAGGGGTACAGGTTGACGCTGACGATGCCCGAATCGATGAGCATGGAGCGGCGCGGCCTGCTGCGCGCGCTGGGCGCGAACGTCGTGCTCACGCCCGCGGATCAGGGCATGAAAGGCGCGATTGAAAAGGCCGCGGAGCTGGTCGCGACGACGGGCAACGCGTGGATGCCGCAACAGTTTGAAAACCCGGCGAACCCGGCGATCCACGAAGCGACGACCGGGCCGGAGATCTGGGACGACACGCAGGGCCAGGCCGACGTGCTCGTCGCGGGCGTGGGCACCGGCGGGACGATCACCGGTGTGGGCCGATTCATCAAGCCGCGCAAGCCCACATTCGCGTGCATCGCCGTGGAGCCGCAGGACTCGCCGGTGATCACACAGACCCTCGATGGCGACGCGGTCAAACCCGGGCCACACAAGATTCAGGGCATCGGCGCCGGGTTTGTCCCCAAGAACCTGCAGCTCGATCTCGTCGACGAGGTTCAGCACGTGGACAACGATGAGTCTTTCGCGATGGCGCGCCGGCTGGCGGGCGAGGAGGGCCTGTTCTGCGGGATCAGTTCCGGCGCGAACGTTGCCGCCGCCGCGCGCGTTGCCGCGATACCGCAGAACAAGGACAAGACGATCGTCGTCATTCTGCCGAGCATCGGCGAACGGTACATGTCAACGCCTCTGTTCCAGGAATACATGCATTAAAAATCACCGCTTGAGGCGGCGGCGAGCGCGCCGCCGTGTTGAGCCGGAGAACACGTCATGCAAAACCGCCTGCTCGGTACTTCGGGGCTGCTCGTATCGCCGATCTGCCTGGGAACGATGACCTACGGCACACCCGTCGACGAGGCCGACGCGATTCGCCTCACGCACGAAGCGATGGATCTGGGCATCAACTTCGTCGATACCGCCAACTCGTACGAAGGCTACGACCGTGTACTGGGCAGCCCAGGCGGCCTCGCGGAAGTCATCGTCGGCAAGGCGCTCAAAGACCGGCGCGACCGGGCGATTCTCGCGACCAAGGTCGCCGCGCCGCTTGGCCCGGGGCAGCAGGACCGTGGCCTGTCCGCCATCACCATCGCGCGCCATCTCGACGACAGCCTCTCGCGCTTGCAGACCGATCACATCGACCTGTACATCATCCACTGGCCGGACAAATGCACACCGCTGGACGTGACACTGCGTGCCATGGACATCGCCGTGCGACAGGGCAAGGTTCGCTACTTCGGCGCGTCCAACCACAGCGCCGCGCAGCTTTGCGAAATGCTGTGCCTGGCTGATAAAAACGTCGGGCCACGCGTTATCTCTTCACAGATTCCCTACAGCATGCTGCTGCGCCACTTCCACCACGACCTTCAGTGGTGTGCGCAAAAGGGCATCGGCGTCACGCCGTACCAGAGCATTCAGGGCGGCCTGCTGACGGGCAAGTACAAGCGAGGCCAGGCCCCGCCCGCCGGCTCGCGCGCGGATGAAAAGCCGCAGTGGGTCTGGGAACGCGACGACCAGACGTACGACACGCTCGAAACGATCGAAAAACTCGCCGATGAGATCGGCGTGCCCATGGTGCAATACGCATGGGCATGGACGCTCGCGCAGCCGGGCATGAGTTCACTCGTCGTCGGAACCAAACGCATCGAACAAGTCAAAGACGCCATCGCCGCCTGCGACGTGACCATCCCGGCCGACCACTTCGACCAGATCGATCAATGCTGCCCGCCGCCATGGAAACAAATGGACCCGATCCACGGGTCATCGTGATCGCACGCAAGAACGCGCATCAAACCCAAATTCGACCACCCGCCGGCTGGCGCGAATGGTGCGGTTGACTCACAACGGCGCATAAAATGTTGACCCGGGCGTTTGAGCACGAGAGAGTGGATCAGCAGCGTGGATGTGCATTTCACCACGTGATTGAACAGCCGCTGATCGGAGATGGCGCTGCGGCCTTCGACAGGGTCACGAAACAGGGCAGTCGCCGCGCTGTCCTGCGGCTGCACAAAGTCGTTTTCGAGGCCGCCCGGATGGACCACTACGTTGACTGTCTCGATCAGCGAGCCGGCAGCCGTTGCCTCCCTCTCGGTTGCCACGTCGCATCGCCTGCGACCCGACCATGAACTTTCGGCACACGTACTCGTCAGGACCCGTGCAGTGAACCGACACCGGCTTCCAGGCACAGCGCCGAACGCAGGCGCGGCTGCGACGCTCGATGGTTCCCTGTGAACGGCGCAAACCGGGCCGGCAGGTACTCCCGCCGCACCCAACGGAGGAAATCTCATGGTCGTGATCCGAGTCTACGGCAGCATCTTTTACACCACCGGGCAATGGCACGGCGAAGGCAAACCGGCCGAGCCGCTGACGCGCGAGCACATCGACGGCTGGATGAAACGCTGTGCCGATGCCGGCGTCCGCACGGTGCTGTGGCGCGCCAACTGTGCCGGCACGCTCACGTATCCGAGCAAGTCCGCCGCCCTGCCCGGCGAATCCCCGCTGCCCGACCCGAATGCGGGCATGGGTGTCGCCGTCGTCAAACAAGGTTGGCTTGAATCCGATTGGCAATGGCTGGGCGAACAGTGCCGGCGGTTCAACACGCTGGCCGCCGCTGTCGATGCGGCGCACGCGCACGGCCTGAAACTCATGCTCGACTTCAACACGTTCGACATGGTCGGCTCGTGGTGCCACAAAACCCACTGGCCTGAAGGCGGCGACCGTGCGTGGGACGCCGACTGGTGGCTGTGGTCACGTGACGGCACGGCGCGGCTTGCGGGTATTCCGTGTTACGCCGATCCCGCCGTGCGCCGGCGACGCGTCGATGAGATCGGCGAAGCGATCGGACACGGCATCGACGGCGTCGTGCTGGGATTCTTCAGCCACTGCGACGGCATGTCCGGCGACGAGCCGTGCTCGTTCGGGTTCAACCCCGCCGTCGTCGAGCAATACAGGCAGCGCCACGGCGTCGACCCGCGTCAGGGCGACGTCGACCCGCACCGCATGTACGCGTTGCACGGCGAAGGTTTCACGCAGTTCGTACGCGACGCGTCGAATGTCGTGCACGGCGCGGGCAAAAAGTTGATCGTCACAACGCGCACCGACGGCGTGCACGGCTGGGGCAACAGCGCCGCGGCCAACGGTCTCAACGGCGACATGCGCGATCACGACCTGCGCGAC
>NZCH01000108.1 GCA_002688155.1 Phycisphaerae bacterium
CGATCGGTTCGTCATCGGGCGAACCAAGACCTGCGACCTGCGGATTCCCCTGCAAAGCGTGTCACGCCAGCATTGTGAGCTGATTTGTCACAAGGGCGTGTGGGAGCTTCGCGACCTGGAATCGAGCAACGGCACGTTCCATAATCATAAGCGTGTGCGTCAGGCGGTGCTGGCGCCCGGTGACGAAGTGGGCATCGGGCCGGTCGTGTTCTCAATGGTCATCGACGGCCAGCCGGCGAACATCACGCCTGTGTCGGTCGTGTTGACCGATCCGCCCGTCCCCAGCCCGCACATACCCGCTGCCGGCGCCTCGGCGCACTCCACGGACGGCGACCGCGCCAGGCCACAGGTCCTGCCACTGAACGACGGCAACGCCATGCCCGCGCCGGACCAGGAACCCTACACACCCACCATCGATCTGGGCGAACTGACCCACGATACGCGGAAGAAACCGTCGGATGTGAACAGCCCGTGATCGCACCGAGCCCGGAGCCGCTCACCCCACCGACGTCTTCGCGGCGCCTTCTTTGCCGGTTCCCGACGCGGTTTCCTGCAGAATCAGGCCGATGATCGCCGGGACGAACACGAGCATCGGAATGACCAGCGCATTGCCGGCGAGATTGTCGGTGATCGACTCGCGCCACGGACCGATCTGCAGCAGCAGCGCTAGCGCGCCCAGCACGGTGATGGTTGCCCCGCTGACGGAAGTGAACAACACGATCGAGAGTTTGAACAGGATAAACGCAAGCATGCCGCCGACCAGCAGGCCCACCAGGGCGCCGACCCAGTAGTTGTCGACTTGATCCGGCGACACACTACGCCCAACGACCATAACCGAGGTCCAGAGGTTCGCGCCGATGAACGCACCTACCAGACCGCCCAGCACCGCCACGGCGTACTTCATCAGCGGGAAACAGCACACCGCCAGCAGTGCCGCGATGCACGCGGCCGCGATGTAAGGCTGGCCGACCTGCTCCATCGAGCCCAGATAATATCCCGCGCACCAGCCGATTGCCAGCGCCGAGATGATGATCACCGGCTTGTAGAACTTAAACCCGTGCAACAGACAGACGAGCCCCGCGGCAAGGAACACCACCGCCCACACGATTGACATGTAGTTGAGGTTTTCGAGCAGGTTTTGTGAATGCGCCAGCGCATCAGGCCGGAAGAAAATATTGTTGATGGCTTCAAAGACGTTGTCCGGCGGCATGGCCTGGCCTGTGGCCATCGCATCGGCGGGCGTGATGGACTCGGGGGCGGGGGCGTCAAAGAGTCCGGGCGATTCCTGAGCAAGCGTTAGCATGGCGGCGCTCCTGCGATAAGCATGGTAGGCACGGCGCGTGCCCGCATGAAACACACGCGCCAAGTTCACTTATCGTCAGGTCGCGCCCAAATGATCCATTGCAATAGCACGCCCATGACGGTTATCAGACCAAGGGTGACCAGCGTCATGGAAGGCGAGTTGGGCAGGTAGTGACTTTGCGAGGGCAAAAAGGCCAGCACCAGCACCTTGACGCCGGTCAGTGCGAGAAGGGCGCCCAAAAGAGACGACGTGAGCGCAGCCGCGACGTTGGGAATGAACAGGCCAACGAACAGGCCAACGAACAGACCCGCGACTGCGGTGACGCCAAGCACGCGCTGCTTGCCGACGGATAGCTCGTTCCACCAGTAGCGCAGGGCGTCGCCCTGATCATGCGCGAGGTCGAACAAAGGTTTTAGCCAGTTCATGACGCCGCCCGCCGCTTCACGGGCCTGGTCGACGGACGAGGGTTTGCCGTCGGCGGGCGGCGGGGTTGAGTCATCGCCTGATGGTGATTGAAAAAGGCCGCTGTCCAGCCCGGCGTCCGCCGATGGGAGGCCTTCGTCGATCAGCGTTAACTTCTGCCCGGCGAGCGAGTGCTTGTAGCTTTCCAGGTCCTGCCCGATCGGCGGCATCGGGTCACCCTGCATAAACAGTAGCGCAAGGGGTGCGACAATCGCCAGCGTGACCGCGAGCGACAAGCCCATCGCCACACGGAACAAGAACCATATGAGCAGGTACCCCGCAACCGCACCGGCGACAATCAGCGCCAGCATCAGGCCGGCATGTCCGAACTGTTCGCCCAACAAGATCGCGGCGCCACCGCCAACCAGAAGGCCCGCGATCGCGACAAACAAACGTGCCAGCTTCCGCCCGCACGACCACAGCACGATGCCAACGAGCACCGACACACCCGCAAGCACCTGTGCGAGCGTGGGCGCGTTGTTAAGCCATGGCTGGATTTGGTCCAAGGTCATGCGCCTGTGTCCCGTGCGGCCAAACAGAACATGCTAATTCCTGCCCGGCAAAAAACAAAGTGACAATGCATGCTGATTGTCAATTGCCGGACTCTGAACCCCGAAACCCGAAACCCGTTTACAATGACGCAGCATGTCGAATGACAAATCCAACCTCAAGGACCTGCGCAAGCAGATCGACGAACTCGATCAGCATCTGGTCGAGTTGCTCAGCACTCGAGCTCGTGTGGTTGTGCAGATCGGTGAATGCAAGCGCGGCGATGACACGCCGGTGTACGCTCCCGACCGGGAGCAGCAGGTGCTGCGCCGTGTTCGCGATGCGAACGATGGCCCCCTCCCCGACAAATGCCTTGAGGCCATCTGGCGTGAAATGATGAGCGGCAGCTTCGCGCTCGAGCGCTCACTTCGCATCGGTTACCTGGGTCCGCCCGGATCGTATTCGCACCTGGCGGCGCGGCGAAAGTTCGGCGCCTCGATTGACTACGAGGCCGTCGAAGATATCGCGTCTGTATTTCACGGCGTGGCGGGCCGACGGCTGGACCTGGGTGTCGTGCCGTTTGAAAACTCGACCGACGGCGGCATCGGTGAAACACTTGATACGTTTCTCGAAGCGGACGTGCGGGTCTACGCGGAATTGCTGATCAGCGTGCGGCACAACCTGCTGGCGAACTGCGAATTGTCGCAGGTCACCAAGGTGTACTCCAAGCCGCCGGCGCTGGCGCAGTGCAGACAGTGGCTCACGTCGCACCTCAAAGATGCACAGCGGATCCCCACCGTGTCGACGTCGCAAGCGGCGGAGATCGCCGCGAACGAATCCGGCGCCGCGGCCGTTGCGTCAACGCTGGCCGGTGAGATGTACGGCGTGCACGTGCTCGAATCTGGGATCGAGGACAACCCCAGCAACGTCACGCGATTCTTCGTCATCGCACTGCACGAAGCCAAACCCAGCGGTGACGACAAGACCGCCATCCTGTTCACCACCGCGCACAAGACCGGCGCGCTCGCGGACGTGCTCGACGTGTTCCGTAAGCACGAACTGAACCTGACACACATCGACACCAGGCCCAGCCGGCGCGTCAACTGGGAGTACTACTTCTTCGTCGACGTGACCGGCCACAAGGACACGCCCCACGTCGCGGCCGCGCTCGAAGAAGCGGCCCAACACTGCCGCCGACTCACCGTCCTGGGCTCATTCCCCCGCGCAACCGACGTTCTTTGAACGAGGGCCGCTTGCGGCTTGGCGCGCACCACCGCCATCACCCAAACAACGTCCCCCCCGCCGGCTCATCCGCCCAAGGGGCGCGCTCGACGCACCTGTCTGAATCGTTCCTGGGTGAATTTACGAACGGACTGACCGCGTACACGTCCATCGCGTCGGACGGATAAGGCTGCAACAGTGCGCACAGCGCCTTCGCGTCCGCCGGCTCGGGCGCCAGCCATGTATCGAAGTCGTGCGCATCGAGAATCACGGGCATGCGGTCGTGTACCGGCTCAAGCAGTTCGTTCGCCTGCACCGTGATGATGGTGCACGACTCGATTTCGCTGCCGTTACCGCCCTGCCAGTGCTCCCACAGGCCCGCGAACGCGAACGGGGCGTCGTCTGCCATATGCATGTACACCGGCGGCTTGCCCGCGGCGCCCTTCTTCCACTCGTAAAAGCCGTCCGCGGGAATCAGGCACCGCCGGCGGCAAAACGCGCTCCGAAACGCCGGCTTGTCAGCAATCGTCTCGCTGCGAGCGTTGATCATGCGCGCACCAATCGACGGATCACGCGCCCAGTGAGGAATCAGCCCCCACTGCACATGCGCCAGTTCGCGCGCCGATGACGCGTCCAACCGCACAACCGCCACCGGCTGTGTTGGCGCAATGTTGTAACGCGGCGACATCGTCGGCGCTTTGTCCAACTTGAACAAAGTGCGCACATGCTCCGTATGCGTCTTAAGTGTAAACCGTCCACACATGTGACAATTGCTTGCGGCTTAGCGCGCAAATCAAAACTCGTACTCCGACAACTTCAGAAAAATCACAACTCCATTGTACGCGCCATGCACAACCATGGCGACGATCAGCCACCGTGTGGCATGCGCGATGCTGGGCTGCGCACCCTTCGTGATCGTGTCGTGCCACACGGCGACGATGCCGCGCGCAGCGATCATCGTGCAGCCCACGTGAAGCGCCACGCAAACCGACCACCGCCACACGACCAGTGTTGGCGTGGGGTCTTTGATGTAAACGAACAGGTACAGCAGGTTCTCGACCACTGCGAACCCCAATGCCCCACCCAGCGCCGCGAGGTGAATCTGCACGCGCGTCTGGAACAGGTATGGCCGGGTTTCAACAATGAATGTTACCGCCGCGACTTTCATGATCTCCTCGGCGACCGGACCCCAGACCAGCGGCCCGAGAAAACCGCTGCCGGCCCACAACGCGCCGCTGATCGCCAGCGGCCCGCCGACCAGTGTCACCAGCGCCGCGACCAGCCAACTTTTAATCGGCTTCACCGTCCTGCACTTGTCAGCCACCCAGGCCGCGTACGTCTGCGAACCGGCGTGCCCGCATTCAGAGCACTGCTTTGTGACCGCATGGCCACGCATGTTGTAACCGCAGCGCGCGCAAAACCAGTCGCGATCGATCACCCGGCTCATGTCAGCTGTCGTTAGTGAAAACGGCTCGTTGAACACCGAGTTGAGCGCCTGCTGATGCTCACGCCCGGCGCCGTGCATGCGTCGCCCATCGAGCGTCCGATCGGCCTTGGCCTCGGTCGCGTCTGGTGTGGCCGCGTCCGGCTGAAGATGCGGCTCGTTGCGAATATCGGGATCGTGATTGGCCATGCGGCGATTTGCGATTACCGATTTTCAAAAAGCGGCCTGGGACCAAACAAATCGAAAATCGGAAATCGGCAATCAAGCGCCCGGTATCGGAGGCAGGACGACGGGCACAGGCGGTGGCGTTCGTGACGAAGGCGTCGATGCCGCTTGCCCCGGCGGGGGTGTGACCTGCACGCCATTATCGCGCACGATCGCTGTGCCCCATGCGAACAGTTCCGCCTGCATGGCGCGGCTGCCCTTCTTGCCCGTTGATTGGCCGATGTTGCTGCTCGCGAAGCGCACGTTCCAAACTTCGGCCGCGCCCATCGTCTGCGCCTGATGAAGCAGTCGCACCAGTGCCTCGCGGCGCGCGCGTGTCATCAGTGTTTGCGCCGACTTCATCTCTCCACCCAATAAACCACGAAGCGACGTCGCCATACTCTTGAAGTAGTCGGTCCCGATCACCACCTGGCCCGAGACCATCGCGCACGCGGCAATCGTTTGCAGGTCGGTCACCGTCTTGAGGTTATTCACGCGAATGTGCGACAGCGCCTGCTCTTGCAACTGCAACTGCTTGAAGTGCCGCCGTTCGTTGAGTCCGCCGACGGTGAAACCCAATACCAGCAGCACGCCGGTTGTGATCAGTGCGATAATCAGGTCCATGTCCAACTCACTCATGAATCAGAGTTTCTCGGGTACGCGCATGGGCTCGGGAGCGCCTTGTTCGAGTTGCACGGCCGTGCCGTAGGCGTACAGCTCAGCGGCGCCCTGCGTCACCGCGCTGGTGGTGAACCGCACGTTGACAATCGCATCGGCGCCGAGTTGGTTGGCCTGCGCAATCATGCGCTCAACGGCCTCGCGCCGCGCCTCGGTGAGCAGTTCGGTGTACCCGGTCAACTCGCCACCGACCAGATTCTTCAGCCCCGCTGCGATATCACGCCCGAAATGCTTGGCGCGGATCGTGTTGCCCTGAACAAGTCCAAGCGTATTCGCGATCCGCTTGCCGGGCACCATTTCCGTATTGACGACAATCATGGAGCACCTCAGACAGTAATGTGGCCGACCGCGGTCAATCGCCGCACAACCCGAGGGTAGTGTACCGCAGTGGGAAGCCGGATTATTGAGCTCGCACACCGACTTGGGTACAATGATCATTTAACAATCCGAGGGGAATCCTGAACCATTCACGCGGTGTTGGTTTCCGACGCCCGAAACCGGATTCCCGACCCCGGAATCCCGGAACCTGCCGCCCCTGACCATGCAGCGGCACAAGGGAGACATGATATAACGCAATAAAAATAAAGCACTTAACGTAATAACATCTGAAGGGGGGGCGTGTCGTGGGTTGAAATCCCTAACGAAGCCCACGGAACAATAGTCCGTGGGTTTTGGACCCGGCGCGTGACGCCGGGGTTTTGGATGGGAAATGGCCAGGGCCGGATTTGAACCGGCGACACCTGCATTTTCAGTGCAGTGCTCTACCAACTGAGCTACCTGGCCGGCCTGTGAACACTCACTTTCAAACCTCCGCCACGCTGTCAGCCCCTGACTGCGGCCGACTGTGCGGCGAATCCTTATCGTTACCGGCCTTGACCAGCCTGTCAACCGGCCGGCTTGATGATTTGGTGCGATTTGGCACTTGAGGGCGTCGGTTGCTATACTGCTCGGCTCGCCACAACGGCGACGCGATCCCGGGCTTGCAGGGTGAACCACCGATGGCCAAGAAACAGATTACAACCCAGTTCAAGTTGCAGGCGCCCGGCGGAAAGGCGACGCCCGCACCACCGATCGGCCCGGCCCTAGGTGCGCACGGCGTCAACCCCGGACAGTTCATCCAGCAGTTCAACGAGGCTACGAAGCACCTGAATGGTAAGATCGTTGGCTGCCTCGTGTCGGTGTACCAGGATCGGACATTCGACATCGAGATCAAGAGCCCGCCCGCGGCGGTCATGATCAAGGATATGGCGAGCATCGAAAAAGGTTCGGGCGTGCCCAACAAGGACAAGGTTGGCACACTGACGATGGACCAGGTGTATGCCATCGCCGAGGAAAAGGCCAAAGAGTTGACCGGCAAAGACAGGGACGCCAACGCCCGGATCATCGCCGGAACGGCGAGGTCGATGGGGGTGGTTGTGGAGGGGATGGAAGTTGAGTGAAGTGAGATTGCCGAATGCTGATTTGAAGAAAAAATGAATCTGAATTTGACCCCCGGAACCCGAAATCATGCCACGCACAAAGAGCAAACGATATCGCGCTGACTCCGACAAGGTTGGTGATCGCGACACGGCGTGTTCGCTGGCCGATGCGGTCGAGAAAATCAAGGACTGCAAGAAAACCAAGTTCGACCAGTCGGTGGATTTGTGCATGCACCTTGGGATCGACGCGAAGCAGGCGGACCAGGCGCTGCGCGGTTCGCTGTCGCTGCCGCACGGTGTGGGCAAGAGCAAGCGGGTGGTGGCGTTTTGCCGTGATGAGGTGGTCGAGGATGTCAAGTCGGCGGGCGCAATCGAGGCAGGTGGCGAAGACTTGGTCGCGAAGGTCGAAGGTGGATGGATGGATTTTGACGTCGCCATCGCCAGCCCGGACATGATGCGCGTGGTCAGCAAACTCGGGCGCACACTCGGCCCGAAGGGATTGATGCCCTCGCCCAAGAGCGGCACAGTCACTCCGGACATAACCACGGCGGTCAAGGAGTACGCGGCAGGCAAGGTCGAGTTCCGTAACGACGAGTACGGCAACGTGCACGCCGCCATCGGCAAACTCAGCTTTGAGAACAATCAACTCGTCGAGAACGCACAGACCATGATCGACACGATCACAAAGATGAAGCCCGCGGCGGTCAAAGGTATATTTGTCAAGCGCATCACGCTGTCGGGTACGATGACGCCGGGGGTGAAAGTGGCAGAGTGAGGCGAGCAGCGGTAGCACCACGGGCGCAGCCGGAAATGCCTCCATTGAGAATCGACGACACTGTAACCATCAACACACAGACCCATGAGCAAACCCGTCAAAAACATGATCGTCGCAGAGTATCAGCGCCGATTCGGCGAACTGGACAGCGCGGTACTGATCGACATTCGCGGCGTGGACGCCAACACGAACAATGCGATGCGAGCGAAGCTCAACGGCAAGGAAATGCGCGTCACGATCGTGAAGAACAGTTTGGCGAAGCGCGTGTTTGAAGGCACCGCTCTGGATCAATTAAGCGCGATGCTCGAAGGTCCGTGCGCGATGGTGTACGGCGGTGAGAGTGCCGTCGAGATCGCCCGCGAACTGGTCGAACTGGCCGATGGAATCGATGCGCTTGATTTCAAAGGCGCGATCATGGAAGGGACCGTGTTCGGGCCCGACGAGGTCGTTGCGTTAAGCAAGTATCCGACGCGCGACGAAGCGATCAGCCAGACATTGCAGATCGTTCTCACCCCGGCGCAGAAACTCGTCGGCTCCATTCTCGGCCCGGGACGTAAGATCGCCTCACTCGTGAACGCGATTGAGGAAAAACTTGAAGCTGGAGAAGAAATCAAGGCAGCGTAAGGAGCGTTCCCGACTTACGATTTCCGATTGCCGATTTGTTTTGGACAGGCCTCGAAGAAACAGTCAGATCCCTGTAATCGAAAAACACACAGACACCATCGTTCAATTGGCCTTCGGGTTAAATCGCCGCATTGTGTGACGACCTCTTGAGTGAGACGCGTAACGTAAGGATTGAAACCGATGTCCGAAGAAGCCACAGCAACAGCGGAAGCACCCGAAGCCCCGGCGGCAGAAGTCGATGCGGCGATCAAGGACCTGGGCGACAAGCTCGTGGGCCTGACGCTCAAGGAAGCGGTCGACCTGGGCAACTACCTGAAGGATACGTACGGCATCGAGCCTGCAGCGGGCGGAGCGGTGATGATGGCCGGTTCAGGCGCCGCTGAAGAGGAAGAAGAGGAGCAGACTGCGTTCGACGTGATCCTTACCGGCCACGGCGACAAGAAGATTCAGGTCATCAAGGTCGTGCGCGAAGTGACTGCCTTGGGGCTTAAGGAAGCCAAGGAACTTGTTGACAGCGCGCCCAAGGCGGTCAAGGAAGGCGTTAGCAAGGAAGAGGCCGACGCACTGGCTGAGAAACTCAAAGAGCAGGGCGCCGAGGTCGAGGTCAAGTGACGCCGGGCCTGAAAGCGATGAGGCCTGGTGCCTGGCACGGGTGAACGTGCCGGACGTCGTAACATTGCTTACGGCTGCGACGGCGCTGGTGGTGACGCTGGATCGCGATTCAGGTCGCGCAGATGCCAGGCCGTCAAGATGCCGAATTCATACGAATCGGCGGTCTGGTAATGCGAGCGGAGATGGTCGATGTGTGTCTGCGCGTCGAAAAGTTGCTCGTACGCATCGGATTTCAGGTATCGGTCTGCTGCGAACGATGACAAACACAGCCACAGCGAGGATGGCGGCGCATCATGACTCGGCAGCAACAGTGACCATGGTTGCCCACTGCCCGGAGCCGCGACATCAAACAACTCAACGCGTTCGGGCAGCGGCTGATCCTTATCGCGCGAAAACGCCGCAGAATCGTATTGCCCCTGAAAGTAGTACCCAAACTGGAATATGACTGATTTCGACGCGGTGACGACCACCGATTCGTCGTTCGTGCGGCGGCTTTGGATGAACTGTGCGATGTCGCGAACACGTTTGCCTGGTACCCAGGATAGATGCGCCGTGATCCCGACGGCGGAGGCGGCAAGCAACAACACGACCAGGCACAAGCGCACCCAGACAGGCCACCGCCATCGCGTGCCTGCGACTGCGCCGGCCAGCAATGCACACTGCATCAGGGCGACAATGCTGTAATATCGCGGCCAGCGCACGAGGTTCATCTGCGTTGCCGCCGACGCAATTATCACCAACAGGATCGACCCGGACCAGAGCATGCCGATCAATCGGGCACGAGGCCCAAGTTGCAGACCGCCGACCATTGCCAGTACGAAAGTGATTACGGCCAGCACGCCGATACTGGCAGGCACAAGTGGGCTGTGGTCGAACCCCACCAGCAGCTTCGCAGGCACCGACATGGCCGAGCGAACGTCGAACGGAGCGACCCACCGCATATGGGCAAGCATTTGCTTTTGGTTTGTCACCTCGACGTAGCCTTGATAGATCAGCCAGGGAATCAACAGCAGGCC
>NZCH01000109.1 GCA_002688155.1 Phycisphaerae bacterium
ACCGTTGCTTGCCATCCTTGGCCATACTGACATGATCGGATCAATGGCACACGGGGCGCCGAAAACTGTGAACAGTTACGGTATGAATTGTGGCATGGGTATGGGGATCGGTTTGTTGCAGAAGATACGCGCTAAGCCGTAAGCGGCTTTGCGGAGCCGCGAGCGACTGCAACGATGGATCAGGCGCTTGTGATGAATGAACCTGTCGGACTGATTGCGGGGGGTGGACGGCTGCCGTTTCTGGTGGCGCAGGGGATTCACCGCGCGGGCCGACAGGTCGCATGTGTGGGGGTTGCGACGCACTACGACGACATGCTGCCGACGTGTTGCGATCGATTCGCCGCGATCAGTGTGCTACGCATGGCGAGCATGTGTCGGCAGCTTCGTCGCTGGGGCGCGACTCAGGTGGTGATGGTCGGCAGAGTTCGTAAATCGATCATGTATAATCCGGTGCGGTTGTTCCGGTCGATTCCGGACATGGGCAGCGTCCGCGTATGGTACATAACGCGTCACGACCGCCGGCCTGACAAGCTGCTTACCGCCATCGCCAATGAACTGACCAACAACGGTGTCACGTTGATCGACTCAACCACGTATATCCCGGACCAAATGTCAGATGAAGGCCCGATGACGCGTCGTCGGCCCAGTGCGTCGCAGTCGGCGGACATCGAGTTCGCTCTGCCGATCGTGCAGCAACTGGGCGACCTGGACATCGGGCAGGCGATCGCTGTAAAGGACCGTGACATCATTGCGGTCGAGGCAATGGAAGGTACGGACGCGATGATCGAACGAGCCGGTAAGCT
Organism: Phycisphaerae bacterium; assembly: GCA_002688155.1. Classification (GTDB taxonomy): domain Bacteria; phylum Planctomycetota; class Phycisphaerae; order Phycisphaerales; family Phycisphaeraceae; genus ARS1224. The sequence continues at coordinate 804 of NZCH01000109.1, forward strand.
GTGCAGAAAGGGCAAGTGGACGCTGGTCAAACTTGCCAGACCGAACCAGGACATGCGTTTCGACGTGCCGACGGTTGGCCTGCAGACGATCGAGCAGCTTGCTGCAAACGGCGCGACGTGCCTGGCAATCGAAGCCGGGCGTGCGATCCTGCTGGACAAACCCGCATTCATCACCGCGGCGGAAAAGGCCGGCGTCGCGCTTGTGGGGGTGCACGTCGGCGCGACACCGCCCAAACGTCTTTCTCCCTGATTATCGCAACGATGAACCACTGCCCATTTACTGTTTACCATTTACCATGAACTGCTACCCAACTGGACTCTCGCACTCGTCACGCCGATAATTCCCCGTCCTACGGACCGCAACATGCCTTCATCACCCAACATCGCGATTGTCGGTGTCACCGGCGCGGTCGGTCAGGAGTTTTTGCGTGTCATCGACCAGCGCGATTTCCCTTACGCGAATCTGAAACTGCTGGCCAGCATGCGAAGCGCCGGCAAAACGGTGGAGTTTCGCGGGCAGACATTCACGATCGAGGAATTGACCGAAACGAGTTTCGCCGACGTCGACCTGGCGCTGTTCAGTGCGGGCACGTCGATCAGTAAGAAGTTCGCGCCGATCGCCGTCGAGGCGGGCGCGGTGGTCGTTGACAACTCGTCGGCGTTTCGGATGACCGATAGCGTGCCGCTGATCGTGCCGGAGGTGAACGCCGACGCGATCGGCAATGACATTCAACTGGGTGTTGCGGGCAAGGCGGGCATCGTCGCCAATCCCAACTGCTCCACGATCATCATGCTCGTGCCGGTCACGCCGCTGCACCGCGCGGCGGGCGTGAAGCGCATGGTGGTGAGTACGTATCAGGCGGCGTCGGGCGCGGGCGCGGCCGCGATGGCGGAACTAGAACAACAAACGCGCGAGGTGCTCAACGACGAGCCACCCACGTGCAACATCTTTCCGATGCAGTACGCGTTTAACCTGTTCAGTCACAACTCCGATATCGGCTCGGAAGGTTACAACACCGAAGAGTTGAAGATGGTGCACGAGACACACAAGATCTGGGGAACGACGTCGCCACGCATCACGGCGACGTGCGTGCGTGTGCCGGTCATGCGCGCCCATGCGGAGAGCATCAACCTCGAGTTTGACAGCCTGTTGAACGAGGACGCCGCAAGGGACATTCTTTCCGCCGCGCCGGGCGTGACGGTCATTGACGATCGCCCATCGAACCGGTTCCCCACGCCGCTGGACGCGTCACACGAAGACGACATCTTCGTCGGGCGCATCCGCAACGACATATCACGGCCGGACGGCAAAGGGCTGGACCTGTTCGTCTGCGGCGACCAGATTCGCAAAGGCGCGGCGCTCAACGCGGTGCAGATCGCGGAGGTGCTGGTTCAGCGTGTGCCGGTGGGATGAATTGCAAACGCTGATTGCCGATTGTCGAATGCCCAATGCAATGCGCGTAGCGGTCGCACCGCAGGTGCACCTTCGGCGCAACGGCGACGCGCGGGAGAATGATCAATGGTTATTGATTGTCGCGCGACGGAATCGTTTTGCCTTGTGGGTCCGTTTCGGGACGGCCCAGCGCGACGTCAACCTTGTCGGCCAGTTCGTGCGCATGCTCGAGTCGATTCGCCGGGTCGTGCAGGTGATCGGCGGGCAGGCGCAGGTAATGCGCGAGATAGGATTCCCACAGGCGGTGCGAGCGGACGAGCTGACGGGCCTGGTCGCGGCCGGCATCGGTCAGCACGTAGCCCAGATCGCCCCGCCGGATCATGCGTTGGCGTCCAAGCGAACCCAGTGCACGGCGCACCAGCCACGCCCGGGCGACGAGCGCCTGGGTCATGTCCGCCACGGGCATGGTCGCCGGCTGCGTGTCGGTCAGCTCCTCCAGGCGGTACAAGAGTCCCATCACATCCTCGCACAACACATGCATCGACATCACCAACCGATGGTACATCCTGGCAAGCACACCGTAGCGCGGCGACGCAAGCCAGACAAGTGCGAACAGCAGCCCGGCCACGACCGCCATCATGCCGGCCGTGCTCGTGCCCTCGAAGCCGAACCAGGGCGGCACGATAATCGCCGCGACATGTCCAAACACGGCCGCGAGCACGCCGAATACGGCGCTGAGGACCATCATGACCGCAAGCCGGTCGGTGAGCAGATACGCCGTCGCCGGCGGGACGATGAACATGGCGATCACCAGAATGCTGCCGACTGACTCGAACGCCGCCACCGCGGTCGCGGCGGTCATGGTCATCAGCAGATAATGCATCAGCGTGGCGCTGATGCCCAGCGTCGTGGCCAGCGCCGGGTCGAACGCACTGATCTTGAACTCTTTATAAAGGAGCGCAATCAGGACGAGGTTGACCACCATCGCGCCGCCGTTGACGAACACAGCACGGGGCGCTGTGACGCCAAGGAGAGTGATGTACTGCCATGTCGTACCTGCCGTCTCGATCGCGCCGTAAAGCACGCAATCCGGGTCGATGTCCACATGGTCGACCGCCTGGCGCATCAGCACCAGCCCGACGGCAAACAGTGTGGTGAAGACAATGCCCATGGACGCGCCACTCTCGGTCTTGCCCAGTTTCTGCACGCCCTGAATAAAGAACGCGGTGGCGACGCCGATGACGGCCGCGCCGATAAACATTGCCAGCGGCGCGCGGCTGTGCGTGAGCAGGAACGCGATTGCCAGGCCCGGCAACACCGTGTGGCTGATCGCGTCGCCCATCATGCTCATCCGCCGAAGCACGAGCAACGCGCCCGGCAACGCGCACGCGACCGCGCACAAGCTGCCGATGACAATCGTCCAGGTGTCGCTGATAAGCCAGTTCATAGTTCAAGTCGCAAGTCGGAAAGTCACCAGTCGAGAACCCTTTGGCATGGAAGGCACGGAATGAACATGACATTTGACCTTCGATGTTTCACCTTTGGACTCCTAGGCGCCATGTGGGCTCGGCGGGACGGTCCGCGGGGGCAGTTGTTCGGACAGCAACCGCTCCAACCGATCGACCATGTCGCGACCGAGCACGTGTTCAATCTGGTCGGCGTCACGATCGACGTGGCTGGGCGCGATGTCGGCGTAATGGATCAGATACGTCTCCCAAAGCCGATGGTTGCGCACGACTCGCCGAGCCTGCGCCCCGCCGGCGTCGGTCAGGGACAGGGAGTTGTCGTCGTTTCGGTGAATGAGGCCGCGCCGCACGGCGGTGGCGGCGATGCCGCGCAGTTCCGCCGCAGTCCACGAACGTTTGGGCAGCAACTTGTCGAACTGGACCTTGATGCGCCGCGGTTGGATCATGCGGGCCCCGTCGAACGCACGATCAGGCGTCGTGCCGGATTCGTATTGCTCAAACATGGCGCGCAGCAGGTGTTGCATGGCGACACGGTTGTTGAGTTGCCAATGGCGCCAGACACGCACGACCATGCCGCGGCGTATGCCCGCGACCATGCTCACACCAAAGCCCGCCGCGCACACAAGCACGATGACCGGGCCGGTCGGCATGCGCGGCTGCAATGCGCTGATCACCGCGCCCAGATAACCGCTGACCATGCCGATCAGCGCGGCCGTCAGTGTCATGCGCATTAGTTGGTCTGTCCAGAACCGCGCCGCCGCCGCGGGAATGATGAGCATCGCGACCGCCAGCACGAGGCCGACCGATTGCAACGCGATGACCGTCACCATCGTGACCAGCGCCATAAGGATGACGTCCAATCGGATCACGGGCCAACCCTGCGCCCCGGCGTAGCCCTGGTCAAAACACAACAGCTGCAGTTCCTTAAAGAGCGCCGCACACACGACGATAACGGCGGCGGCGCAAATCAGTATGACCCACGCGTCGCGCGCGCCCATGCTGGCCGCCCGGCCGATGACGAATCGCTGCAACCCCGCCTGACCACCGACGGGCATCTGCTGAATGATCGTCAGCAGAACCACGCCCAACCCGAAAGACACCGACAACACAATTCCCAGCGCCGCGTCGTCCTTGAGCCGCGTCGTGTGGCGGATGATCAGAATGCACCCAACGCCCAGACACCCCGCAATGAACGCGCCAGCGAGCAGGCCGGGCAAGTGCTTGCCGTCCTGCCCCAGCAGGACCAGCGTGATAAACGCCAGGCCAATTCCCGGAAGTGCCGCGTGCGACAACGCGTCAGCCGTCAGCGATCGCTTACGCAAAAGCAGAAACGTGCCGACCGTTCCCGATGCGAGCCCCAGACACGTCACACCCATCACGACGATCCGCGTGTTGTAGTCGCGCAGGGTCAGCACACGCACGGTTTGCTCGACGGTCGGCCACGTGAAGCCGGTGTCAGCGATGCTGTGACCGCCCTTGGGGTTTTGCATGGGCGCGGCGGCGATCTCGGCGGTGAATGCAGACATCGACAGCGCGGCGGCGATCACGAGCGCGCCGCGCTTTGGTCGGCGCGCCGTGAAGGAGCGAAGCCGCGAGCGGCTTGTGTTGATGCGCGCCATCAATCGACCCTTGGGCTTCGGCTCTGCTGTGTGAAGAGCTGCGCGGCTTCGGATAGCAGCGTCAGTCGGCCGCCGTACGTCATGCGCAGGTTCTCCTGCGTAAACACGTCATCGACCGGCCCGTGCGTCACCACGCGCATGTTCAGGAGAATCAGGTAATCGAAGTACTCGGTGACAGTTTGCAGGTCGTGGTGGACGACGATGACGGTGCGGCCTGCGTCTTTGAGTTCGTGCAGAACGCGCACGATCGCGCGCTCGGTCGCGGCGTCGACGCTGGCGAACGGTTCGTCCATGAAGTAGAGCTTCGCATCCTGCGCCAGCGCGCGGGCAAGGAACACGCGCTGCTGCTGCCCGCCCGACAGTTGGCTGATCTGCCGATGCGCGTACTGCGCCATTTCGACGCGTTCGAGGGCGTCCAGTGCGGCGCGCCTGTGTTTGCGCGTGACGGGTCGGAACCAGCCGATTCGGCCGTACCGGCCCATCGCCACCACGTCCAACGCGCTGACCGGAAAGTCCCAATCCACCGTCTCACGCTGCGGCACGTACCCGACAAGGTGGCGCTGCTTGCGGTAGGGCTTGCCGTAAATCAGCACCTGGCCCGAGACCATGGGCATCAGGTTCAGCGCGGCCTTGATCAGTGTGCTCTTGCCGGCGCCGTTGGGGCCGACGATCGCGACGAGTTGCCCTTCCGGCACGTTCAGGTCCACGTCCCACAAGACTGGTTTGCGGTCGTACGCGACGGTCATGTCGTGGATCGCCAGCGGCGCGGTGCGAGGATGTTCCTCTCCCGTCGGCGGCGCGGTGTGCGCCACAGGCGTCGCCGACGCGGTCTGGTCGTCGGTCACGCCACGCGAAGCCATGCGTGCCGGCGGCACGGCCCTATCCGCGTCCGCAGCCGCGGTACGAGGCGGGTTGGCGGTTGGTTGATTCATGAAACACCGGCTCGCGGCGTAGCGCGTCTCGCAAGCGATTTCGCCGCACTGTTAGTGCGATTTGCCCGACAGTTTCCCGTTCATTCCGCGCGGCGGCGCCTTGCCGCCCAGCGCGCGGGCGATCGTCGTCGCGTTGTGATCGAGCATCCCCATGTACGTGCCTTCGTACGTCCGCGGTGCGCCCATCGCGTCGGAGAATAGTTCGCCGCCGATGGTCGCCGCGTGACCCTGCGCGTCGGCGCCTTCGATGAGCGCCTTCACGTTCTTATCGGAAACACTCGACTCGACGAACACGGCGCTGATCTGGTCCGACACAATAAAGTCAACGATGCGGTTGATGTCGTCAAGACCAGCCTCGGACTCGGTCGAGATGCCCTGCACGCCCATCACCCTGATGCCGTACGCACGGGAGAAGTAATTGAATGCGTCGTGCGCGGTGATCAATACGCGCTGCTGTTCGGGAATCGACGCGATGACCTTCGTGACGTACGCGTGCAGGCCATCGAGCTTCGCGACGTACACCGTGGCGTTGGCCTGGTACGTCGTGGCGTTGGATGGGTCGAAGTCGCCGAGCGCATCGGCGACCACCTGCACGCACTGGCTCCATGCGGACACGTCCATCCACACGTGCGGGTCCCAGTGGCCTCTGAAGTCCGGCGGCTCGAGCAGGTACTTCTCGTCGATGATCTGCGTCACCGGATACACCTTGCTGCCGCGATTGCCCGCCTTCGTGAACGTGTCGGACATGCGCCCTTCGAGCATGAGGCCGCTGTAGAAGATCAGATCGGCGTTGATGATCTTCGCCACGTCCGCGCGCGTTGGCTTGTACAGATGCGGGTCGACACCCTCGCCCAACAGACCGATCACCGTCGCCTTGTCGGACGCGACCTGTCGCACGATGTCGGTCACCATGCCGGTCGTGGTCACAATGGTGTAGGGGTATTGCAGCAGCGCCGCCGCAGCGCCGCTTGGCGCCGTTGCCGACGACTCGTCCTCACCGCAGCCGGTCGAGAAAACCAACGCCGCCAGCAGCGCGCAGCCGCACAACCGCGCCGGCGGGCGAACGAAGCAACGAGGTCGTCGCGTCGACATGGTACGATGTTCCTTCCAGGGATTATTACTTAGCAAATTTCTGACTTTGACAAGCCAAAGTCGCAGTGCGTATGATAAGGGGCAGTTCGATCTTGTCAAGGCATGGGGCGACTTTTTGATCGTGAGCAATAAATGCCCACCAGCACCGTAGAGAACTACCTCAAACAGATTTACATCGATCAGCCGACCGACGAAGCGACCATGATGCCGATGGGCAGGCTCGCATCCGCGGTGGGCGTGACACCCGGTACGGCCACGGCCATGATCAAAACCATGACCGAATCGGACCTGGTCGTCTACGAGCCGCGCACCGGCGTGCGGCTGTCGCCCGAAGGCGAGTCGCTGGCGTTGCAGGTCTTGCGCCGCCACCGACTGGTCGAGCTGTGGCTGGTCGAGATTCTGGGGCTGGACTGGTCGGAAGTTCATGAAGAAGCGGAGGTGCTCGAACACGCGATCTCCGACAAGGTGCTGGCGCGCATTGACGCACTGCTTGGCCATCCGACCGTCGATCCGCACGGCGACCCAATTCCCACCGCCGATGGCGACGTCGTCGCGCGAGCGCACACCAGTCTGCCCAGGTGTGAAACCGATAAGCCTCTGCGCATCGTGCGCATCGCCGATCAGGACCCGGAGTTCCTGACATATGCGGATCAAAACGGCCTGGTCCCGGGCGCCCGGCTGATTGTCGAGCGTCGTGACCGAATCGCGGACGCTGTGACAATCCGCGTCGGCGGACACGACCCGATCACGCTGGGCACGTCCGCGGCGGAAAGACTCCTGGTCGAGCCGGCTGACGGTCAAACCGCTGATCCGCGATGATCTTCACCGTCACTGACGCACGCTTCGGTGAACGGGGCTACGATACGCATATGCAGACCTTTGCCGACGCCAACGCGGTCGCACGCCTGATCGATGATCTTGGCGTGCGGATTCGTGGCGACCTCACCGGAGCCGTCGGTGACGCTCCGCTCGCTGACACGTGCGCGATGGTCGGAATTCAAAGTCGTGGCGATGTCATGGCGCAGCGTCTGGCCGCACAACTTGAGTTGCCGAACGACCGTGTTGGTTCGCTGGACATCACGCTTTACCGCGACGACCTGTCAGAGGTCGGCCCGCAGCCGATCGTGCGCACAACGGAGATCCCGTTCGCGATCGACGGCCTGAACATCGTGCTGGTCGATGACGTGTTGATGTCAGGCCGGAGTGTGCGTGCCGCGATGCAGTCGTTGATGGATTTCGGCCGTCCCCGGCGGTTGTGGCTGGCGGTGCTTGTCGATCGCGGCGGACGCGAACTGCCGATCCATCCTGATCAGGTCGCAGTGGACATGAGCAATGCAACAACCAACAATCAGCAGGTCGCAGTCACGCTCACGCCCACGGACGAACGTGATGCGATTATTATTCAAGACTGCGACGGCGCGTGAGAGTCACGTTCACCTCGCGGCGCCAAAGCGCCCACAAGGCTGAGGGATCAATCGAGTTGGCCAAGACCAAACGCGGATTCGACTGGAAACACAAGCACCTGCTGACCATCGCCCAGCTCAGCAGCGAGGAAATTCGTTTTCTTCTCCAAACGGCGCATGGTTTCTCCGACGTGTCGACGCGCAGCATCAAGAAAGTACCCGCACTTCGAGGCAAGGTGGTGGCCAACCTGTTCTTTGAAGACTCAACGCGCACGCGCATGAGTTTCCACCTGGCGGCCAGTCGGTTGTCCGCCGACGTGGTCGAACTGGTCGCGAAGGGATCGTCCGTCGCAAAGGGTGAGTCGCTGCGCGACACGGCGCGGAACATCGAAGCAATGGGCGTGGACGTGATTGTTGTGCGCCACGACCAGAGTGGCGCCGCGGCGCTGCTGGCCGATTCGGTCAACTGCTCGGTCATCAACGCCGGCGACGGGCAACACGCGCATCCGACGCAGGGTCTGCTCGACGCCTACACCGTCGCGCAGCGTCTGGGCCGCGATGATTTTGACCTGTCAGGCATCACGGTCGCGATCGTAGGCGACATTCAGCACAGCCGGGTCGCACGTTCGAATATTCACGCGATGACCAAACTGGGAGCGAACGTAATCCTCGTCGGCCCGCCGACACTGTTGCCCAGCGGGTTCTCGCAACTCGGCTGTGAACTGGCACATGACTTTGACGAGGTTTTGCCGCGTGTCGACGTCATTAACATGCTGCGCGTGCAGTTCGAGCGGATTCAAAGCCAGGCGTTTCCGTCCGTACGTGAGTACGCCGCGCTGTACGGGCTGACAACGCAGCGGCTGGCGCAGGCCAAACCCAACGTGACCGTCATGCACCCGGGCCCGCTCAACCGCGGGATCGAAATCGAGTCCGCCGTCGCCGACGGCCCGCAAAGCACTGTCCTCGCGCAAGTCACCAACGGTCTTGCGGTGCGTATGGGCGTGCTCTATCTCATCACACGCGTCAAGTAATCCGACACCGCTTGCGGCTTCGCAATGCCACCCGCGACTTCGCACTTCACACATGGCCGACCAAACCAAACCCCACGGCCTCCTGCTGGTCATCTCCGGCCCGTCAGGCGTCGGGAAAACCACCATCACCCACCACGTCGAACGTGCGATGCAGGGCGTGTCCAGCGTGTCCGTGACCACTCGCCCCAAGGCGCACGCCGACCTGGAAGGTCACGACTACTTTTTCATTGATCGCGAAGAGTTCGAGCGCAGTCGCGATGCCGGCGACCTGCTGGAATGGGCGGAGGTGTTCGGCCACTACTACGGTACGCCGCGCGACTTCGTTCAGCGGAAACTCGACGACGGCCGGCTGGTGATCCTTGAGATTGACGTCAAAGGCGCGATCCAGGTGAAGAAGAACATGCCCGATGCCGTGGCGGTCTTCGTCCTGCCACCCGGTGAGGAAGAGTTGCTGCGCCGTTTGCACGATCGTGCTCGCGAACCCGAAGATGTGATTCAACGTCGTTTTGCGAAAGCAACGGATGAAATTGCACAAGCCCGCGCATGCGGGGCTTACGATCATTTCGTGACCAATGATGACCTGAACAAAGCGCTGGAGGAGGCGGTTGGAATTGTACGTGCGAGGATGGGGTGAGCGTCGATTGCAATCCGACCCTTCGTCACTGCGCTTCTCAGTGGTCGGCGTTGGGAGACAGCGCGTCGGGGCTGAAGGGTCTAAATGACAGGCCCAGTTGCCTGGTGATTGAAAAGTCCGGCGCCGGGTTCTGATTGACCAGGCCAACGAGACTGTCACTGCGCAGCCGCGCGCGCACGCCGACCGATTCCGCGATCCGCAGAGGCAGCCACAGCAACCGCCACGGCACCGGCACAAAAATCACCTTCTTGCCACATGCCCGGGCCAGTGATTTCATGATGTCAACAAACGGCATCAGCTGATCATTCGCCGCGCTGATCGGTTTGCCCGCGGGCACGTCGTTGAAACCGCACAATTGCACCATGGACTGACCCAGGTCGTGCTCGTGCACGAGCACCGTCGCAAACCGGCCGGCGCCTACCATTGGCAGTAGCGGACCGGGCAGGTTCAATATCTTTGTCAGCGATCCGACCATACCGCCGGGCGTCGGCCCGTACACAAGGCCCGGGCGCACAATCACCATGTCGAAATCCGTCGCGCGGCGTTCGACCGCCAGCTTTGCTTTTCCATACAGGCTTTTGCAGTCGTCGTAACAACTCATCGACGAAATGAAGATGATCCGCCGCACTCCGGCCGCTTTCGCGGCATCGAACCACCGCAGCGTCGCATGCACGTTGATCTTTTCAATGCCCGCCGAACCGACGCTGCCAAAGTCGTAGGCGCAGTGGATCAGCACATCGACATCCGCAAACATGTCGGTTGAGGGTTCGCCCTGCAACGACCATGCTCGCACGTCGGCGTCGCCTGTCGTGCGCTGCAGACACATCACGCGTTTCCCCGCATCGCGCAGGTACTGCACGATGATTCGGCCCACGTAACCGTTGGCGCCGGTCACAGCGCACGTGCTCAGTTCCGTCGTTTGCGTCATGGCTTGGTCTCCACGGCCTCGGATGCGATGCGATGCGCGTTGGCCATGACAGTCAACGTCACGGTCGTCGCGGCGATCGAAGGCAGGACCGATGCATCGACCACATGCACGCGCCGCAGCCCGCCGGGGCGACCGAGCAAATCCGACTCCAACACATTCGGTGACGCGCGCATCGGCAGCGTCCCGCCACTGTGAAAGCTACGCCCAGGTTCGGTCATCTGCATCATCGGCGTGACAAACACACTGCGAAATGCGCGGCGCAGGCCACGCAGCTTCCGTACGATCGCCTTGACGATCTGACGTTTTTGCAGCTCTTGTGCTGTGACCTCGATCACCAGGCGAGCCCCGCCGGGATCGTCATCATCACGGACGAGCGTTGCATTCGGCGACGGCGAATCATCGCTGTGCACGAAGCACTGAATAAGGCTCATCCGCGCGAGCGCTGAACGAATCGGCAGGCCCAGCAACGAATGCAGCGGGCCGAACTTCGCGCGCAGCGCGTGTGCCAACATGTCGCTGTACGAATACACCTGCAGGTGGACGAGCCGGCGCGAAATCGTCGGATCGTCCAATTCAACAAACAGTTGCGACAGTGTGTGCAACGGCTCAGTTGCCACGCCTGAAATGCCGCGGTACCGCATGAACGGCAGCAGAAAATACTGCGAGTCGCGGATCGATACGGGCTGGTCAAACGCCTGCAACGTGCGCAGGATCAGTTTCGTGGATGCAATCAGCCCACACGCGACGAACACGCGATCGGCGGAAAATGTCATCGTGCCTGTTGACTCACTGTCGACTGCGCGCGCGGTGATTTCGACCTGGCCATCGCGATCGCTCAGCCCGGTGACCAGCACGTTGGGCCGATACTCGAACCGGTCATTCGTACACAGCTTGCGCAGTGTGTGCTCGCTGCAGTAAATCAGTTCGTACGGGCAGCCGTGCAAACACGACCCGCAATACACGCATCCGGGCCGATCACCCTGGGCCTGCGCGGTGACAGCGATGCGCGACTGGCCAAACGTCACACCTGCCTCACGTAATGCCGCGCTGCTGCGCGACAGGTCATCATGCAACGCCTGCGCCTGCCGGCTTAAACGCAACGGACACGCGTCACCGGTGTACAACGGGAACAGGCCGGTCAAATCATCGTCACGTGCGGACAGGGAAAAGAACTTCGTGACCGACTCGTAGTGCCCCGCCAATGCGTCGGCGCCGACCTGCCAATCATCGATGTCACGCGCGTTGTACGGCAGTACGGCGGCGCCCCAGAGGTTGCTTAACCCGCCCTGCGCGAGCGATGACTTGAATGACACGCCCGTCTGCTGTGTTGTGACCAGCTCGCCCGCACGCCGAAACGGAAAATCTGAGCCATAGAGCAACTTGACCGGCAGACCGTCTTCATCGATCTGGCCTTCGTTGCGGATTCGGCCAATCTGATCGCCGGACCACTTTTCGTGCGGAACGCGCGCAAGCTGGTCAACCACGGCGCGGCGATCCGGTTCGAGCGACAGGCCCGCATCGAGCATTAACACGTCACAGCCACGCTCCAACAACGCCGAAGCCGCCGCCACACCCGAAGGTCCTGATCCGATGACAATGAACACGCGGTTGAGGGTTGGTTAGCCGTTACGTGACATTACGCGAGCGCAATCCAAGAACATCATCGGCCAAATCAGTCGGCGGATTGCGGCATTGGTGGATCGACAGGCAGGGAAATGCAGATGTCGGTGCCCCGGCCGGCGTCGGAGTGAACGCCAATCGTGCCGCCGTGCTCTTCAACAATGCGCTTGGCGGTGGACAGCCCCAGACCCGTGCCGCCCTGCTTGGTCGAAAAGTAGGGAGTAAAGATCTGATCGACCAGTTTCGGCTCGATGCCGGGCCCCGTGTCAATCACATGCAGACGGATTTCGTCGCGGCCGAGGCTCTTGCCACGCTCAGCCTTGACGATCAGTTCATCGTTGCCACCACTGGGCTGTCCGGCGGTGCGCGCGGCGACCATCGCCTGGCACGCGTTAATCATCAGATTCAGGATTGCCTGTTTCAGCAGCGCCGGGTCGGCGCAGATCGTCGCCGGGCTGGCTGACAACTGCGATCGCAGATGAACGTGCGCTTCCTCGGCCTGAGGCGCGAAAAAGTCGATCAGTTCCGATGCCAGTGCGTTTACGTCGGTATCCACGCGTTGCAATCTGACGCGCCCGGCGAAACGCAGGAAGTCGTCAAGAATCTGGCGCACGCGGCTGGTCTCGTTCAGCAGCGTGTCAAAACGCCGGTCGACCTTCTGGATGTGGTCCTCCCGGGCCGGGTCCCCGTCACTGGACAGTTGCTGCAGGTCTTCACGGATGAGTTGGACGTTCAGGCCGATGGTGGACAACGGATTCTTAATCTCGTGCGCCAGGCCTGACGTCATCATGCCAAGGTCGGCCAGATGCTCCGCGGCGCGGGCGCGCTGCTCGAGCCCACGGGCGCGCTGTGCCCATCGCCTTGCGAACAGACCCGCCAACGGAATCGTCAGCAGAACGCCCGCACTTATGCCAATAAGGAACCATTGCATGCAACATGACAAGCATACCGGCAGCATGTCCCGTTGTCATGCGCACATACCCCATGAATCTGTACCGAATGGCAGAACCCGAACCAGTCGCCTAACTGGACGGCTGGTCCTCCGTGGGATTCAAACGATTCACTTCGCGGGCCTGCCATCCTTTGTCGCCTTCGACAAGGTCGTAATCGACCTCCTCCCCGTCTCGCAGCAACCGAAAGCCATCACCTTCGATCTGGCTGTAGTGGACAAACACATCTTGCTCGTCCGGCCCGACAATGAATCCAAACCCCTTTTTCGGATCAAACCATTTGACCTGGCCCCGTATTGACACGGCATCACTCCTTCAAAAAGACGTGGACCCCACACATGGGACTGTCAAACCGCACGGCCTGTAATAACCCCTGCCCATGCAAATGCGCGTGCCCACAACGTACTTTCGCCTTCAGACGAGCATCAATAATCACCTGAATATTGCCGCAAGCCCGGAAACTCACGCGTATGCTACATAATGAAATGAATCACGTACTCCCGACGAGCCCGCGTGCGGGCATCGAGGTAGACACACACCCGCCGCCCCTTCACCTATCTCTGAACGAGTTTGACAGGCGTCAGCATAACCACTTGCTCGCGAAGCTGCAATAGCGCAGCGCCAAATGCGGAGCGTGAAAAGCGCCTGAGCATACATGTCCGCCGCAACGCCTTTTCAGTTAAGCATTTGCAACGAGCCACACCCGCCGGTCATGACGCGACGGGCTCCTCCTCCTTCAGCGCGGCGCGGCGCGAAAGCTTCACACGGCCGCTCTCGTCGATCGACAGCACTTTGACCCGAACCTGCGCGCCGAGGTTGACGATGTCGCTGACCTTGTCGACGAAGCCGTCCTCGAGTTCGGAGATGTGACACAGCCCGTCCTGGCCGGGCGTCAACTCAACGAATGCGCCGAAGTCCTTGATCGACGTAACGGTTCCTTCGTAAATCTGGCCGACCTTAAGTTCAGCACACATCGCCTCGATTTCCGCGAGTGCTTTCTCGGCCATACCGCCGCCGACGGCTGACACGAGCACGGTCCCGTCGTCGTCCACCTCGATCGTCGCGCCCGTGCGCGCCTGCATAGCCCGGATTGTCTTGCCGCCCGGGCCGATGAGCATGCCGATCTTCTCAGGATGGATGTGTGTGGTCAGCAGCCGCGGTGCGTACGGGCTCAATTCGGGCGTCGGCTCGGAAATCGCCTGATCCATAATATCGAGAATGTGCATCCGCCCCGCTTTGGCCTGTATGAACGTCTTTTCAATGAGCTCGATGTTCAGCCCGCGAATCTTCAAGTCCAACTGGATCGCCGTGATACCCTTGCGCGTACCCGTGACCTTGAAATCCATGTCACCAAAGTGGTCTTCCTCGCCCTGGATGTCGGTTATCAGCAGTTCCTGATCCCCCTCCTTGATCATCCCGATGCTGATGCCGGCGACGGGGCCGCTGATGGGCACGCCCGCATGCAGCAGTGCCAGCGACCCGCCACACGCCGACGCCATCGACGACGAGCCGTTGGACTCGAGAATTTCACTGACCAGCCGGACGGTGTACGGAAAATCCTCTACGGCGGGCAGAACGGCCGCAAGCGCCC